>JARLIH010000267.1 GCA_031291845.1 Isosphaeraceae bacterium | reverse complement strand
GCTTGCATGATCTTATATTGAGTGGGCGTCAAAGGGAGCACGTTGTCCACGCCGGCGCGGGCCCATTCGGCATCGCTGAGCCGAGGGATGAGCCAGCCACCCTGGGGCTGACGAGCGCGGCGGTCGGGGTTGCGCAGCGCGCCCACAATGGAGGCCCGCCGGGCTTGGGCGGCAGGTGACGGATCGGCGAGGACCTCCCACAAGTTCGAAAAGTCGGCGGCACTGCCGTATCCGTGGCCTTTGCCGTTATCGTCGAAACCGAAGTACGTCTGCCGGTTGACCCAACGGTACTCCATGCCGCGCGCGAGGATCGGCTGAATGTGCCGCGTGAACGACAAAGGCTGATCCCGGTCGGTCGGCGCCTTGAGCACCCCCCGTTGGACGGCCTGGTCGAAGAGCAGATCGTAGAGCGTCACCAGGTTCGTGATCCCCGGCGCGAAGTCCGGCGGCGCGACAACCGCCCAGGCCCGTGATTCGACAATTTCGCCGTTGCTCAGCTCGACGGTCGCCACGACCGGTCCGTCCGAAGTGTCGTCAAACCAGTGGTCATTGTCGACGAAGTGTCCGCGTTGATTGCTCAGCCGAGGCTGCTCGGGATCCGAGCCCGATCGCCCGTGTCCGCCCAGAACGAGCAAACGGCCATCCGACAGCCAGCAGATTTCGCCGAGCTTCACGGGGGTGGTCCGAAAGCGTCCCGTGTCAAAGACCCGGCGCTCCCCTTGCGCGGAGACGCTGCGCGGTCCGGGGTCAATGATCAGGGAATGATCGGTGCCATCGTCGCCTGTCGCCTGGTTTCGGAAGCCGGGACCCGAAAAGAACTGGCGCCGGGCAACACCTTTGCGATTCACAAGATGGACAGTCCATGTAATCTTGTGTATGTCTCCGATGCGTATCTCAGCCGCGTCGAGCAGCGTCCCGGTCTCGTCTCGCTGGCAGACGAAGATGCGGAACCGCGCGGCCTGGCGCTTCAGGTAACCGGCGGAGTCGCGATAGCTCGCGGGGGGAGCCACCCCAGGCTCCGGGCCGAGGAAGTATCCCTCTTCGGTAGACAACGGGCTTGACCCGAGCCGGGCGATGCCGATCGCGGGATGAATTTCATAAGTCATGGGCATAGGGCTGCTCTTCGACAATGACCTCGCGCGGGACCAATGTGACCGGCGGCCACCCCGATCGGAGATTCCATCATGAGTTCTTCCAATCGTCGGGGCCAGCAAGAAGGGGGAGCTTCAGGCGATCCGGCCGAGAATCGCGAGGCATCTGCGGTCAATAGAATCAGCCCATTCGTTACCTTCGGCCAAGATCGAACATAATCTCCATTATCGGACGTAAGCCCAACGCGCAAGATGTCGGTGTGCCCTCTCCCAGGGCGCCAAGTATTCGGCCGGCACAACCGCGGATGGAACTTGGTCTGGCCGCTTCCATCAGGAGCGTTGCGATCTTCGTAAATGCCAATGCCGCCGGTACGGCCCGTTACAGGTACGACATAGGCTGGTCGATTGCGCTCCGGGATGGCGAGACTTCTCGCTGATCGCCACCACAGCCGGCCGTTTCTCGGCTTCAACCACGGAGCAGGAACGGGCCTGGCACCCTGACCTTCCGGCTTCGCGTGGGGAATTGACCGGCGGAGATCAACGAAGAGTGGCGACTTTCTCGCCACCAGTTTCACCTTGTTTTGGAGCCGGCACGACGAACGCGCAGAACGGCTGGCCGTGGCCGTCCCCGCCGCGGTCCTCGCATCGTCGTGGGCGATGGAGCACCACCGCGGGTATCACGCGGGTCCTTAACCTGCACTTCGTGAGCGAACTGGCGACGGCCGACGTCTCGCCCAGCTATCGATCCGTTGCGCGCGCAGGCGCTGCTTCCCGACCCGTGCGAGCCTGGGCTCGGCCCAGACGGCGACCCGGAAACCCGATGGAAACATCAGCATTTGCGGAGTGCGCCGTCCGGCCCGGTAAGATCCGACCGACGACGACAAGTCGGGAGTGAATCCGTGACGTTCGCCCAAAGCCGGAATCCTTAAGGGGTTCGATAAACATTAATCTTGAAAGCTCGGCCTGTTCTCTGGGCGGTACGGAAAATGTAATGCGTCTCTCGCCGAACGTCGCGTCGTGTCGGAGGGGCGTTATGATCAGCAACTCCCACATTCAGCAATATGCCGAACGCTTCGGCACGCCACTCTACATCTACGACGGTGCTGCGATCGAGACGGCGTGCACGCAGCTACGCGACCTGCTTGGCGAGGGGGTCGAAACAGTCTACTCGATTAAAGCCAACCCCAATCTCGACGTCTGCCGGCTCATACTTGGCCAGGGGCTTGGGGCTGAAGTGGCTTCGGCGGGTGAACTGGCGATCGCGCTGAGGGCGGGAGCGCTCGCATCTCGGGTGATCGCCGCCGGTCCGGCGAAATCGAAGGACGACCTGCGTGGCTACGTCGGGAGGGGCGTCTGGCTCATCAACGTTGAGTCGTGGAACGAGCTTGAACGCCTGAGCCACGCGGCACGTGAGGCCGGCCGGCGCGTTGTCGTGGCATTGCGGATCAACCCGCTGCATGCGGACAGCGGTGCCAGGATACGAATGTCGGGGAAGGCCTCGCCGTTCGGCATCGATGAGGAAGCATTGTGGGATCGCCTCGGCGACTACGATGACCTGGGCGGCGTTGAGATCGGCGCTATCAGCGTCTATTTCGGCACGGCGATCCTGGACGCCGCGAGGATTATCGAGAACTCACGCAAGGTCGCGGACTTGGCCCGGCGGCTGGCCCACCGACTCGGCCGGCCGTTGCAGGCCGTCAATTTCGGCGGGGGATTCGGCGTACCGTTCTCGGACGCGGAAGAGCCACTCGACATTGAGCAGGCTGCTCGTGGAATCGCTCGCATCTGCGCGGAGTTGCGTGCAGACAACTTCTTCAGAACGACGCGGTTCATTGTCGAGAGCGGGCGTTATCTCGTCGCGACGGCCGGGAGATTCGTGTGCCGCGTTCAGGATGTGAAGGTCTCACGTGGGCGCCACTTCGTCATTGTCGACGGGGGCATCCACCACAACCTGGCCGCATCGCCGCTGTTGCGGTTCGACCGAAAGTCACCGCGGATTCGGCTGATCGGCCGCGGTCACGAGAGTTCCGAATTCACGACTGACATCGTTGGACCACTCTGCACCACGCTCGATTGCCTCGCCCGCGACGTGCGTGTGCGTCGACCTGAGATCGGCGACCTGGTCGTCTTCGAGAACGCGGGCGCATACGGTTTGTCCATGAGCCCGCTCTTGTTCTTGAGCCACGACGTTCCTGGCGAGGTGCTCGTCATGCCCTCGGGCGGTCTGTTCATCCGTCGGCGCCGGAAGAGCGTGGACCTGCTCGGAATCAGCGACTTCGTTGAGACAACGTGACCTAACAGGATGAGTATGAGCAATGACTCTTGAGACCATGAACTCGCTTTACGAGATCGTTGAGGAGGAGTGGCCGGGCCAGGTGCCCCCCGGCGGCCTGGCGCCGGAAATGCCGATCTTCTACGGCGGGATCGGGCTCGACTCAGTGGATGGGGCGACGCTGATCCTCTCGCTCGAGGAGAAGTTCGGTATCGAAATTGACCCCGAGACGATTTCGATGGACGTCTTCGAGACGGTGGGGGCCCTCTGCGACTTCATCGAGCTCCGGACCATGGAACATGCGTGAACTCTGTGAAGAAGCGCGCTACGTGACAGGCCGGTTCGGCCCTTTGTACACCATGAACTATCACGCGGCACCGAGCGGCCGGTGCTGGACGTACGCGCACGTTTTACTGATTTGCCCCCCTCTCGCGAACGAGCTCAACAACTCTTGCCGGGTGCTGGTCAACCTGGCACGGCAGCTAGCGCGGCAGTCGGTGAGGGTCTGCCGGATGGATTACCACGGGACAGGTGACAGCCCGCTCGACTTGTACGAATGCCGGGCGGAATTCTTCGGTCGAGCAGTCCAGGACGTCGCGGCGGTTCTCCGATCCGACCTGCCGGCTGCGAGACTAACGCTTCTTGGGGTCCGGGCGGGCGGCTTGTTCGCCTCCTGGTACGCGGCAAGCAGCGCCGATGTGAGCGCGCTGATTCTGGTTGATGCAATTGAGCGTCCGGCGTCCTACGTCAAGGAACTGCGCTGTTCGGCCGTTGTGGCGGGTCTGGCCGACGGATATCAGCGCCCTCGAGCGGCCGGCGGGATCGACGCATTCGGCTTCTCGTTTTCAGAGGATCTCGTCGAAGGGCTCGGCCGTCCTGTCACCGGCGTGCCGCCAGGGTTGCCTCGGTTCTCCCTCGCATCGGCGACGGCAGCGGGGTGCTCCCGGCGGCGGTTTTGGTCGAGAAACGATGTGTACCGTTTGACGCAGCTCGAAGATCAAGTACTGGACTGCCTACAACGAATCGACGCAACCCATGCTAAAGCCTCTCACGATCATCTCTAACGGTAGCCGCTTGCGGGGCATCCTTCACGAGCCGGAAGAGGCCGACCCGGATGCCCCTTGCGTGCTCTTCATGGCAGGTCCCGCCACGACCCGAGGGGGACCGCACCGGGTCCATTTCGTGCTGGCGACAGCCTTGGAGCAGCATGGAGTCCGAAGCATTCGCTTCGACTACCGCGGCCGCGGTGAGAGCGACGGGGATGACGCGGCGGTCTCCGTTCGAACGATGATCGAGGATGGGATTGCCGCCCAAGAGCACGCGCTTGGTCTCTTCCCCGAGAGCCATCTTGTTCTTGTGGCCAACTGCCTGGGCTGCGTGGCTGCGCTGAGGGTGCTCGAGGAATCGCGTACCGCCGTGGCAGGAGTCCTGCTGGGCGCGACGCATTTTGGCGAGACCCAAGGGACGAAGACTCGATTGCGCGAGTTCGGTCATGGGCTCCGCATTTACCTCGGTAAACTCCGGCGCCCGGACACGTGGCGAAAACTGCTAAGACTCGACGTCGACTGGCACCGTGTGGCCGGCGCACTGCTGGGCCACTCGGCGCGCAAGTACCGGCCAGTCGCCCAGGCGTCCCGGCCCGGTGCCTACGGACTGCGGCCGTCGCGCTTTCCTGGCAAGACGGCTGCGTTCGTCTGGGGGGCTGATGACCCGAGTCTCTCCGAGCGTGGATTCTACGCCCGGTATTGCGCAGGGCATCGCTGGCATTTCCGTGAGGTCGTGGTCGAGGAGTGTGACCGGTCTTTCAGCCGGCCCGGCGCTGTGGAACAGCTTTCGTCGATCATCGGCCGCATCGTGGCCGAGCGCGCGCACAGTCCATCCAGTTTGGGGGGATGGCCGTGAAACCCAGGACAAACCACGCCTTCAAGCGAGCCATCGACGTGGTCGTAGCGGCTCTTCTACTGGCGCTCCTGTTCCCCGTTCTTTTGGCCATCGCGGCAGTCGTCAAGCTCACGTCGGGCGGACCCGTGATCTTCCGGCAGGTGCGTGTGGGTAAGGGCGGAAGGCGGTTCGTAATCCTGAAGTTTCGGACGCTGCACACCGCCACTCCCGCGTACTGTGCAAAGCCTTCGTCACCGTCCGACGCGCGCGTGACGCGCGCCGGCCGGTTGCTGCGTGAGTCGGCGCTGGACGAACTGCCGCAATTGCTCAACGTTCTGAAGGGAGAGATGAGTCTGGTCGGCCCGCGGCCAGAAATGCCGCTGTTCGCGCAGGAATACGATGCGCTGCAGCGTCTTCGTTTGGAGGCCGTTCCCGGCATGACCGGCCTTTGGCAAGTCGCCACGGATCGCCGCGGGAGGATCCACGACCAGATTAAATATGATCTTTACTATATTCATAGGCAATCGTTGCTCCTGGATGTGCAGATCCTCATGCAGACGGTTCCGGTTTGCCTGGGCGGCCTGCGGGCAATTTGGGCGCGGCGCAGGGCGGCGGTGGTCGGCCTGCCCGCGGCACGTCTCGAGGGAGGGCGCCCGTGAAAACGCCGCGCGCGGGGGCCGGACCCAGCACGGTACTGTTCCTGCACCATACGTCGGTGTTGGGAGGCGCGGAGCGCAGTCTCCTCGACCTTGTTGGCGAACTCGACCGGAGCCGGTTCTCGCCCATCGTGGTGCTTCCTGGCAACGGGCCGCTCGCAGACAGTTTCCGGGCGCTTCACGTGCCCGTCCGGTACCTGGCGCTGCGGCGCATCACGCGGACGCTGACCCCGTGGGCGCTCACCGTTACACTGGCGAGTGTTCTCATCACGACGGTCGCGCTGACGCACTTGATGTGGCGCGCGCGTGTTCGTGCGGTCCACGCAAATAGCATGTCGGCGCTCATCTTCGCTCGACCGGCGGCGTGGCTGATGCGCAGGCCGTTGATCTGGCACGTCCGCGACTTCGTCCCCGGGGGCCGCTTTGTTCGCATCTCCACGGCCGGCTGTGCCTACGTCATCGCCATTTCGCGCGCCATCCGCGCACACCTTCAGCGTACGCTCCACGTCCGCGCGAAGATCGTTTTGATCTATAACGGTCTCGACGTCGAGGCGGCTGTACGGGCAGGACAGCCGACCGTCGGCTGGGCGTCCTTCGATAAGAACCTGAAGGTCGTCGCCATGGCGGGGCAGTTCGTACCTTGGAAGAAGCATGCGGTGTTCATCGAGGCCGCGGCCCTTGTCCACCGAACGTATCCCGATGCACGGTTCGTGGTCGCCGGGGGCGACCTCTTCGCCGACCACCCCGGCTATCGCGCTGAGCTCGAGGCGCTCGCGACCCGTCTTGGGCTTGGCGAGTGCCTGACTTTTCTAGGCTTCGTTGATGACCTCCCAGCGCATCTGCCCGGCGTCGCGTGCCTGGTCCTCCCGTCGGAGCGAGAGCCATTTGGGCGCGTCCTGATCGAGGCAATGGCCGCTGGCCGGCCCGTGATTGCCATCAGCCGTGACGGGCCCGCTGAGATCGTCCGCGATCGGGTCGACGGGTTCTTGACCGAGCCAGGGTCGGCGACTGGCATCGCCGAAGCGGTGAGCCGGATCCTCGCTGACCCTGTTCTTGCCGACTCCATGGGCTCCCGCGGCAGGGAGCGCGTCGGGCGCAAGTTTACGCTCGACCGCACTGCCGCCCGGTTTCAGCGCGTGCTCGACGCTGCGCTGACGGCCGGCAACGCACGGGGAGCCCTCACACCATGACGCGCGTTGCGTTGAACGGAATGCTCTTGGCAGGGCACCGAACCGGTGTCGAGGTTTCGATCTTCGAACTGTCACGCGCTCTGGCTCGGCGGGGAGAGTGCGACGTACGCCTCTTCGTCCGCGACAGTGCCGACGTCCCAAACCTTTCCGGGCCCCGCCTTTCGACCTTTCGGGTCGGACTGCCAGGCGCCGGACGAGTGCGCCGCATTCTTTGGGAACAACTTCGATTGGGCGCGATCGTGAACGAAGGCCCGTACGACCTGCTCCACGCGCCTGGATACGTCGCCCCAATGTGGGTCAAGAAACCGGTCGTGCTCACCGTGCACGACCTGTTCGCGCTCACATGCCCTCAATGGTGCGCTCGCCTCAACCGCTGGCACTACGGAATGCTGCTTCCCGCGTCGATCCGGCGCGCGGCGCACATTATCGTCCCTTCGCAGGCCACGCGGCAGGCGCTTCGTGCGATCGTGCCTCGGCTCAGAGTGAACGTCTCTGTCATTCCCTTCGGCGTACGGCCGGATCTCCACCGTGTCCACGAGGCGGCCGCCCTTGAGGGTGTCCGAAAGCGGTATGCGCTGCCGGATCAATATATCCTCTACGTCGGCAATCTGGAGCCCCGTAAGAACGTCGTCGGCATGCTGCAGGCGTACAGCGCATACCGTGACGCGCACCGCGGCGAGTATCGACTCGTTCTGGTAGGGCGGCAACGCTTCGGTGCACGGGCGGGCCGGCTCGCGACGTTGCTCGGGCTCCGTGAATCGGTGCACCTCCCCGGTTACATCGCGGACGATGACCTGGCGGCTGTTTATTCAATGGCGAGCGTTTTGTTCTTCCCCTCGCTTGAGGAAGGGTTCGGGTTCCCTGTGCTCGAAGCGATGGCATGTGGCGTACCGGTCATCACGTCGCGCCGCGGGTCAATTCCCGAAGTGGCAGGCGACGACGTCGTTTTCGTAGACCCAGCGGACGTGCACGATATGGCCCGCACCTTGGCGCGCGTCCTGGGCGACAGCGATTTGCGCGAGAACCTGAGCGCGCGGGGCCTGAAGCGCGCAGCGCGGTATACGTGGGAGAACGCGGCGTGCCTTACGGAGCAGGTGTATCGTGAGTGCTAATGCGAGCCCCCGGGCTGTGGCCTACATCGTGGACCGGTTCCCCTCGTGCTCGGAGACGTTCATTGTGCGCGAGATCGTGGCACTCGGACGAAACCACGTTAGCGTACACGTTTTCGCGCTGCGGAGAGGGGAGGACGAGGTCGTGCACGAGGACTCAGCCCGCCTGCTGCCGTCGGTGATCTTCGCCCCAGCGCCGTGGGGTCTGCGAGCGGCCGTGGCCCTGGGGTACTTTCTCGTCTGCAACCCGCGCCGGTTGCTGTGGTGCCTGCTGCCGGCGTTGCTGGC
>JARLIH010000266.1 GCA_031291845.1 Isosphaeraceae bacterium | reverse complement strand
TGTGTCTCGTACCAGGCGATCGTTCGCTGGAGCCCGTCCTCGAACGTCGTTGCCGCTACGAACCCAAACCGCTCGCGGGCCCGGCTCGTGTCGAGCGCGCGACGCGGCTGCCCGTCCGGTTTGGAGGTGTCCCAGCGGACGTCACCACCGAAGCTCGTGAGACGCGTGATCAACCCGACGAGATCCCGGATCGTGATCTCAGCGCCCACCCCGAGGTTGACCGGATCGGATCCGTCGTAGCGCTCAGCGGCGAGGGCAATCCCCTCCGCCGCATCTTCGACGTACAGGAACTCGCGGGATGCGGCGCCAGTTCCCCAGACTTCGATGTAGTCAGCGCCCGCCTCTCGCGCATCGACACACTTCTTGATCAAAGCCGGGATGACATGCGATGACGCTGGATCGAAGTTGTCGCCGGGCCCGTAGAGGTTGACCGGGATTAGGTGGATGACATCGAAGCCGTATTGGGCGCGATACGCCTGGCCCTGGACGAGCAACATCTTCTTGGCCAGACCGTACGGCGCGTTCGTCTCCTCCGGGTAGCCGTTCCAGAGGTCCTCCTCGCGGAACGGCACCGGCGTGAGCTTCGGGTAGGAGCAGACGGTCCCGACCTGGACGAACTTCGACACGCCTTCGAGCCGCGCCTGCTCCATCAACTGGATGCCCATGATCGCGTTCTCGTAGAAGAAGCGGCCCGGGTTTTCGCGGTTCGCGCCGATCCCCCCGACGACGGCCGCGAGGTGGATCACGACGTCCGGATGCCCATCCGCGAGCGCACGGGTGACGCCGTCGAACGTCCGGAGGTCGTAGTCGCGACTCCGCGGGACGAAGATGTCGGTCGCCCCGGCGCTCTCGAGGCGGCGGACGACGGCGCTGCCGAGGAACCCGGCGCCGCCGGTGACCATGACCCGCCGGCCAGTCCAGAACGAGGTCATCGAGTCGCCGCGGTCAGCAGGCGGCTCGGGTCCAGGCCTGCCTCGCGGAGGTCCGCCTCGAGCATCAGGCGCACCAAGGCGTGGAACGTCGTCTTCGGCTCCCAGCCGATCATGGTCCTTGCCTTCGAGGCGTCGCCGCAGAGCTCGTCCACCTCGGTCGGTCGGAAGTAGCGCGCGTCGATCTCCACGTGCTGCTGCCAGTCCAGGCCGGCCAGGGCGAAGGCGTCGTCGACGAACTCCCGCACGCTGTGCATCTCACCGGTGGCGATGACGAAGTCGTCCGGCTCGGGCTGCTGGAGCATGCGCCACATCGCCTCGACGTACTCGGGGGCATAGCCCCAGTCGCGTCGTGCATCGAGGTTGCCCAGGTAGAGCTTCTGCTCCCGGCCGGCGAGGATCGCGGCGACCCCGCGCGTGATCTTACGGGTGACGAACGTCGGGCCCCGGCGCGGCGACTCGTGGTTGAAGAGGATCCCATTGGCGGCGAAGAGGCCGTACGCCTCCCGGTACTGGATCGTCATCTGGTGTCCGAACACCTTCGCCACCGCGTACGGGCTCCGGGGTTGGAACCGGGTCCGCTCGGTCTGCGGGCTTTCGACTACCTTCCCGAACATCTCGCTGCTGCCCGCCTGGTAGAAGCGGACCGGCCATTCGGCGTGGCGGATCGCCTCCAGGAGCCTGAGCGTGCCCATGCCCGCCGTGTCCGCCGTGAATTCGGGCATCTCGAAGCTCACGCCAACATGACTCTGTGCGCCGAGGTTGTACACCTCCTCAGGCCGGATTCGGTTGAGCCAGGTGACGAGCGAAGACGAATCGGTCAGGTCCGAGTAATGGAGGAAGAAGCGGCCGTCGGGCTCGTGCGGGTCCTGGTAGAGATGGTCGATCCTGCTGGTGTTGAAGGAGCTCGAGCGACGGATCAGGCCGTGGACCTCGTAGCCCTTCGCCAGCAGGAGATCGGCGAGATACGAACCGTCCTGGCCGGTGATCCCGGTCACGAGCGCGCGCGTCACACTTCCCCCCCTTGCCGGGCGAGCACGCCACTCTCCTGCAGCCACTCCACCGTCCTGCGAAGACCCTCGTCGAGGGCGACGGTCGGTCGCCACCCATAGCGCGCGATCATCCGGGAGATGTCGGGACACCGGCGCCGCGGGTCGCCGGACCGGCCTGGAACCAGGGTCGCGCCCGCCGACGAGCCCGTGATCGCAAGGATGCGATCCGCCAGCTCACGGACCGTCACTTCGTGAGGGTTTCCGATGTTGAGCACCTGGCCGTCGAGATCCGGATCCGTCGCGACGCACAGAAGGCCCTCGACCAGGTCGCTTACGTACATGTAGGAGCGGGTCTGGGATCCATGGCCCTGGATCGGCAGGGGTCGACCCGCAAGAGCGGCCGCCAGGAACTCCGGGACGACCCGCCCGTCGTCGAGCCGGAGCGCAGGTCCATAGGTGTTGAAGACGCGAACAATCGCGGTCCGGCCACCGCGCTCGCGTCGCCAGGACGTCACGAGCGCCTCACCGAAGCGCTTGCCCTCGTCGTAGCAGGCGCGTGGCCCGATGGGGTCGACATTGCCCCAGTACGTCTCCGACTGCGGATGGACGAGCGGATCGCCGTAGACCTCGGACGTGGAGACATACACGAAGCGAGCGTCCATCGCTGCCGCGATCTCGAGCAACCTCCACGTGCCTGTCGAATTGGCAGCCAGCGTGTCCAGCTGGTGGCGGTCGTAGTCCACGGGGCTTGCCGGTGAGGCAAGGTGGAGCACAATGTCCGCGGGTTTGCTGGAAAGGCTGCCGCGACCGAGCGTCGTCACGTCGGCCTGAACGAAGACGAACCCTGGCCGCACGATCAAGTCGGCTATGTTGTTCAGCCGGCCCGTGATGAGGTTGTCGACGCAGGTAACCTCGTGTCCCTCATCCAGGAGGCGCCGGCAGACGTGGCTCCCCACGAAGCCGGAGCCGCCCGCCACGAGGAATCTCACGAGTCAGATTGCCGCCGTCGATGCGCTGTCGAGGTGCGTCCAACTCCAAGGTAGGCAAAGCCGAGTCTCTCAACGGTCGCCTTGTTGAGCATGTTGCGACCGTCGAACAGGACACGGCCAGCCATCGCGATCCGGACGAGCTCGAGATCGATCTCGCGGAACTCGGGCCAGTCGGTGAGGATCGCCAATGCGTCGGCACCGGCAACGGCATCGATCGGTTCGTTGCAGAGGATTGGCCGGCACCCGACCGGGACACGGCCATAGTCTTGCGCGACGGCGGGGTCATACGCGCGGACGCGGGCGCCCTCGTTGCGCAGGAGGGCAACAACGTCCATGGCAGGCGAGTCCCGCGTGTCCTCCGTTCCGCCCTTGAACGTCAACCCCCAGACGCCGATCGTGCGGCCCTCGAGCGGACCCAGGCGCGCGCGGAGTCGACGCACCGCGCTGGTCTTGGCGACGTTGTTGACCTCCTGGACGGCCGAGAGGATCGGAGTGGACACGCCCATGGTCTCGCCGATGTAGCGGAGCGCCGCCACGTCCTTGGGCAGGCAGCTTCCGCCGTAGCCAATCCCGGGCCGGAAGAAGTGGCCGCCGATTCGTGGGTCGAGGGCAATTCCTTCTACGACGACATCGATGTTGGACCCGACGTGCTCGCACAGGCGGGCGATCTCGTTGATGAACGAGACCCTCGTGGCGAGAAACGCGTTGGCGACGTACTTGATCATCTCGGCCGTTCGCAGATCCGTGACGATGATCTCGCCGGGGAGTGCGGCGTACAGCTCGGCGACCGCGCGGGCGTCGTCGCTGGAACGCGACCCGACGACGATCCGCTCCGGGTGGAAGAAGTCCCAGAGCGCCGAACCCTGGCGCAGAAACTCGGGATTCGAGACGATGCGAGGAAGACGGTGCTGCTCCGTGATTGCCGCGCTCAGGATCTCCTCGATCGTCTCGCCCGTTCCGATCGGGGACGTGCTCTTGTTGATGATGATCGGAGTCGTCCCGTTCAAGTTCGCGGCAATCGAGTGCGTCGCAGCACGGATGTTGCGGAGGTCAGCCGCGCCCCCGAGCGTCTGTGGCGTGTCGACCGCGAGGAAGATGTACCCGACGCGAGGGATCGCCTCGTCGTAGCGCGTCGTGAAGGCCAGGAGACCGCCCTCGAGCCCCTGATGCACGACGTCGGGAAGATCCGGTTCGTGGATGTCGACCCGCCCGCTGTTGAGGCGATCGACGAGCTCTCCGTTGATGTCGATTCCGGTCACGTGGTGGCCAAGGGCAGCCAGCCCGGCGGCCATGACCAGCCCCACGTGCCCGCAACCGATGACGGCGATTCGGGCAGGCTCTTCGCACGTCCGGGGGGTCGAGACCATCGACTTCGGCTCCATCAGCGCCCTTCGCCCCGGAACATCGCCGGCACCGTCCGCAGCATGATCTTCATGTCGAGGACCGGCGACCAGGTCCGGATGTACTCGAGGTCGAGCTCCACCCAGCGGTTGAAGTCGGGATCGCTTCGCGAGCCCACCTGCCAGAGACCCGTCATGCCCGGCTTCATTGCGAAGCGGCCATGGTGCCAGGCCTGGTATCCGGCAAGGTCGTCGAACGGGTGCGGTCGCGGCCCCACCAGGCTCATCTCGCCGCGGATCACGTTGAGGAGCTGGGGCAGCTCGTCGATGCTGGTCCGCCGCAGGAAACGTCCCAATCGGGTAACCCGGGGGTCGTTGATCATCTTGAACGAGGCACCCCCGACGATTTCGTTGTGAGCCCTCAGCGCCGCCCGTTGCGTGTCGGCGTCGGTACGCATCGTGCGGAACTTGTAGATCAAGAACGGGTGTTCGTGCAGGCCAGCCCGACTCTGCCGAAAAAGAACTGGTCGCCCTTCCACCAGCGCGATCACAGCCGCCGTCGCGAGGAGCAGCGGTCCGATGACGATCATTGCTGCCGACGCGCCGAGCAGGTCAACCGATCGTTTCGCTGCGAGACCCAACCGTCCGGGCGGTGCCGCGGCGGCGCGCCTTTCGTTGCCCGGAGGTGTCGACTCCGCCGGCTCGAACCTGACATCCGTGGTTGATTCAAGGACAAGCGGGGGGAGCCGATACACGCTCTGGATGGCTGAAGCCTTCGCGGGCATCGGAAGGGTGCCGGCATTCCGGCGGCGAAAGGCGTGACTCCGGCCGCGGGGCGCCCCCGAAACCGTCGCTGCAACAGCCTCCTCGTCAAGCAATGTGTGGCCTCTACTGGTGGTGCGCCCGACACGACAAACGCTGCAACCGGGTCACCACGATCCCCGGGCGATACGCCCGATAATTGAGATGGCCATCAGACCACGGATCGGGGTAACCGTCAACGTCCGGTGCTGTTGACCGGTGCGCGGACGCACCGGTCCGAACGCGCGACGATGACCAGTCGGTCCCTCGAGTTGGTACCGTTGACCCATGCCACACGAACCGCAGACCGGCGCATGCGAATCCTGATTGCGCACAGCTTCTATCGCATCGCGGGTGGGGAGGATCGCTACGTTCGCCAGCAGGTGGATCTGCTTGGGCGCTCGCATGATGTACACCTCGAGGGGCGTATCAACGCCGAGCTAGATCAGGGGCCTGCGACAGCCGCAGGGATGCTGTACTCGCCGCTCGAGCGCTGGGCCATCGCTCGAGCGTTTCGGGCCTTCGGGCCGGACCTTGTGCATCTGCACAACCCGTATCCGTCGATGGGGCCGGCCGTTCACCTCGCGGCCGCCGCGGCGGGGCTGCCACTCGTCCAGACGGTCCACAACTTCCGAATCCGCTGTCCCAACGGCCTGCTCTTCACTGAGGGCAGCCCGTGCGACCGGTGCGTGGGCGGTCGCTATGACCAGGCGATCCGGCACGCGTGCTTCCCGACCCGAAGGCAGGCGGCGGCGTACGCCTCCGCACTTTGGACCCACCGGTTCGTCCTCAAACTGGACGAGCTCGTCGACCTCTACATCGCTCCCAGCCGATTCGTTCGCCGCCGGCTGGTCAAGTGGGGCATTCCGGCGGAGCGGACCACAGTCGTCCGCAACTTCACCGTCATCCCGGAACCGCCGCCGCCCGCCGGGGAGCGCGGCCTCTACCTGGGTCGCCTGTCGGCGGAGAAGGGGCTGTTGACCCTGCTCGCGGCGCTCAAGTTGGCGGGCGATCCTCCCTTCGACATCGTTGGTGGTGGTCCGCAGTCCGAGATCCTCCGCGTGCGCGTCGATTCGCTGGGATTGCAGAACACGCGCCTGCTGGGGCCCGTCGACGCAGACCGTGTGCCCGAGGTCATCGCCGAAGCACGGTATGCGGTCATCCCATCGACTTGGGAGGAGAACGCTCCCCTCGCCGCGCTCGAGGTCATGGCTGCCGGGCGTCCCGTGATTGCGTCGGACATCGGTGGCCTGCCCGAGCTCGTGGACGTGGGGCGCGGCCGCCTCGTCTCTCCGGGGAACACCATGGAGCTTGCTGGAGCGGTCGCGACCTACGCGGGTGACGGGGCCACAGCCATTGCCGACGGCGCGCGAGCCCGGAGTTTCGTCGTCGCGGAGTGCTCCGCCGAGGCACACCTGGCAGGTCTCGAGCTTGCTTATGCGACTGCGATAGAAGCGCGCCGTAAGCGGTCCGCGGCTGCCGTCGTCCCGGTTCCGGCACTGCGGACGCGAGTTCAGGCCGTTGATGGCTGGGGGGTGACCGCCCCGACCGCGCCGCGACGACGGCCGGCGCGGCCTCCGCTGCATGTGCTGATGGTTCATTGCTACTACCGGGATTTGGGCGGGGAGAACTTGTCGTTCGAGGCCGAGACGGCACTCCTGCGAGACGCCGGCGTCCGCGTCACGACCTACACGCGGGACAATCGGGAGCTCGACGGCGCCGGGTTCGCGGGCCGCGCGCTGGCGGGCGTCCGCACGGCGTGGGCCGAAGACTCGTATCGAGAGGTGCGGGCCATTGCCCGTCGAAGTCGGCCCAATGTCGTGCATTTCCAGAACACCTTCCCCTTGATCTCTCCGTCAGCGCATCACGCCGTGCACCGGCTCGGTCTGCCGGTGGTCCAGACTCTCCGCAACTACCGCCTGGTCTGCTCAAGCGGAATCCTTTTCCGCGACGGCAGGGTGTGCGAGGACTGCGTCGGCCGCCACCTGCCACTGCCGGCCGTCGTGCATCGCTGTTACCACGACTCGGTGCCGGCAAGTGCGGCGGTGTCTTTCATGCAGGTCTTCCACCGGGCCCTGGGGACGTGGGCGGACGCGGTTGACGTGTACGTTGCCCCGAGCGAATTTGCCCGGTCGACGTTCGTCTCTGCCGGAATCCCAGCTGACAAGATCGTCGTCAAGCCGAATTTCGTCGACCCGGACCCGGGAGTCGCCCCGGTCGCCGGACGGTATGCGCTGTATGCAGGCCGCCTGGCTCCCGAGAAGGGGGTGATCACGCTTGTTGATGCGTGGCGCAATGATGGTCTGCCTCCTCTGCTCGTCGTCGGCGACGGCCCGTTGCGTCGAAACCTGGAGGCGCGGATCGTTCAGCACGGGATCGAAGGTCGCGTGGAGCTACTGGGTCATCAGCCGCCCGAGCGCGTCATGTCACTGATGCGCGAAGCGTTCTGCGCGGTCTTCCCTTCGGAGTGGTACGAGACCTTCGGCCGGGTCGCGGCGGAGGCCTATGCATGTGGCGTCCCGGTGGTCGCGTCGAGGCGGGGCGCCATGGCCGAGATCGTCAAGGACGGCATCACAGGTCGTCTGTTCGCACCCGGCGACTCGAGTGACCTCGCAAACGTCGTTCGCAACATGGCCTCGGATCCGACGACCTACGGGGCGATGCGTCACGCTGCGCGCGTGGTCTACGAGGACACGTTCTCGGCGGAGCGCAACTTGACACAATTGCTGGCGATCTACGACCGTGCCTGTGCGGGCGCCACCGGGGGGTCCGCCGGCTTGGTGGCCACGGCAACACACGGGAGAGTGCAATGAGCGGCGCCGCGGACACGGGGATGACCATCGAAGGGGTGTCCGTCGTGCCCCTCCGGCGGATTCCCGACGATCGGGGGACCATCTTCCACATGCTCCGCCGCACCGATCCCCACTTCCGGGAGTTTGGCGAGATCTACTTCACGTCGATCTATCGGGACGTGATCAAGGCCTGGCACCGCCATTCGGAGATGACGCTCAACTACGCATGTATCTGGGGTCGGGTGAAGCTCGTCCTCTACGACGACCGGGAGGGCTCATCGACCCGCGGTGTGCTGATGGAACGATTCCTGGGCCCCGACGACTACTCCCTCGTCGTGATCCCGCCGCTCGTCTGGAATGGGATCAAGGGGATGACCGACGTCGCGATCGTCGCAAACTGCGCCACGCACCCGCACGACCCGGCGCGAACCGAACGACTCGATCCGAAGAGCTCGGCGATACCGTACGACTGGGACGTGCGACATCGGTGAAGCTCGGCATCTCACGACCGTGGCCCGGCCTCGTGACGACCGCCCACCGAGCGACGAGGACGCCCCAGTCAGGAGCGCGAACCGTTGCCGTGGGTGCGGAGCCAGAACTCTTGAGTTGGTCCTGGACCTGGGGCTGCAGCCCTCGGCCGCCACATTCCCCGCGGACGGGGACTCGGCGACGCCCGAACTGCGCTGGCCTCTCCGGGCGTGGATCTGCACGACATGCTGGCTCATGCAGCTCGATGATGCTGGTCCGGAAGAGGGAGCGCCAGACGCGACCGGCGGCCCCGGCCGATCCGAGACGCTTCGTCGGCATGTTGACGGATTAGCGGCGGCGGTGCTCATGCGGCTGACGCACGCCATGCCTCTACGAACAGGATTGCCTCTACGGATTCTGGAAGTGGCCAGCCACGGCGGGTACCTCCAAGAGGCGTTTCGTGTGAATGGCGCCCCGACGACGATCGTCGAGGGGTCGACATCGTGGGCCGACGACGCCCGGAGGCGGGGACTGGCTGTTGAGCGCACTGTCCTGGACGCGGCCGCCGCGCCGCGGCTGATTGAGCGGCTTGGCGGCCGGGCGGACGCGGTGCTCGACTTCTATCTGCTTGCCCATCTTCGGGATCCCGGCTCCCTGTTGTTGGGGATCCGGCGCGTGTTGGGTGCGGACGGCTTCGCAGTTGTCGAGTTCGACCATTTGCTTCCGCTGATCAAGCAGCGCCAGTTTGACGCCATCCGTCACGGACACTTTTCCTACTTCTCGCTTCTCGCTTTCCGCGCCGCGCTGGACCGAGCCGGACTGGAGGTCTTTGACGTCGAGAAGCAGCCGGTGTATGGAGGTGCGCTGCGCGCATGGCTGCGCGACGCGCGCCACGGTCCGCAGGCGAGTACGGCCAGGGTGGAGACCCTGCTGGCCGAGGAACGGCAGGCCGGCCTAGACCGCGTCGAGACGTACCTTGGCTTCCACGAGGCGGTCGAGCTTACCCAGCAGCGCCTTCGTGGGTTCCTAGAGCAAGCCCGACGTGATGGTCGGCTAGTGGTCGGATACGGTGCCCCGTCCCGCTGCACCACGCTGCTGAACTCATGCGGCATCACGAGCGAACTGCTGCCCTTCGTTGTCGACCGCTCGCCTGCCAAGCAGGGTCGGTCCCTGCCCGGCTCGCGGATTCCGATTCGGGAGCCGGACGCGCTCCTGCGGGCGCGGCCGGACATTGTCCTCGTCCTGACCTGGGATCTGATCGACGAGGTGATGGCCCAGCTTCCCGAAGTTCGATCCTGGGGCGGTCGATTCGTCGTGCCGATCCCCGAGGTGTCAGTCTTGCCGTGACATCGACCGATGAGATGTGTCGAGGGTGACGGAAGAGTCCTCGACCGCAGGCCCTGGGTCCGTCCCTCTGGAGGCGAATGGTAGTGAACTCGGCCGGCGTTCGCCGGATCCTCTTGATCGCGTACAGCTTTGAGCCGGATGTCGGGTCCGAAAAGGGAGTGGGCTGGATCTGGGCCCGGATGCTTGCCGAAATGGCAGAAGTGACTGTGATCATCGCCGGCGGCCCGAACGACTCCGAGGCCATCGCCATCGCCCGGCGTAACGTGGCAGGCGCAGATCGGTTCCGGATTGTCGAGGTTCCAGTCCAGCAGATCCTCGGTCGGGACTTGAAAAGCTTGCCTGTCCCCGGGGCTGACATCCTCCGGTACGCCGCCTGGCAGTACGCCGCGCGTCGCGCCGCACTGCGTATGGTCAAGAGCGAACACTTCGACCTTGTCTGGCACGTCACCTGGTCGACCGGTTGGCTCGGCTCGATCGGTGCAACCCTCGGGCTGCCGTTCGTCTTCGGTCCGATCGCCGGCGGGGTTGGCCCGCCCTGGAGGTTAGTGCCTTCGCTCGGGCCTGCTGGGATCGCCCGTGAGGTACTCAGGAGCACAATGCGGGGCGTTGGCCCACGCGTCAATCCGCTGGCGCGGGCGAGCTTCAGCCGCGCCAGCCTCATTCTGACCCAAAACGCCGACACGATCGCCTGGCTGCCGTCGAAGGTCCGTTCGCGGGCGGTGCTGTTCCCCAACATCGTCCTAGAAGACCTGCCAGGGCATGGACCGGGCCGCCAGCCGGGCACCCCCCCCACGGCCCTGTTTGCTGGTCGGGTCCATCTCTGGAAGGGTCCCCATCTCGCGATCGAGGCGATCGCCCAACTGGATGGTTGGCGCCTCCTCGTCTGCGGCGTAGGCCCGGCCACCGAGGGCCTCCGGCGTCGGGCCGCGCGGCTCGGCGTCTCTGATCGTGTCGAGTTCCTTGGTTGGATGGCTCGCGATCGGCTGCTCCAACTCATGCGGGAAGCCGACGTGCTGCTCTTCCCGTCGCTGCACGATGAGGGTGGTTGGGTCGTCAGCGAGGCTCTCGCAAGCGGGCTCCCGGTGATCTGCCTCGATCGTGGGGGACCTCAGGCTCTCGGTGGAACCCCGGTACGAAGTGGAACTGAGCGGGCTACTGTCGAGCGCCTCGCCCAGGCTGTGCGCGAGGTGGAAGAGGGGGTCGTGGCAGCCGAGCCCCGGGATTTCGTGACGAGGACGGCGGCTCTCAAAGCCCTGCTCGAGCAGCGGGGCATCCTGCCAACCCCGGGCGTCGGCGACCCGCCCTCGACGGCCCGCAGATGACCCATCCCCCGCGTGTGACCGTGGGCGTTCCCGTGTACAACGGCGAGCGCTTCCTGGACAGCGCCCTGGCCTCCGTGTTGGATCAGACCTACGACGATTACGAGGTCATCGTCCTCGACAACGCTTCCATCGACGGAACAGCCGCGATCGCTCGCGAGTATGAACGAAGGGATCGCCGGTTCCGATATGTCCGGAACGCCAGGAACATCGGGCCGACGGCCAACTTCGACGCCATCGTGCCGATGGCCAAAGCCCCGCTCTTCAAGTGGCTGGCAGCCGACGACCTGCTGCGGGCGACGTTTCTCGAACGCTGCGTGGCGCTGCTGGACGGCAATCCGGAAGTGGTGCTGGCGACCGCTCGCCTTGATCTCATAGGGGGCGAAGGCCAGCCATTGGCGTGGGACCCCGAACAGAATCTAAGGATTGCAGCGCATGGTGAGCGTGTGCTCATGCGCCCTTCGATCGCTGGTCCTCTCGCCGATCCATACCCGGTTCTGCGCTTCCGGCATCTGCTCACCCAGATGTTCGGTATCCAGATAAGCACGTACATGTTTGGTGTGATCCGGACCGATGTGCTGCGGCGCACGAGCCTGGAAGGATCGTACCCAGGTGCCGACAAGATCCTTCTTGCCGAACTTGTGCTGCGGGGCCCGTTCGCGGAGGTACCCGAGGTGCTCTGGGACTGCCGAATCCACCCGCAACATCTGGGCGCGCTCGCGCCGGTGCAGCTGACACGGCAGATGCGCCCGGATCGATCGATCCGCTTGCCGATGCGCATCTACCAAGCGCTCGGCTATGCAGCGGCAATATGGCGAGCGCCGCTCGGCCCCCGCTGCAAGACCAGGTGCCTCGTGGCCACGATGCGACGAGGCCTTGCCGCGGGCGGCACGGGGCTCCTGTCGTGATCACCCCCGGCGGGAAGTCGATGCTCGCCATTGACAGCGATCGAGCGCCGCGCGTCTCGGTGCTCCTGTGCACCTTCAACGGCGAACGCTACCTCGATGGTGCCCTGCGTTCGGTACGAGCTCAGACGCTGACCGACATCGAGATCATCGTCGTCGAT
>JARLIH010000265.1 GCA_031291845.1 Isosphaeraceae bacterium | reverse complement strand
GCCGCCGCCGCCGTAGCCACCACCGCCGCCGCCACGACGATCCTCGCGCGGACGGGCTTCGTTCACTGTCAGGTTACGGCCACGATAGTCCTGGCCGTTCAGGGCGTTGGCCGCCTCGTCAGCGCCGTCCGCCATCTCGACGAACCCGAACCCCTTCGAGCGGTTCGTGTCACGGTCGATGATGATCTGCGCTGAGAGAACCTCGCCATACTCACTGAACAGTTCCACCAGGTTGTCTTCCGTGGTGTCGTAGGTCAGATTGCCGACATAAAGCTTCTTGGCCACTGTCTCACACCTCTGCGAAATGAGCGTTCTGGCGAGGCTAGCGTTCCTAAACGGCTAACTTTTGGGGACCCGCCGAGAGCGGCTGACTGTTAGCCTAACGTTTCTCGGAAATTTGAACAGCAGAATCCCTGGGGATTTTGAATTTTTTTACGATTTTTTTCCGGCCCCCTCTTGACCATCTTTGAGCGGCTTTTCTCGCCCGATTTGAAGCGGTCGGACCGCCGTCGCGGCGACCAGCGCAATAGCGGGCACCACCGGCGCGCGCATGCGCAGGTCGGTCCAGTAGACGACGTGTACGGAGGTAAGTGCGATGATAACCGCCGGCGCACTGACTCGTGGCCAGCGCCAGACTTCCTTGCGCGACGAACCGACCCCCAGTGCAACCCAGAGCGGAACGGTCCAAAGCGCGCTCGCCAGGCGCAAGGGCCGCGAATACACCGCCCCCGCAGGGGCGACGCCCCAGAACCGCCCCAGCCGCGCCAGCGAGGCGCACGCGAAATCGCCGGGCCGCTCCTTCAGCATGCGCAGGGCCGTCGCCCGCAGCCGCCGGTCGGCCTCGGGCTCGGGCCGGCCCGCCGCGGCCGCGTTGACCGCGTCGTTGAAACGGTACTGGCTCGGCCCCGTCCAGACCGCCCCCGGCGGACCGTGCAGCACCTCGTCGTAGTAGATCGGGTTGTTCGCCAGCAAGAGCGTGTATCCCCCGTGCGTCGTCGTCCAGACGGGCTCGCCGAACAGCCGGGCGTTCCGGAACGCCCACGGGGCGAGCGTCGCGGCGGTCGCGGCGAGCAGGAGTAGGGCGTGGAGGCAGCGGCGCGTCGCCGTGCGAAGAGCCTTTCGTTCTCCCTCTCCCCCTGCGGGGCAGAGCCGGCGCGTGCGAGGGGACAAGAGCACGTCGTCCGGATCTCTGGCAGCCAGCACATACGCCAGCGCCACGAGCGCCGCGCCCGGGAGCAGGCTGGGCCGGCAGAGCGCCGACAGGCCGAACCCCAGGCCGCCCAGAAGCACCCCGCGCGCCCCGCGGTGCGTGAGCGCCCACAACGTGAACGCGACGAGGAACGCCCCCAGCGTCTCGGTCATCACCGCGCGCGATTGTGCCACGAGGACCGGGTCGCACGCCACGATCGCCGCCGCGATCCAGGCACGACGGCGCGACAGACCCCAGCGCCTGGCCGTCGCGGCCGTTAGCAATACCGTGCCAGCCCCGAGCAGCACGTGCAGGCCGGCGATGCCCCAGACCAGGTGGGGGCCGCTCGCAAGCACCAGCGGCGCGAGCACGAGCGGATACAAAGGGGGCCTGTAGGCGGTCGGCCTGCCGTTGAACACAAAACCCTGTCCCCTGGCCAAAGACCGTGCCAGCGGCAGATAGTTGTCAGGATCCTCAAGCGTACCGGCTCCGCGCGCCAGGGCGGCTTCCCGCGCCAGGGCGCTCAGCACGACGATCGCGGCCAAAGCCCAGCGCCACGATCGCGCTGTGTCTCGTTCCTGTGTGGATGTGAACAGAACAATTGCCCCAACATGTAGGGTGCGCGGAACGCACCGATCGGTGCGTTTCACGCACCCCACAACAAGCAGCACCGCAAGCGTCTCGCGCCATGCTACCCCGCGGCGCGGCGGTTATGGTAGCTTGGGGCCCTTGGATTTGACATCGGCAAAACATCCCAACCCGCACGGCGAGAGCGTTCCAATGTCCCGACGGCCGGTCATCCTATCCCTCACGAAAATGCACGAAGCGGGTATGCGCCTGCTGCGCGAGGCGGGAGAGCTGCGGATGGCCTCCGCGACCGATCCCGCGACCCTCCAGCGCGAGGTCCTCGGGGCCGACGCGCTCATCATCCGCACCGGGGGCATCGTGGATGCGGCGCTCCTCGACTGCGGCCGCGACCTGAAGGTCGTCGGGCGGCATGGGGTCGGCTACGATCAGATCGACATCGCGGCGGCCACGGAGCGCGGGATCCAGGTCGTCTACACGCCGGGGGCGAACACCGAGAGCGTCGTGCAGCACGTCCTGGCGATGATGATCGGCCTCTCCAAGCATTTTCCCCTGATGTCGGCCGCGCTGGCGGCGGGAAACTACCACTTCCGCACCAGTATCGTCGGACGGGAGCTCACGAACCGCTCGCTCGGCATCATCGGGTTCGGCCGTATCGGCCGGCGCGTCGGTGAGGTCGCGCACCAGGCGTTCGGCATGAAGGTGGCCTACCACGACATCGTCCCCGCCCCGCCCGAGATCGAAGCCCGCGCCGGGGCGCGGCGGACGACGTTTGAGGACGTGCTCGCAACCTCGGAATACGTCACCCTGCACGTGCCGCTCGACGCGAGCACGCACCACATGATCGACCGCGCGGCGATCGCCCGGATGCGGCCCGACGCGATCCTCATCAACGCTTGCCGCGGGCCCGTCACGGTCGAGGCGGCCGTCGCCGAGGCGCTCGACGCGGGCCGCCTCTTCGGCTACGGGGCGGACGTCTTCGAGGTCGAGCCGCCCCCCGCGGACCACCCGCTGATCGGCCGCACCAACCGCAACCTCATGCTCACCCCCCACAGCGCAGCGCAGACGGAGGAGGGGCTCAGGAACATGGCCGAAGGCGTGGCGCTCGACGTCCTGGGCGTGCTGAGCGGGGAACCCCCGCGCAACCCGGTCAACGACCCTGCGCTGGTGAAACGAAATCGAAAAGGGTGATTAGAGTTCACCACAAAGGCACAAAGATTCAAAGAAGGCAAGAGGAATGGCCCAGAAACAATTCTATCTGCGCAGCTCCTATCGCCTTTGTGTCTTTGTGCCTTTGTGGTGAATCGTCGGTGTCTCTTCCTCGGCGTGCTCTGTGGTGAAGCTGTTCTATTCCGTTGGGCCGGTCTGCGCGACCTTGTCCCCCTTCGGCAGTTTCCCGAGCGCCTTGTCGAGGAAGCCGAGGAAGACCGACGGCTCGCGGTAGCCGCCGATGGTGTTGAGGAGCTCGCCGTCGGGGGAGAGCGCGACATAGAACGGCTGGGTCGTATCCTTCGCGAGCTGGCTCTCGAGCTCGATGTTCTTCTCGGCCAGTTCCTGGCGCTGGTCGCTCGACAGTGAGGCGATCGGCACGAAATCCGTGTAGAGCTGGACGGTGACGAACTCGCCGAGCCGCTTGACGACCTCGGGCCGGGGGAGGACGCGCTTCTCCATCAGCCGGCAGTTGGCGCAATTGACGCCCGTGAAGTCGATCAGGATCGGTTTCTTCTCGGCCTTCGCCCGGCGTAGTGCGGCTTCATAGCTCATCCCCCAGGTGACGCCGTGAAAGGTCTCGGCCTGCTCCACCGCGGATTTCGGGTCGGTCGCGTCTCCCTTGACGATCACGCGCCCGGCGCCGGGCTCGCGGGGCGCAGAACCTCCGCCCTCCAGTTCTCCCGCGTCGGGCGGCAGCAGCCCGACGATCAGACGATCCCAGACGAGGCTTTGCGGCGGCCGGCCGAAGAGCGCAGGGGCCAGGAAGAGCGCAAACGCAAGGAAGCTGCTGCCGAGCACGAGCCGGCCGGGGCCGACCTTCACCTCCTCGTGGTCGTGGTCAGTGCGGAACAAACCAAGCAGGTAGATCCCACACACGGCCGCGAGCACCACCCAGACGGAGAGAACGACCTGCGCATCGATCCACGCGTTCTCCGGGGTTGAGAACGCGAGTTCGGCGGTATTGAGGAACTTGAACGCCGCGCCGATCTCGACCAGGCCGCCGATGACCTTCACGGCGTTCATCCAGTCGCCGCTCTTGGGCATCTTCGAGAGCAGGCCAGGCGCCAGGGCCAGCAAGAAGAAGGGGAGGGCCAGGACGGCCGAGAACGTCGCCAGGCCGACGATCGGGTAGAAGAACTCCCCTCCGGCCGCCATCACGAGCAGGCCGCCCACCACGGGGAACGTGCAGGTGAACGAGGTAATCGTGAGCGTGAGCGCCATGAACATCACGCCGATCAGGCCTCCCCGGTTCTCCCCGTGGGCCGAGGCGTTGAGCAGGAAGTTCGGCAGGCTGATCTCGAACAGCCCGAGCAGGCTCAGGCCGAACGCGATGAACAGCCCCGCGACCGCGAAGTTCAGCCACGGGTTGTTCGCCAGCCGCTGGAGCGATGACGCCGAGAAGAAGAACGCGCAGAGCACGCCGACCGTCGTGAAGACGCCGATGATCGCCAGGCAGTACGTGACGGCCAGGCCGACGGTGCTCTTCCCCTTCTGGGAGTGCCCCTGCTTGACAAAGAAGTTGACCGTGATCGGCACCATGGGCCAGACGCAGGGCATGACGAGCGCCAGCAGGCCGCCGAGTGCCGAGGCGAGCAGGAACGGAACGATTCCCTGCCGGGCCTTTTGGGCCACTTCGCTCAAAACCTCGGGTTTCGCGGCGACCGCCGCAGACGCGGCCCCGGCTGCCTGCGCGACCGCCGTGTCGGTCGGTGCGGGGCCCGCTTCCGCCCCGGTTGTTGCCTCCGCACCCCCGGGCAGGACCGTCAGCTCGACGTCGGGCAGCGTCCACTGGCCGGGGGTGCTGCACGTTTGGGGATCGCAAATCTGGTAGCCCGCCTGGACCCGCAGGACCTTCTTGCCCGGTTTCGTCCCCGGCGGAACCTGGAGCTTGATGGTCCAGGCGACTTCATCCTCGTAGAACGACAGCACCTGATTGTCGAACGCCGGCTCTTGCTTGAGGATCGGATCCTTCGACGCCGTCCAGTCGCCGACGATCTTCAGGCCCGCCGTGTCGAAGAAGTCGAATTTCGTGGCGCGCGGGCCGCTATCGGGATCTTGCTTTGCATACTTATAAATATGCCAGCCGGGCGCGAGCTTGGTGTCGATCTGGTACGTGACGGTGTCGCCGGCCTTGGCCTCCCTGGGTGTGACCGACGGCGTCATCGTGACGCCCTTCGGCTTGAAGAACGGCTTGCTGTCCTTCTTGGCCGGCTTGGCCTCACCGTCCGCCCGGACCGAGCGGGGCTGCGACATCGCGATCAGGCCCACCAGCAGGGCCGATACCATCAGCGTGCCGCCCAGGGGCAGCAGCCTGCGAGAGAAGAGGAGACGCATGGCATCAAGGTCCCGTGAACGAGCTTCCGCGGGCCGTCACGACCGCGCGAACCAGTCCCGTTTTTGACCATCCTACATCCGCAACCGCCGGACGGACAAGCCGCCCCGCCCACGCTCCGCGCAGGCTTGACCGCTTCGTGCTACGACGGCCGTCCCCCTTTGGTTCGACCGCCCGCCGATTCGGGTTGACCCCCTTGCCGATCTGCCCTACGATCCCCCGCGCCAAAGGCACGGCGGCCGGCTCCCTCCTCGTCCTTTGACGGCTCTCCCGTAAGCATTTGCGACCGACCGGACCGGCAAGGACGGCCTTGATTTCACCCGGCGCGGGGCGCGACCCGAATGCGCATTGCGATCGCTCTCGTTCTGATCATCGCCGCGGGTTTGACGGCCTGGATCACCGTCGAAACGCGCCGGAACCGGATGGTCTGGGACCACTTCGACGTGGTCAAGCACGGCATCCTCTACCGGAGCGGCCAGCTCACGAGCGAGCAGCTCGAAGCGGCGATCAAGCGGTACGGGATCCGGACGGTGGTGAACTTCCAGATCCCCGGCGCCCGGGTCAACGCCGAGGGAGCCGAAGCGCGGTGCTTGGGGGTCGACTACCTGAACCTGCCCATGCCGGGGGACGGGTTTGGCCGCGAATCCCAGTTCCGCGAAGTGCTCGAAGCGTGCGACGACCCCCACCGCCGGCCCGTCCTCGTCCACTGCGCCCGGGGCACCTGCCGCACCGGTGCGGCCGTGGCGCTGTACCGGTTCGAGCGCGACGGCTGGACGATCGAGGACGTCAGCGCCGAGATGCGCAGGCAGGTTTACCGCGGCGGCTGGCTGGCGGGCTACGTCTACGGGATGGCCAAGGCCAAGCCGGCGGCCGACCTGTTCGAGCCGGCGGTCCGCTACGACAAGAACCTGCCGCCCCCCCCGCCCGTACCCGCCCCCGAGCCGCCGCTGAGGTCCGAGTCGGCCTTGCTGCTGGAGGAAGCCTCGCATGTCCGCTGAACCCGCCGCCGCGGCGCGGTCGAACCACCGGCTGCGCGCCGACAAGCCCGTCCAGGGGCTGGTGTTATCGCCGGAGCGCGCGCGCCGGGCTGCGCCCTGGCTGATCCTGGCCGCCTTGGCCGGTGGCTTCGTCCTGACGGGCGGCGGAAACCTCGACCTCGGGCCGCTCGAAGCCCGGATCGGCCTCTCGGCGGCCGAGCCGTTGGGGCCGTTCGGGCAGATGTATGGCGGCTGGGAGCCCGCGGTCTGGCCCGCCCAGGTGGCGCCGAGCGCGCTCTGGGCCTGGGCCGAAGGGGGCTACTATCCGGCCGCCGCCTCGGTGCGCTGGCCGTCGGCCATCGCGGGAGTGCTCGCCGGCCTGATCCTCGCACGCCGCGCCGGCAAGGCGCTCGGTGTGGCGGCGAGCCTCTGGGTTGGACTCTGCTGGTTCAGTAGCCTCGCCCTGATCGACCGCTCGGCCGGCGCAGGGCTCGACCTGGTGGCCGGCCTGGGCGTCCTGGCCGCGCTCGACCGGCTGGTCAGCCGGGGCTCCGACGGGTACGCCGGGCTCTGGTGCGCCCTGGCCTTCCTGGCAGGGGGGTGGCCCCCCGTGGCGCTGATCTTGCTCGCGACCGTCGTGATCGGCCGCCACGAGGCACGGCTGACGCCGCGGCTGCTCGTTCCCCCCCTCGTGGCCGCCGCACTCTGGTCGGCCTGGGCGCTACGCGCAGCGCCGGCGGAAGCGTGGGCGACCGCCCTCACCCTCCCGCTCACCCAGCGCCCGGCGTGGCTGCTGCCGCTCGGCGTCCTGGCCCTCGGGCTTCCCTGGAGCCCCTTCGTGGTCTTGGCCCTCAGCCGGGCGGTGCGCGAGGGCTGGCCCGCGCCCGGGCGGACGCTCGTGTTCGGCTGGCTTCAAGTCGCGGGGGCGAGCCTGCTGGTGGGTACGGTCGTCCCGGGCCTTGCCGCCGCCGCTCGCCTGCCTGCCCTCGCGGGTCTCGCGGTCGCCGCCGGCGCCTGCCTCGAGCGGCTCTGGACCGGTACGGCTTCGCGCGGGGCCAGGACCGCCTTTCTCGCTCTGACGGCAGCCCTTGCCGGTCTCTGGCTCTGCTTGGCCGTGATCGGAGGAATCTACGTCGCCTGGGCCGTGCCGTATTACCGGGGCGTCATGATCGTCCTCATCGTCCTGGCGGTCCCGACCTTCCTGTTGACGGTTTCCGCCGTGCAGTCAGCGCAGTGCCGCCACGGGCTGGTGGCCCTGGTGCTGGTCGCGGCCTGCCTGAAGCTTGCACACTGGGGTTTCTACGTTCCCGAGTGGAACTATCGCTTCAGCCAGGGGCCGTGGGGCCGCGCGATCGGTCAGTGGATCCTGCCGCGCTGGCCCGTTTACACGACGCACGCCTGGCCGGCCGACCTCGCCCTGGCGATCGGCCGCCCCCTGCGCCAGGTCAGTGACCCCCAGTTCCTCCCGTATCAGAGCAAGATCGAGCCCAAGTTCGTCCTGCTGCTCGACACGGAGTTCGCGAACTGGCCGGCCGCCGCCCCGCCGCTAACCCCCGTGGCTCGCTTCCAGGACGAGCGCGGCGCTACCCGCATCCTGGCCAGGACCCCGGGCGACGCCTCGTGGCACCGGCTCTCGCAGCTTAGCCGCGAAGAATGACGCGACGGGGAACTCCTCGCCCCAGAAGAGCGGGGTTGCCCGCGCCATGAAAAATCGGTGAACTTTCCGGCGAAAACACACGTCACCGAGGCCACTCTCCTCACGTAGTATAGTACGTTCCCCCCTGCGCCCGGCCGAACCGGACGTCATGCTGGCGCACATCGTTGGGCCGATGCATTGAGGGCAGGGGGGCGCGGCATGAGCGGCGAAGGGGAGGCCGATCCCAATGCTCGGGAAGCTGTTTGGGTCGGAGAATCCGAGCGGGTCCAAGCCGCGCCGGGGGCGGGTGAACCTGGATCGGCGGTTCACGGTCCTCGCGCTCACCAGCCAGGGGAGCATGTCGCGGGTCCAGAAGGCGCTGGACAAGGAAATGGGGCGGACGGTCTGCCTGAAGGTGCAGCTTCGCGACAAGAACGAGGCGGCCGTGGCACGGGCTTCGCGCGAGGCGCAGCGGCCCGACGAGGGGGCGATCGCCAGCCAGATCGTGCACCCGAACGTCTGCCGGACGTTTGACTACGGTGAATCGACGCGCGGCGAACACTTCCTCGTGATGGAGTTTGTCGACGGCGTGAGCCTCCAGTTCGTCCGCGAAGCGCTCGGGGCGAGCCTGGTACGCAAGCTGGATCTGCTGACCCAGGCGGCCGAGGGCCTGGAGGCGGTCCACAAGGCCGGATTCATTCACCACGACATCAACCCGCACAACTTCCTGGTCGATAGGGAGGACCGGGTCAAGCTGATCGACTTCGGCCTGGCGGTCCCGAACACCCCCGCGTTCCGGAGGCCGGGCAACCGCACGGGGACGCTTCAGTACATGGCCCCCGAGCTGATCCGCCGCGAGCCGACCGACGAACGGCTCGACATCTTCGCCTTCGGCGCCGTCGCGTTTGAGTTCCTGACCGGCCGCCTGCCGTATGACTCCGGTACCGGGAGCAATAACTCGCTGGCGATGATCCTCCAGCGGATCAACCACGACCCGCTCGACCCGGCCGTCGCCGCGCCGGGACTACCGCCGGAGGTTTGTGCGATCCTCCGCAAGGCGATCGCCAGGCGCAAGGACGACCGCTACGCCTCGATGGCCGACCTGATCCACGACCTCCGCGCCCTCCCCCCCGAGCTGTGCGGCGCCTCGGCCGCCTCGGCCGAGGCGTGTCCGCTCGATGAGGAGCTCGCGGCGATCGGGGAGGAGCCAGCAGGGGGCGTCTATATGCTCAAGGCGGGTCCCCTCTACTTGATCAAGAAGACGAGCCAGTTCGACCGCCGGCTGGCGAAAGTCCGCCAGCTTTCCGACAAGGTCGAGGTGATTCACACCATCCCGTCCCCCAACCCCGGCCAGGCCGAGGCCTACTGGCACGAGCGCTTTGCGCGCAAGCGCCAGAAAGAGGCATGGTTCGCCCTGACCGAGCACGACGTCGCCGAGTTCAAGGCCCATGAGGCGATGGCGTCTGGGGGGGAGTAGGCCAGGCTAGGGTGGAGGCGGGAGGATCGATATCGATGAGCGGATTGGCCAGATCTGGGGTCGTATCGCGGTCGCGGACCGGGAATGACCCCAGCCGGAGTGGCACCAGCGTGAGTGGGAACTCACAGAGTCGTACGGCCGGCCCTTGCCGGCTGAGCTTTCTGCAATTGATAGAACCGTGGGGGGGCCCCCCCGGCCCCCCACAAATTGCTCAACCCCCCCCACCTCCCCCCCCCCCCCAAACACCACCCCCCCCCCCCCCAAAAAACCGCCCACAAAAAACGT
>JARLIH010000264.1 GCA_031291845.1 Isosphaeraceae bacterium | reverse complement strand
CGTGGGCATGCGCCGCGGGCCGAGTCGCTGGGAGGGCGCATGCCCACGAAGACGTGGGCATGGCACCCAATACCTTTCGCACGTTGTGGTTAGAGCTGAAGCCGCCAGTCGTTGTGGCGATCAGCGAGAAGTCGCGAATTCGGTGGGTCCCACCCACCGTACGAGACGTCACCGCCCCTTAAGGTTCCAATAAATGCGGACGTTGTGCGTCGAGCGCCCCCCGGCGATGATCTCGGGCCGGCCGTCGCCGTCGAGGTCGGCCGCGAGGGCGTCTTCACAGCCGACACCGCCGTCCTCAATCACGTGGCGCGTGAACGCGAGCGGTCCGCCGCCGGGCTTCGGGTCGTAAACGAAGACGCCCGGTCCCTGGGGGGTACGCTTGGGGTCGGCGCTCTTGTCGCGCTGGCCGATGATGAGCTCTTCGTCGCCGTCCCCATCAAGATCGGCGCACCAGACGGCGTGGCCCCACTGGAGCGGCTCGTCGATGACCGATCGCTCCCAGAGCCCCTTGCCGGACCGGGGAGGTGTATAGACGACGACCTGGAACCCGTGCCAGGGCTCGATCGTCGCGATGTAGCGGCGGCCGTCGGCGAGGTGGCCCACCTTCACCTCGCTGGAGCCTTTGTTCGGCCTGCTGTCCTGGTTCCCCGCCCCGAGCTGGGTCTTCGACCAGTGGCCGTCCGTCCCGCGGTCGAGCACGAACACCCCTTCCCAGCCGGCGACCACGACCTCGTCGAGGCCGTCGCCGTCGAAGTCAACGGCCTGGAGGTTGTGGGTCGTATGCAGAGAGTCCGCGGCGACCTCGACCGGCCAGGGGTCCTTCTCGGGGTGCTCGGGGATGCTGTAGGCGAGCACGCGCACGCCGTTCCCCTCGCCCCAGTTCGGGCCCTTGGTGCCGCGGCCCTGCAACGGGGCGACGATGAGCTGCTTCTTGCCGTCGCCCCGCACGTCGCCCCAACGGATACGATGCAAGGTCGGCTCCGCCGCGATCGGGATCACCTGCCAGGGGGCGTCGGCGTCCTTCGTCCGCTTCAGCCACTGAAGCGTGCCCCCGGACTGCGTGTTCGTCGGCTGCCACCCCGCCCCCAACGCGAAGTCGACCTGGCCGTCGCCGTCGATGTCGTGTGCCTGGATGCAGACGTTGTCGCGCGCGGTGACGCCTTTGAGAATCGTGTGCTTTTCCCAGCCTGGGTTTGCGAACCAGACGACCGCGTCCTCGGTCACGGCCACCACGTCCGGCTTGCCGTCGTTGTTCACGTCGGCCGTCGTCACGGCATAACAGATGTTGCCGACGTGAGGGTCGATCTCCTGGACCTTGAACGTCGGAAACTCCGCCGCCGCGGCGGCTCCGGCGGATAGCGTAACGAGCAAACATAAAAGGCGCATGGCGGGGCTCCGAGGACAGTCCAGCAGGCCGGTCGTCTCTGCACAGAATGCCCTGGTCCCCGCCGCGATGCCAGCAAAAACCCGTAAGTGCGGCGCGCGGGGGGCGGGCGGGGATGAGCTGGGCGTGTCACTCAGATAACGCAGAGACCCCGCTTGGCGCCCCGCCCTTCACGCCTTCAGCATCTTGACCATCTCGTGACACGAGGCCTCGCACTTCCGGCACATCTCGGCGCACTCGCTCATGATCTCGGAGCCCTTCTCCTTCTCGCACTCCTCGGCGCACGCTTTACACGCCTGGGCACAGGCCCCGCAAGAATAGGCCATGAGCGCACTGTCCCGTGCCATCATCTGGGCCGAGAGCACGCAGAAGGCCTGGCAATCGTTCCCGAGGCTATGGCTCTTCGCGTGGTGTTCCCGGTCCCCCTTGCCCTCGCAGAGCTGCTCCAGGCAATGGGCTGCCATCTCGTTGCAGATCTTTGCGCACTCGCCGCAGGCCTTGATACAAGCTTCCATGCAGGCGTCGCACGACTGGTGGTGATTTCGGTGCGTGTGGGCGGCCCGTGCTTCGCGGCCGGACAATGCGGCCAAGCCCACCGCGCCAGTCCCCAGCACGGCCAAGAGTTCCCGACGATCCATGATAGTCTCTCCTTGGTGCGGGTTTTTCGGGCCCAAATCACGGCGGAACACGTCCCGCGCTTGAGGTGTGGGCCCTCGAGCGTTCCCAAGCCAAGGCAAGCAAGTCGCGGGCCCTTCATCAGCAATCTGCTGATGTATCGACTCAGAGGTCCCAGACGCGGGTGCCGTCGAGGAAGCAGGAGACGATGCCGTCCTCGCTGACCTTGAGGACCGGGCCGAAGCGGCTGGCCACGAGGGCGGCCGTGGTCCTTGCCCCTTCGACGGCCGAGAGGCCCGGCAGGGACGCGGCGTCATGCCGGAGGATGGCCCCGAAGGCGAGCAGGCGCCCCGCGCGATCGGTCGCGATGGCGCCGTCGAGGCCGGCCAGCGACTCGAGGACCGACGGGTCGAGTTCGGTCACGCTCCGGTTGCGGGCCAGGTAGTGCAGGGCGCGCTTGGCCAAAGGGTCACCCGGGGTCAGCTCCGGAGGGGGCCCGCAGGGCGGTTCGGAGGCGAGCAGGTCATGGGGCGCAATCAAGCGGCCGATTGCCTCGCAGGGGTCGGAGACGACGACAAAGAGCCCCCCCTCGCGGCTCTCGGCCAGGTCCAGCGCTGCCTGAAAGAGCTTTCGCGCCAGGAGCGGGTTGCCCACGGCGGCTTCCCAGACGCTGAACTTGGACTGCGGGTCGAGAATGCGCCAGCGCCCGTGGGCGAAGGCGAAGGCCTGGACCCCGCCCGCGAACAACTTGATCTCCTGGTTGGGGCTCAGGACGAGGCAAATGTGGCCGAACGTGCGGGTTGCGCGTGCGTGCGGCGTGTAGGCACGGGCGCACGGGAGGTGATCGTCGACCATGTCCGGGAGCGCGGCGGCCCAGCGTTTCACGTCGATGATGTCGGCGAGCTTCCCCTCACGGTCGACGAGAAAAAGGGTCCTCTTGCCATCACAGAGCCGGTGGATGCTCTTGAGGCTCGTCAGCTCGACCCCGTAAGGCAGAGCGTCCGGCGCGGCCGCCGTGAGCGCGTGGGCCAGGTCATCTTCGGGACCGAGCAAAAGGGCCCCCGTGGAGACGCGGCGGTTTTCGTAGGTGGAGAGAGCCGTCGTCCGCAGAGTCTGGATCGTGGACGCGATGCGGCTCGGGCGCTGGCTCGTGAGCGCATAGGCCGAGGGGTCGACGAACGCCGCGACGTAGTGATCGTCGGACCCGCCCCGGAAGAGTTCCAGCCGCGAGGCGTCGGCCGTTTGAAACAGATGATGAAACCGCAAGCTCAACAACGAGCCGATTGCGTGGACCATCCGGCGGTCGTACGCGGTGAAGCTCAGCCCGGGGCGAGGCGTCAGCCGGTGGCGAATGCCGAACAGGTCGAAGCGAATGGTGTCGAGGTCCTCCCCGACCACGTCGACGAGGCGAAACGCACTACCGTGGGCGAAGCTCCCCGGCAGGGGCGTGCGGGACTCGGCCTCGAAACGGGACTGCGGGTAAAAGGCGAGCACGTCGCGGCGGAAGACGCCGACGGACAACTCGATCACCGCCTGCGTGTCACGGACGCTCGGCAACGGCGCGGGGCGTGTCGTGAGAGACATGGCTCCTCCGTGAGCGAGACGCTTTCCACCCTTGGGAGCGGATCATATCCGGCCCTCCCACGAGAGGAAAGTCGGATTACGTCCCCGGACCGCCCCAGGGGAAAGGGAAAAGACCGCGGGTGAGACGTGCCGCCCGTCTCCGTCCGGTGCGACCAGTACGTCGCCGGGCCGCTCATAGTTCGAATGAGAGCCGTCGAAGATTTTCGGCGGCAAGGCTTGCCAAATCTTCCGCCGAAACCTTCGACGGCCGATCGACCGGATGTACGGCCTGTGGACCGGGCCGCTCCGCGGGGCGTCGCGCGGTCTGCCCGTTGGACCGCTACGACACATTTTGCTCTCAGGGCTTCATGACGATCTTGATGATCTGGTCGTGGTCGTCCTTGAATGCGGCGTACCCTCGCGCGGCGTCGTCCAGCCGCAGGCGGTGCGTGATCACGAACGAGGGATCGATCTCACCACTCTCGACCCGCTCGAGCAGCGGTTGCAGGTAGCGCTTGACGTGGGTCTGACCCATCTTGAACGTGAGCCCCTTGGCGAAGGCCGCCCCCAGCGGAAACTTGTCGGGAAGGCCGCCGTAGACGCCGGGGATGGAGACGGTGCCCCCTTTGCGGCAGGCGAGGATCGCCTGGCGGAGCGCGTGGATTCGGTCGGTCGTCATGAACATGGCGGCTTTCGCGCGGTCGTAGAGGGCGTCGGCGGTGTGGCCGTAGGACTCCAGGCCCACGGCGTCGATACAGGCGTCCGGCCCGCGCCCCGCGGTGATCTCGCGGAGGGCCTCGAAGACATCGACCTCGCGATAGTCGAGCGTCAGGGCGTGACCCGCTTCGGCCATGCGGAGCCGCCCCGGATAGCTGTCGACGCCGATCACCAGCGCGGCCCCGAGCAGATAGGCGCTGCGGATCGCGAACTGGCCGACCGGGCCGCAGCCGAAGACCGCCACCGTGTCGCCGGGAGTGATATTGCAATTCTCGGCCGCCATGTAGCCGGTCGGGAAGATGTCGGACAGGAACAGGACCTGTTCATCCGAGAGATGCGACGGGATCTTGATCGGGCCGACGTCGGCGAACGGCACCCGCGCGAACTGCGCCTGTCCCCCCGAGTAGCCACCGTACATGTGCGAGTAGCCGAATAGCCCCGCCCCCGAGTAGCCGTACGCCTTCTCGGCCATCCAGGCGTTCGGGTTCGAGTTGTCGCACAGCGACCAGGAGTCCCTCTCGCAGAAGAAACAGCGCCCGCAACTGATCGTGAACGGGACGACCACGCGGTCCCCCGGGCGAAGCGACTTGACCTCGGGGCCGACCTCGACCACCTCTCCCATGAACTCATGGCCGAGGATGTCCCCCGGCTCCATCGTCGGGATATATCCGTCATAGAGGTGCAGGTCGGAGCCGCAGATGGCCGTCGTCGTGATCCGCACGATCGCGTCGCGCGGGTTGAGGATTCGGGGGTCGAGGATCGACTCGACGCGCACGTCGCCCGCCCCGTGCCAGCAGAGGGCCTTCATCGGATGTGTCCTCACAAGATGATGAGCGCAGGGAAGAGGAAGGTGTCCGCAAATGATTCCGACGCACGGAAACAAGCACGCTCGGCTTCGGGGATCAGCGGGACCGATCGGCGTGTGTCGGTATCATTCGCGGATCGACTCCACGACTTACGCATGGGAACGGCAGGAGGTCTGTCCCTGGACGGTGGCGATCTCGCCGGCTTCCATGATCTGCTTGAAGCGGCGCAGGTCTTCGCGCATGCGCTGGTCGGGGGAGTGGCCGAGGAGCTTCGCGGCGGAGACGCCGAACAAGCCGCCCAGGGGCTCGTAGTTGTACTCGACCGTGACCTCCGTTCCCCGGTTGCCGGGGGCGGGTTGCAGGCGGGTCGAGCCCGCGCTTCTGACGTCGGCCCCTTCGACCGACCGCCATGCGATCAGGCGGCCGGGGACGTCGTTGAAGATCTCGCACTCGGCGATGAACGTCGTACCGATGGGCGTGCGGATGAACCAGCGCGAGTGGGTCTCGTCGATTTTCTGGATGGCCTGCACGTGGTCCATGAACTTCGGCAGGTTCGTGATCGCGCGGCAAAACGCGTAACAGTCCTCGGGCGTACGGCTCACCGTGCAGGAGCCACGGACCAGGACTCCGCGGTGGACGCTGCGCCGCGACTCGCCCCCCCTGCGCTTGCCTGCGGTGGTGGTGCCGAGGTTCGCGTAGAGGGGGCTCTGCCCGGTCACTCCCCGGTAGATCAGGGCCCCGCCCGCAAGCGCGAGCGCTGCGCCGGTCCAGCCGCCGCGCGCCAGCCCGCCGGCCACGAGCGCCACGCCGCCGATCCCGCTGACCATTCGCTCTGCGTCGCCGACGTTGACGTTGCTGGCATATCCTTCTGCCTCGTCCTGCGCGCGGATGTGCTCCGCGGCGCGGCCGGTAGTGAGTATCGTTGCCATGGTACGGTCTCTCCTCGTCAGACGCTCCGTCTCGCGCCGGGGCGTGTGTACCCCGGTCGCGAAACGTGGTGTGCAACTCATGCGCCGGAGGAGAGGGGCAATGGCACGAGAACTGGCCTCAGCCTCCCGTCGGCCCGCGCCAGAACCAGGGGAACGGGTAAGGACCGGGGCCCGGCACGATCGGGTCGAGGTCGATGAGCGGCACCCGGCAGCCCTGGTCGTAGTAGTAGCCGACCGGCGTGAAGGGCTTGACGAATCCCTGGAGGTAACGGACTGACTTGTGCCAAGGCTTGCAGTCCGGCGCATTCGAGTCGCTGGGGCTGCCGTAGAAATACGGGTAGTACGCAGTCGTGCAGCGCCCCGACCAGCGCAGGCCGTAGAGGCCGCCGTTCTTGATCCAGTTCGGGTGCTTGCGGAAATTCGGCGCGTCGCCGTAACGCGTGTCGTAGAAGGCGTCGCGGTGGGGGTCGGGGGGCAACGAGGGCTCAATCGGGATGAACCGGCTGACCAGGCCGCTGCGCTCGTTGATGTCGGAGATTTTCGGCTGCGGGAACTGCGCCCGGGCCGGAACCGTCCAGCCCGCGAGCCCCAGGACCAGCCCCAGAGCGGCCCATGCCGCGCGAGCCCCGCGCTGCGATCGTGTGCGCCGCATCGTTACCTCCTGTGCGGATGCCGGGAAATCCACCGCGAGCGAAGACGCGGCTCCACCGCGCGCCCCGGACGGAAAGATCAGCCAATGCTCGCCCCGGCATGTCTTGGGTGAATTTGCCGGATTAGGTGAGTCTGGCGATAGTTCCGATCGTAGGGAGGCGCTATGGGTCGGCCTCGAGCGCGTCTTCCTGATTCGATCGGCGGAATCGCGGAGGCGAAACAGGAAATCCGCAAGCGTTCGCCGGCCGGACGAGTGGGGTGGCACCAGAGTCTTCGATGGGCATGGCGCACGCGTCTGGTCGGCCGGCCACGCCCGTCGCAGACTCCGAGCAGGCCACCCGCCGACGGCCACCTAAGCAGCGGTTGGTCGAGTAGGGCCAGGTTGCTCGATCGAAATGATGCATGGTTGCATCATTGGTGTGATTCGTCTCTTCCCATCTTTCCCATCCCTCCGATCGTCTCATCCCTAACAACCCGCGCAAACTAAATCCTCGTCAGGTCATTGCTTACGCCGATGGGGGCGGGGAATCCGTCCTAATCTCCTTTCAGAAGATGCCGATTCGCCTTTGTTAAAATGCGCAGTAAAATTGTAAGCCAGCGTTCTAGGCAAATAGTGCAATATAATACCGACGTTATGGTCTGCGTGGACCAAGAGGGGCGACATGACCCGCACGGGCGATCAATCGCGACGGAACCTCGAGCTTCGGCGACGTCGGGCCCTGGCACCTTGGGCGGAAGCCCTGGAAGCCCGCCAGCTCCTGGCGACCTTCGTGGTAAACAGCACGGCCGATTCGCCGGCGGCGGGTACGCTCCGATGGGCCATCAACCAGGTGAATGCCGACGCCAGCGACTCCCCCTCCGCGCCCGATGCGATCGAGTTCGCCCTCACGCCCCAGTCCGGGACCCTGGCGACGATCACGCTCCTCTCGCCGTTGCCCGAGATCACGAACCCGGTGGTCATCGATGGTTACAGCCAGGCTGGGTCGTCGACCAACTCGACGTCCAATCCGGCCTCGGCGGAGACGGACGTGGCGGTCATCAACGTCCAGGTCGACGCCCCGGGTGTGTCCCCGACGCCCGGACTCCCGGGCCTATTCACCGTCGCCGCGGCCAACACGACGATCGACGGGCTGAGTATCACCAGCTTCAACGGTCCGGCGATCGCCCTGTTGCCCCCGCCGAGCTCCCCGAACGGCTCGGTGGGCGACAACATCTGGGGCAATTTCATCGGCGTCGCCACCTTCGACCCGAACAGCTTCAACGACCTGCCCGTCGACCCGAGCACGTCGACTCCGAGCCTGTGGACCCACATCAATCCCTTGGGAAACAGCGAGGGGATCCTGGTCCAGAGCTCGAACAACCGGATCGGCGGCACGCTTCCCCCTGACCGCAACATCATCCAGGGCAACCATGGAGACGGCGTGCAGCTTGCGGCCGCGACCGGCACGGGGAACCTGGTCGAGGGGAACTTCATCCTCGACAACGACGCCAACGGCGTCGACATCACGACCTCGAACAACCTGGTCGGCGAGGCGATCGGCCAGGGGCCGGGTGGCGGCGGCAACGTCATCTCGGGCAACAACTACGGCGTGGCCATCGTCGGTCCTACGGCCTCGGGCAACATCCTCGTCAATAATGAGATCGGCACCCAGGTAGGGCTCGAGAACGTCACGCCCCCGATCCGCGGCATGAACCCCCGCCCCAACCGCTTCGATGGCGTCTTGATCCAGGATGCGCCCAGCAACGTCGTGGGCGGCCTGCTCTCCAACTCACGCAACGTCATCGCCGCCAACGGTCTCGACGGCGTCAGCATCCAGAACGCCGTGACCCAGGACGCCACGGGCAACGTCGTCCAGGGGAACTACGTCGGCTACAACCTGCGCAACGGCATCATCGCGATCCTGCCGAACCGCGACGGCATCAACATCTCGTCGGCCAACAACACGATCGGCGGCACAACGGCCGCGGCCCGGAACGAGATCGCCAGCAACGCACGCAACGGCATCACGATCTCCAGCATGTCGCTCGACAGCAACAACCTGAACCCGGTGCCGATCCCCAACGCCGATCCGACCGGCAACTTCATCGCGGGCAACTACATCGGCACGGAGGGGGGCGGCGACGACTACGGCAACACCCTCGACGGCATCCTGATCGAGGACGCGAGCGGCAATTCGGTCGGCGGCACGGTCGCGGGCGCGCAGAACGTGATCTCGGGCAACAACGACGGCGTGGTCATCAACGACGACACGACCAACCACCTGGCGTCCACGGGGAACGTCGTCTCCGGCAACAACATCGGCCTGATGTCTGACAACACCACGCCGCTACCCAACTCGATCGACGGCGTGCTCATCGCGAATGCCGCCAAGAACACGATCGGCGGTACGGTCACCGCGGCGGCCAACCTCCTCTCCGGCAACAACAACGGCCTGGAGCTCAGCGGCGCGGGGGCCACGGGCAACGTCGTGATCGGGAACTTCGTCGGCACCGACATCACGGGGACCATCGCCGCGCGCAACTCGGTCGACGGCATCCTCGTCGACAGCGGCGCGTCGAGCAACACGATCGGCGGCACCTCGGCGGCCACGCGGAACATCATCTCGGGCAATAACACGGGCGTGGTCATCACCGGCCCCTCGTCGACCGGCAACGTGATCTCGGGCGACTATATCGGCCTGGCCGTCGGCGGTACGACAGCACTTCCCAATGCCGTCGATGGCGTGCGGATCGCCGCGCCGGGGAACATGGTCGGTGGCACGGTCGCCGGCGCCGCCAACGTCGTCTCGGGGAACTTCGTGGGTGTCTACCTGACGGGCGCGAACGCCACGGGCAACACCGTCGAAGGGAACCTCATCGGCACCGACGCGACCGGCGCGAACGCCGTGCGCAACACGTCCGACGGCGTCACGATCGACGCCGGCGCGACCGGCAATACGATCGGCGGCGTTGCCGGCGCAGCCGCCAACGTCATCGCGAACAACGGCGGCAACGGTGTGGACGTCGTCTCGGGAACGGGCAACTCCATTCTCTCGAACCAGATCTACGCGAACGGCCTCTTGGGGATCTCCGGATCAAACGGTCTCTTGAGCGCCTTCACACTGACGTCCGTGAGCTCCAACAGCGTCAGCACGGTGATCCAGGGCCAGTTCACCAGCACCAGCCAGGCGACCTTCCTGTTCCAGTTCTTCGTCAACCCCGCGAACGCGTCGCCCAGCTACAACTACGAAGGCCGGACCCTGATCACCTCCCAGAACGAGAGCTCCAACGGTACCAGCGCGACCACCTTCACGATCACCATCCCGACCGCGCTGACCGCCGGCCAGTACGTCACGTTCACCGGGACCGGACCGGACCATACCACGTCGGAATTCTCGGCCGGCGTGCCGGTCAGCTCGGCCACGCAGCCCCTGGTCTATACCGTCACGAACACCAACGACTCCGGCCCGGGCTCCCTCCGGGCCGCCATCGAGGCCGTGAACTTGGCGCCGTCTCCCCTGCCGACCTTCAACGACAAGATCGTCTTCGCGATCCCGGGCACGGGCCAGCAGACGATCAACCTCCTCGCCCCCCTGCCGGTAATCCTCAACCCCGTGGCCATCGAAGGCTACACGCAGCCCGGGTCGACGCCGAACTCGCCGCAAATCACGACGCAGACCGGCCAGTCGAGCGGGGGGAGCTCCAGTCTGGGCACGACCTCGACCAGCGGTGCCGGCTTGAATTCGGTCACGACCAGTGTCTCGGCCACCGGCGCGGTCACCATCACGACCGTCAACGCGAGTAACTTCAATGCCGTGATCAACGTCCGGCTCGATGGCTCGAACGCGGTTCCCATCCCGGGCCAGACGCTCGGCCTGTTGACGATCGCTTCGCTGAACTGCCAGGTCAGCGGCCTGAGCATCACCGGGTACATGGGCGGCCCAGGGCTTCTGCTCGAGCCCGGCGCTACGACCAACTATGGCGGGATCGGCGACACGATCTTCGGCAACATCATCGGCGAAGCGTCCTTCGTCGCCACGAACAACAACATCACGCCGCCGACAAACCCCTTGGGAAACCTGGCCGGGATCGTGGTCGAGAGCCCGAACAACGTCATCGGTGGGCAAGTGCTCAACATCGGCATTCCGCCGCTGGCCAGCCAGGGGTCGTTGCTCCCGCCTGCCACCGGCGCGAACGTGATTCAGGGGAATAACGGCCCAGGGATCGTCATCCAGGGCGAGCACGGGACCGGAACCGTCGTTCAGGCGGACTTTGTCCTGGATAACCAGAAGGACGGGGTGCTGATCAACACCTCGAACAACTTCGTCGGCCAAACCCTCGCGGGCCTGGGCAACGTGATCTCGGGCAACGGCTGGAACGGAGTCGAAGTCTCGGACATCGATATGTTCGGTTTCATCGCCGGGACGCCCGCCCAAGGCAACGTCGTGGTCGACAACCTCATCGGTACCAACGGCGATGGGGCGACGGCCCGTCCGAACCTCCGTAACGGCGTGCTGATCCTGGACAGTCCGGGCAACGTCATCGGCGGGCTGAACTCTCTCTCGCCCAACGTCATCGGCTCGAACGCCTTGGATGGCATCAGCATCCAGAACGGATCGGCACAGGATGCAGTCGGCAATATGATCGAGGGTAACGACATCGGGTTCAACCCCAACGTTTCTCAGATCGCGATCCTGCCGAACCGTGACGGCATCAGCATCTCGGCCGCAAACAACACCGTCGGCGGCACCACCACCGGGGCCAACAAGATCGCCTACAACTGGCGCAATGGCGTGACCATCTCCAGCGCTGACCTGAGCGCCCAGAACGACACACCGACGGCCATTCCGTACGCGAACCCGACCGGCAACGTCGTCGAGGGAAACCTGATCGGCACGATCGACGGCATGCAGGACAGCGGCAACACGCTCGACGGCATCCTGATCGAAGACGCCGGCGGCAATACGGTCGGCGGTACAACCAGCGGTGCGCGGAACGTGATCTCGGGCAATAACCGGGGCGTCGTCATCAACGACGACACGACGAACCACCTTGCCTCGACCGCCAACCTGATCGAAGGCAACGATATCGGTCCCATGGCCGACGGCGTCACGGTCCTGAACAACGCCGTCGACGGCGTTCGCATCGACAACGCCGCGAACAACACGATCGGTGGGACGACGGCTGCAGCCGCGAACGTGATCTCGGGCAACAATACCGGCGTTCATTTCACCGGGGCCAACGCGACCGGCAACCTCGTGGAAGGGAACTTCATCGGCACCGATAAGACCGGCACCCTAGCCGTTCGGAACTCGATTGACGGCGTGTTGTTCGACGACAATGCCTCGAACAACACGATCGGCGGCACCGCGACCGGCGCTGGGAACACGATCGCGTTCAACGTCGGCAGCGGTGTGAAGGTCATCTCGGGGACGGGTGACTCGATCCTGTCGAACTCCATTTTCTCGAACGAGCGGATTGGCATCGACCTCGTCGCGCCCGGCGATCCCGCCAACGGCGTCACCCCCAATCACGCCGCGCCGACGGCCGGGCCGAACGACCTGGTCAACTACCCGGTCTTGACCAGCGTGAGTGCCGCCCCCTATGTCGGCAGCACGGCGACCGTCAGCGGGACATACACCGGCTTGGCGGGCGCCTCGTACTTGCTGCAGTTTTTCAGCAACTCGGCCGTGGATGCCAGCGGTTACGGCCAGGGCAAAACGCTCCTGGGCTCGCAAACGATCACGCTTCCCGGTAGCGCCACGCCCGGGACGTTCGTGACCGCGAGTTTTAGCGCGGCGGTCTCCGGCACCGTCCAGTTCGGGCAGTACGTCACTGCCACTGCGACGGCGCTCAGTTCGTCACCGAACGTCCTCCACGCGGGCTCGACCTCGGAGTTCTCGAAGGCCGTCCAGCTTCTCGCCGAGATCCAGTTCAGCCAGTCGACGTACACCGCATACGCGAACGGCGGACTGGCCACGATCACGGTCACGCGCGACACCATCACCGGTACGGCCACGGTGCACTATGCCACCGGCGGGGGCACGGCCCAGCCCGGCGTCGACTACACGCCGGTGGCCGGTACGCTCACCTTCAGCCCCGGCCAGACGAATCAGACCTTTACGATCCCGATTGCGAACCTCCAGCTCACCAGTTCCCTGACTGTCGGGCTGACTCTGAGCGATCCGACGGGTCTGGCGACGCTCGGCGCTCGCGCCACCGCGACCCTCTCGATCAATCCCACGGCCCAGACGTCGGGCGGCGGTGGATCGGGCGGCGGCGGGTCGACCGGCGGTGGGGGTGGCGGCACCGTGCCCGTCCTGCCCCCCAGCGCAGCGCCTGGACCGGTGATCACGAACTTCGTGCTCCAGACCAGCGGCCCGGCGATCACCGGTATCGTCCTGACGTTCAACGAGGCCCTCGACCCCACCCGCGCCCAGAACCTGGGCAACTTCGGCTACTACATCCTTTCCGCGGGCGCGGACAACGTGTTCGGCACGCGTGACGACGGCAGCGTGCTCATCGCCTCCGCCCAGTACAACTCGGCGACGTTCCAGGTCGTGCTGACCCCCGCCGTTCCCCTCTCCCTGGGCCGGCTCTACAAGATCGGCATCAACACCCAGGCGAGCGTCCCACTCCAGACCGGCCTGACAGACACGGCCGGTAACCTGCTCGACGGCGCCTACAACGGGCAGTCGGGCACCCCGTACGTCGCCGAGTTCGAGTTCGGATCGCAGCTCCAGTACACCGACGGCTCGGGCAATCGCGTGAGCCTCCAGCTCGCACGCGGGGGCGTGATGTCGCTCCAGCTCACCGGAAACGGCAACGCCGAGGTGCTGCAGATCGTCGGCCCCGTCCCCGGCAAGAGCGTCCTCTCGGGCCAGGTACGCGGGCCGAGGCGGCCTTCGACGACGATTCCCGTGATCGAAGGCGCGCGGGGCGTACGCGTCCGGCTGCACCCGCCGGCGTTTCACATCGGCCACATCTCGGCGGCGGCGGTCGATGCCCTGCTTGCGAAGCAGGGTCGGCGCTGAGGGTAGAGTCGAGTAGGGTGCATGAAATGCACCGATGTATCTTATGCACCCTACATCATGGGACCGCCGCTGCACACGTTGTCCCTATCCCTGACAGGCTGACTCACCCTACTTGACGGTGCTGACGCCATCGCCCGCCACCAGCGCCTGCGGTGGATCGTTTGCGAGCAAGAGGGCCACGCGACGGCCCAGTGACCGGCCCCAGATCGCTGCGCCCTGTGCGGAGAAGTGACCGTCGTCGAGGTGCCGGTTGTAAAGAGGGCTGTGCGGGACGCTGCTTCCACGGCGCCGGGCTTCGGCGACCAGGCGAAGGTGCTCGTCGACGAAGTCGTCGAACGGGTTGCAGTACGTCAGGCTGTGCAGGCCGCAGGCGTTGGCTACGAGCCCTGGATAGAATCCCTCGAGGCACTGGCCTTCGAGACGAACGTCGATCGGGACCGGGGCGACGACGCAGGCGATCCCGCGCTCGCGACAGAAGCGCTGAATGGCACCGAGCCAGTGCGCGGCCTCCGACCAGTCCCCCTCCCCTTTCAGGACGGAGAGGCCGTCGCCGAAATCGTTGGGGCAGACGCTGACGACGACGAAGTGCGGCTGGAATCGGTCGGCGTATTCGCGGAGTGTGTGGTAATACTGCTCGGGCGAGTAGCCGAAGTGGCCCGTGTTCAAGATGCAGACGGACGCCTGGAGTTCCCCCTGCAACGCGCGTTCGAGACGCGCGGGAGGGGTCTCCGGATCGCCGATGAAGAGCCCCTGCATGAACGAGTCGCCCAGCACGAGGCCGCGGACCGACGCGTCCAGGCGGGGCTCGGGGCCTCGGAGGCCCCACGTGTTGGTCGTTTGCTCGGAACCGGCGACGATGCGCACCCCCGCTTCAGACGCCGCCGCGCGGACCTCGGGCGTGTCGGGGACGAGCAGCATGCCGAACGGACTGCCGACGAGAGCCGTCTCCCGGAGCCAGACCGCGCGGGTCTCCGGTCGCAAACGGTAAGAGCGGCCTGTGTTGTCGGCCTCGAAGACGCGCGACGAGAACAAGAGCGTGCGGTCATAGTTGGCCCAGCGCAGGAGCCCGTCCCCCGGCGCCATCCCGGCGGTACGCAGCAGCTTTTGCAGCGGCGCGCGGGAGCCATCAAAGACCTGCTCGAAGCGGGCGGCGGTCTGGACGATTCCTCGCTCTCGGCGCAGGGCCCAAAGCGCGTCGACCTCCCGGCGGCTCGGCGTCCGGTGAAAGGGGCGCAAAACGAGTTCTTGCACGTGCACGGCGAGCGACAGGACGGCGTAACGGCCGAGCGGCGTGCCCGCCAGCACGACGAGCAGGCCCAGGCCGGTGACGCCGAGAATCGCCCGTTTGAGCGCACGTTCTAGCCGCGCAGAGCGTTCGAGCTGGGGGAGCAGACGCTGGCGCATGTGCTCTCGGCTGAGCGAAAGGTCCCACCACCGTTTCATCGTCGCTCCTCGCTGGCTCCATCCGCGTGGCTGCTTGTCGGCGGGAAACTCGTCCCTAGCCCCGTTCAGGGGGCTTCCGCCCTCGAAGTAGGGGATTGATTCCTGCGAGGGCGAGGCTCCTGCCGGGCGACGCCCCGCAGGGGCGCCCTGTCGGGGCATGGCTCAGCAGGAGCCTCGCCCTCCCAAACCAACCCGTGCTTCTGGCCTTATCGCGGGTTGCTGTTTAGAAATCCTCCCCGATCTTCAGCCCGTCCTTCGGAAGTACATCGATATAATAATCAATATAGCCAATCATCATTTCGTCCCACGTATAGTCCCCCCAGCGAACGGTGGCGGTCGGGTCGGGGTTGGCCGGGTTGTTGCGGGAGTTGTCGTAATGGGCGATGCATTCGATCCTCGCGCCCTTGGGGAGTCGCCGCGGCTCGGGGAAGCGGTAAATGTCCTGCCAGGCGAAGTTGAAGGCGGGGACGGAGAGGAGGATCTCGGACGTGCCGTCAGGAAGGCGGAGCGTGTACTGGAAGTCCTTCCCGCGCAGGTGCATGTGGGGCATCATGCCGATCAGGTGCGAGTCGGAGCGGAAGGTGAACGCTGCGCGCACTTCGTGGTTCTCGGCCCCGGGAGGGATCTCCAGCCGCTTATCGGGTGGCCCCGGGGGCGGGATCCCCTTGGTGATGGCCTCGTAACGCACCGGCCCCTTCGCGAAGATCAGGCCGACGGACGAACGGTCGGTCCGCTCGCGGCCGATCGGCGTGTAGTGGACCTCGAACAACAGGTCGGAGCCGGCCGGGATGCGCTTCGCCACACCCGGCGGATAAATCCCGGGAATGTCGCCCGGCGCGTACGTGACGAGGCACGGCCCGGTCCGGTGGGTATTGTTCCGGTCGGAATCGTGGCTCTCGATGAAGATTGAGATGTGGTGGACGACGTTGCGGTCGCCCGGCCGCCCCTCGACCGCCTGGACCCACTTATCCTCGGTGAACCCCGTGGGGATGCGGAACCGCTGGTACGGCACAACTCCTTCGGCCTGCACCGAGTACGACTCCAGCATCGAGACCACCGCGTCCGGCGTGCCGATCTTCCACCCTTGCGGGAAGGTGTGCGGTGGCGGCATCGTGGCATCGGCGCCCCGAGGCGTCCCCTGATCGACCCAGGCCAAGAGCGTCGCCCGCTCGCGTGCGGACAGGCTGCGGTCGTTGGCAAAGTGACCATACCGCGGGTCCGCGTACCACGGAGGCATCCTGCGCTCGTCGACGGCCTCGCGGAGCGTGCTGGCGCGGCGGCGGACGTGTTCGTAGGTCAAGAGCGGGAACGGCCCCGCCTCGCCCGGCCGGTGGCAGTCCTGGCACTTCGACTGCACGATCGGCGCGACGTGCTCGGCGTACGTCACGGGGCCGACCTCCTCGGGTGACTCCTGCGCGAGGCTCGCTCCGGGAGCGCCCCCCGTCATCCGCCGCCGGGGCGCCTGTGGCTTGACGCGCTCGATCGGGCAGCCGAAGACCTCCGACTCGGCGACCGCGACGCGCCTCCCGGCGAGGATCGCCTCGAGCGCATCGGCCAGATAGTGGCGCTCCGGCTCGTCGCGCCGTGCGCCGATCTGATACTGGTCGTCGATCGCCCCCCGGTAACGGACCATCTTCCGGCCGTCGAGCACGACGATTTCGCACATCCGGTCTGCCTTTAACCGGTCGGCCAGCACGTTCCCCTCGTCTCTCAGAACGGGGAATGGGATGTGGAGGCGCTGGGCGTGTGCGGCGATCTCCTCGACCGCGTCGTGCGCGTTCGCGTTCACACCCAGGAAGGCGACGCCGCGCGACTCGTAGTCGCGGCTGAGCGCGGCCAGCCTCGGGGCGTAGAGCTCGGCGATCGGACAGTCGATTCCCAGGAAGGCCACCACGACGGCGGGCCGCCCGGCAAAGTCGGCAAGGGCCACCGTCTGCCCCGACACGACGTCCCGCAGCGCGAAGTCGGCCACGGGCTGCTCCTGCCGTGGCGGCCTCGGCGCGGCCCGCCCCCGCTTCTTCCGGGTGAAAGCCCCGACGCCAGCAAGGAGGGCTAGCGCTAACAGGAACGCGACACGACGCCTTCTACGGGGGGTCCACATCATCGTGATCCTGTCGCTCCGTCGGGGGATCACTCAATCGTTCGGCAGGGTGTGAAACTGGAAACACCCTGGTTCGTCATCGGATCGCGCAGGGGTTTACTTTACGGATCGGTTGGTGTCAATGGGAACAGGGTGGAAGTGTGAAAATGGGGAGGATAGGAGGTTGGGCCGCCGCTGTGGGGCAAACACGACTGGAGCGGCGGGCAGGGCGTGCCCTGACCCGTCCGCTGCGCGACCGACCTCTCCCACGAGGGGAGAGGTGTTTTCTTGCGCAGCACGTCCGACGGGAGCCCATTCGGCCGCTGAGCCCAATCATTCAACAGCGCACCCTCAGGGAGTCGCTCCCCCCTTGCTGGCGCTGGCGACGTACGGGCTGGAGGGGTATTCCTGCTTGAGCTTCTGGAAGACCTCGTCGGCGCGGGTGTCCTGCTTCAGGACGCGCCAGAGCTGCGAGATCTGGGCCAGGGCGCGGGGATGCTGTTCTTTGTCCTTGTTGAAGAGGACGTCGGTCTTCAGGTAGGCCATCAGCGCGTCCTTCGGCTTGCCGGCGGCGCGGAGGCAGTCGCCCAGGGTGTTGTAGGCGGCCGACATGCCCTGGTAGTCCTCCTTGGGAAGGGTCTTGATGACGGCGGTGACTTCCTTCTCGGCCTCGGTGTACTTCTTGAGCGCGGCGAGGCTCTCGGCCTTGGCGAGCCTGGCCTCGCGCTGGCGCTGGGAGCCCTCGGGGGCGTTCTTGATCAGGAGGTCGAGCGAGGTGATGGCCTTGTCGTGCTCCCCCTTCTTGGCCGAGATCTTGGCCTTGAGCACGGCTGCGCGGTCGGAGCTCTGGGGCTGTTTCTCCATCTCGGCGACGGTCTTCTCGACGCCCGCATAATCTCCCTTGTTGAGCTGGAGGCGGGCCAGGCTATCCAGCGCCGAGACGATGTGGCGGCCGGTGGGGTAGGTCTTCACGAACGAGTCGAGCAGGCCGACGGCCTCGGCCGTCTTGCTCGGATCGGCCAGCGCGAGCTCGGCCAGGGCGTTGGCCTGGTGGAAGAGCGCGGCCTGGAGTGCGAAGGGGGTGCCGGAAGCTTCTCCGGCGGCCTTCTTGTAGAGGTCGGCGGCGTCGGCCAGTGCGCCGGCGTTCTCACGCGACTCGGCCAGCGACATGCTCGGCGGCTGCTTCGAGTACGCGATCGACACGATCTGGTCGGTCGGCACGGCGATCGTGTTGTTGCCGAGCTTGACGCTCACTTCCTTGGACGACTCGGCCTGGATGTCGCCGCGGACGTGGCCGCCGACGGCACCTTTGACGTTCGAGCCGGAGACCAGCGTGATGTCGTCGGCCCGGGCCGACACCGAGAACGCGAGCGCCAGGGCGAGCGACCCGGCCTTGAGAGTGCGACGATGCGGCATCGTGGAATATCCCGTGGATGGAGGTCTTCGCGCAACAACAAACGTTGCGGTGTCTGGATTATGTAGGGTGCATGACAGGCACCGCAGCATTTCATGCACCCTACAATAAGGTCAACGCGCGAGTTGCTTCGACTCGCGCTGAATCTGGGCAATGAGGTCCTGGTACTTCTTCTTCATCTCGGGGCTCCCCACCGAAGGGGAGAGCTTCATGGTGACTTTGAGGGTTTGGAGGGCCTTGGCCGAGTCGCCCCCCTTGAAGTAGCAGTAGCCCGCGTGGTACCAGGCCTCGAAGTATTCGGCCGGCTTGGGCCGTTGGTTCTGAAGCTGGAGGGCGAGCTGGTTCCACTGCGCCCGCGCCACGTCCCACTTGTCGACCTTCGCCCCTGCCTTGGCCTCCTTGAGCATACCCAGCTCGAACCGGGGCTCGATGGCCTTGGGGTAATCTTTCAAGAGCTGGTCGACAAGCTTGCTCGCCTCGTCCCACTGCCGCTGTTCGCGGAGTGCGTTCGCGAGCTTCAGGTTCGTGCGGTAGACCTTGTCGGCGGGCAAGTCCTTGAGCTTGTCGAGGATCTTGTCCTTGAAGATCTCGCTCGCCTCCTTGGCTTCCCCGAGCTTGAGCATGTTCTCGCCGGCCCATTCGAGCGACTCGTACGTTTGCCCTGATGTGCTACCGGCCAGGGCGCGGAGGAACTTCAGATAGTTCTGCTGGGTCTTGGCGAAGCCGGCGGTGTCGCCTTTCTGCTTGAGGGCGTCCATTTCTTTTTCGAGCAGTTTACCGAGGCCGAAATAGAGCTGGGCGAGCCCCCCTCCGCCGACCTTTTCGAGGGACGCCATATCCTGCATGGCGAGGTCGACCTTGTCGGTCGCGACGTGGGCGCGGAGCATGTCGGCCATGAGCCGTTTGTAGGGCTGGGTGTCGGCCGGTTTCTGCTCCTTGGTGATCGGGTCGAGCAGCTTGAGGGCTTCGTCCCCCTTGGCGGTATCGAGATAGATGTCGGCCATGTCGCAGGCGTTGTTCACGTAGCCGCCGTCGGTCACGGCGGTGCCGGAATCTTGGCGGGCCTTGAGCGCGACCTGCAAGTTGTTCAGGGCCTTCTGGACCTCGGCATCCGCTTTCTTCTCGGCGTCGGGCGTCCCCTTCCTGCGGAGCTCCTGGCTGAGGTCCCAGCGGCTGCTGCCGACCTTGGTCTGCGCCTCGACCCACTTCGAGCCCGCCTTGGGCCGCACCGACTCGTACTCCTTGATCGCGCGCTCGTAGTTCCCCATGCCCGCGTGGACCTGCCCGAGGATCATCCGGGCGGTGTCGCCGGGATCGGTGTCGGGGAAGGCTTCCTCGGTGAACTCGGCCATCGCCATCAGGTTGTTCAGGTCGGCCTGGCGGTCGTAGTCGACGAACGCGTTGTACGCGTCGGCCAGCGAGGCCATCGCGATCTCGGTCGCCTTGGCCGACATGCTGAACTGCGGGTAGCGCCTGGCCAGGTGGTCGCAGATCGCGACGGCCTCGTAGTAGCGCTTATTCTTGAAGTAGCAAAACGCCATCATGTAGCGGGCCGTGTTCGCCTTGTCGGGCTCCTTCGCGGGGTCGGCCTTGCGCACCCCTTGTTTGAGGCAGGCGACGGCCTGGTCCCACTCCTGGGCGCTGATGGCCTGGTCGGCGGCGGCCATCGCGTCGTCGTAGTTCATCTTCGCGATGTCTTCGAGTCCCCTGGCCGCGTTCGGCTTGTACTGCTTGAGCAGCGCCACGGCTTCGGACTTGTGGGGCGAGGAGACGCGGACGACTTCCCGCAGCGCGTCGACCGCGGCATCGATCATCTGTTTCTTCTCGGCGTCGTTCAGCGCCGTGGGCAACTGGGCGAGGATGTTCTTCGCCTTTTCGAGCTGCACGCCGATCCCTTCGAGCGACCGCCGCTCGGCCGGCGAGTTGTACCGCGTGAGCCAGCGGTTGCAGTCGTCGGCCGCCAGCGCGTACTGCTCACGCTTGCGCTCGGCGATGATCTTGAAGTACGCGACGTGCCGTTGCAGACCTCGGAGCCGCGGGTCGCCGTGCTCGAGCAGCTCCTTGTAGATGCCGAGCGCCTTGCCGAGCTCACCGTCTTCCTCGTAGCACTTGCCCTGCCACATGCGGGCGGCCAGGCCGGCCAACTGCGTGCGGTATTTCTTGTAGACCTCCTCGAACTGGGCGAGCGCCCTGGTCATGAACTCGGTGCGTTCTTTCGACTTCAGGTCGTACGTCTCCCCCTGCTCGTAATCGTCGATCGCCTTCTGGAGCTGGGCGTCCATCAGGTCGCCGTGGACCTTGTCCTTCTGGTCCTTGCGGGGATCGTTGTCGGGCAGGTAGTTGGGGAAGGTCTTGAACTCGGCTTCGAGCTGGGTCTCGGCCTTGGTGTAGGCCACCCGCGCCGCGTCGAACGAGTCGCGGGCCTCCTTCAGCTTGACGGCCTTCTCGTCCTTGTCCTTGACCGGGTCGAGCTCGCCCGCGGTCAAGAGCGCGAGGTGCCCGCGCTCGACGTACAGCCGTGCCAGGGCGACGGCCGCCTCCGACGCGCGAGGGTGCTTGGGGTGCTTCTGGACGAACGTGGCGATGTCGCCCCGCGCCTGGTCGAGCAGGTCCTTGCGCCGGACGAGGTCGCCGGTCTTCGCCGCCTCGTCGACGAGCAATTGGCCCTTGTCGTAGTCGATCGTCGAGCGGATCTCCTCCGGGGTCGACTTGTCGTTGCGCAGGAGCTCGAGGTACTCACCCGCCAGGTCGAAGTAACCCCGCTCGCGCAGTCCCGCGAGGAACTGCGCGGCCGTGCGCATGTCCTCATCGGCCCGGACCGCCGCAGGCCCGGCCAGCACCACCGCCAGCACGGCGCCCCGAACAAAACCACGGCGCAGCATGAATCGGGTCCCCCAAGCAAATGCGAACGGCGGCCCCTTTCGGAACGGATGAAGACGGGCCCGGACCGCCGATGTCGAGCATTGATGCATTAGGGTCTAATTTACGCCCAGCCGAAAGAGACAGTCAAGCGGGTGGAACTCTGGCCGGAGCCTGTTTTTCCGGCTCCGTTCGTGCACGTTCGCGGGGCCGCTCCACGGCCATGTCCGATTGCCCTTCAACGGGCTTTCCGCGGGTTGGACTCCCGGCTTCAGCCGGCCATTGTAACCGCCTGACGCCGGAACACCGGCCGAACCCGGGCCAATTCTGAGCTTGATCGGATCAAGACCTTGAGTACAGTACCTACCGTTCGGTAAACCGGCGAAAGTCGCGCTGAACTGACCTTGAACGAATGGGGACTCTTCGTACAATACCTACCGTTCGGTATACAGTCTCCCAGGGGAGTGAGCGCACTTGATGGTGTCGACGTCGGCGGCTAGGGGAGAGACGAGCACGGTCGCGCGGCACATTGCTCGCGTGGCCGCACGTCTGTTTGCGACGCGGGGTTACGACGCGACCTCGGTCCGCACGATCGTCGAGGCCGCGGGCGTGACCAAGCCGACGCTTTACTACTACTTCGGCAGCAAAGAAGGGCTGGCGCAGGCGCTCCTCACGGTTCCGATGCGGGGGCTCGGCGCGACGCTCAAGGCGATTGTCGATACGCCGGGGGACCCGGTTGACGCGCTGGTGCGCGTCTTCGAGGCCAAGTTTGACTTCTGCCGCGAGGACCCGGACCGGGCGCGGTTCGTCTTCTCGCTGCTGTTCGGGCCCCAGAATTCGGGGCTCGCGGGCGAGCTGGCGCAAGTCAAGGAAGAACTACCGTGCGTGCTGGACAAGATGGTTCGCCACCTGGCCGAGGTCGGGGTGATCGACCCGGAGCGGGTGGAGGCATGCGCTACGGCATGTCACGGCCTTACAGTGATCACGGCCATCGACTACTTGTACGAGGGGCGCGAGATCGAGCCGGGCCAGGCGCGGCGCCTCGTCGAAGACCTGCTGCGCGGGTTCCGCGCGGCGCCTCCGTCGTAAGGACTTTCGTCATGAGCAGGCGATTGCGGGCGCTGGCCGCCCTTGCGTTGTGCGGCGTGAGTCTCCCCTTGGCCGGCTGCGGGCATGCGGCGGCCGAGAAAGTGGCCCAGGCCGACACGCGCTCCGCGCCGATACCGGTGACGGTGGCGCTCCTGGAGCGCCGCACGGTCGAGAAGAGCGTCGACGTCGTGGGCACGCTCCACGGCTGGGACGACGTCACCATCGGCTCGAAGCGCGAAGGGCGCGTGGCCCGGGTCCGGCACGACATGGGCGACCACGTCAAGCCGGGCGAGCTGTTGGTCGAGCTCGAGACGCTGGACGCCGACCTCTCGGTGCAGCAAGCGGAACGGCGGCTCCAGTCAGAGCTCGCCAAGCTCGGGCTCAAGAAGCTTCCGGAAAAAGGGTTCGATGTAGGGAGCGTCCCCACCGTCGTGCAGGCGCGGGTGGCGTGCGACAAGGCCGCGCAGAACCTGGCACGCGACCGGGCGCTTCGGCACAAGGGAGCGGGGACGCAGCAGGACCTCGATAATGCCGAAAACGACGTTCGCTCGGCCGAGGCCTCCTGTGCCAACGCCATCCTGACGGCCGAGTCGACTCTGGCCAGCGCCCAGGCCGCACGAGTTGCGCTCGACGTCGCGCGGCAGGCGCGGCTCGACATGGAGATCCGGGCCCCGGTCCCCTCGGTGACGCCGCCGGGCGTGACCGAGCCCCTGACCTATGCCGTGATCAAGCGACGGGCTTCGGAGGGGCAGACGCTCAAGCAGGGGGACCCCGTCTTCGACCTCGTGATCGAAAACCCGCTACGCCTCTGGGTCAGTGTTCCCGAGCGTTACCAGGCCGAGGTGCGTGCCGGACAGTCCGCGCGGGTACGAGTGGCGTCGTATCCCGACACCGAGTTCGAGGGGACCGTGGCGCGCATCAATCCGGCCGTCGACTCCGTGAGCCGCACGTTTCAGGTTGAGGTCGCCGTGCCGAACAACCGCGGCCTGCTCCGCCCCGGCGGATTCGCCAAGGCGTCGATCCTGGCGAACCGCGATGCCCAGGCCGACGTCGCGCCGAGCGAGGCGATCGTCCGTTTCGCGGGCGTGACCAAGCTCTTCGTCGTCGAAGGGGACAAGGCCCGCGCGATCGAGGTCGAGACCGGGCAGGTCAAAGGGGGCTGGGTCGAAGTGGTCGGCAAGCTCCCCAAGGGCGCGCAGGTTGTCACGACGGGACAGACGCAGCTCGCGGATGGGACGACCGTGACGGTCCGGGTGCCTGAAACCGCCGCGCAATGATTGCACGTAGGGCCGGCCATTGCCGGCCCTACAAAACAATTCGTACGGTGCGTGCCTCGCACCATCCTAAGACGGTGCGTCCCACGCACCCTACCTCAACTCCCTCAACGTCATGACCATATCCGACATCTGCATCAATCGGCCGGTCTTCACCTGGGTCCTCGTGGCGATCCCGGTGGTGCTGGGCCTGGTGTCGTACGACTCGCTCGGGGTGGACCTGTTCCCCGACGTCGACTTCCCCGTCTGCACGGTCACGACCGTGCTCCAGGGGGCGAGCGTCGAGGAGATGGAGACCACGGTCACGAAGCCGATCGAGGACATCATCAACACCGTCTCCGGCATCGACGAGCTGCGCTCGACGACCATGGAGGGGGTGTCGGTCGTCACGGTGCAGTTCCTGCTGTCGAAGAACGGCGACGTGGGGACGCAGGAGGTGCGCGACAAGGTCAACTCGATCTTGAAGGACCTTCCCGACCAGACCGAAGCGCCGATCATCGACAAGTTCGAGACTGGCTCGATGCCCGTGCTCACGATCGCCGTATCCGGCCGGCGCGACTTCCGCGAAGTGACCGAGATGGCGCGCAAACGGATCAAGGAACGGCTTGAGACGGTCAACGGCGTCGGGGCGGTGACGCTGGTCGGCGGGCGCGTGCGGGCCATGAACATCGTGGTCGACACCGACAAGCTCGCCGCCTACAACCTGTCGGTCGAGGACGTCCGGATGGCGCTGCTGCGCCAGAACCTGGAGGTGCCCGGCGGCCGCGTCGACCAGGGGCCGCGCGAGCTGGTCCTGCGCACCCTGGGGCGGCTGAACAACGCCGAGGAGTTCAACCAGCTCATCGTCGCGTACCGCAACGGCTACCTCGTACGCGTACGCGACATCGGTCACGCGCAGGACTCGTTCGAGGAACCCCGCACGCTCGCCCGCCTCGACGGCGCGAACGCGGTGAGCCTGGTCGTGCAGAAGCAGTCGGGGGTCAACACGGTCCGGGTCGTCGACGACCTGAAGAAGCGGCTCGAGGAGATCCGCCCTGCCCTGCCCCCCGACATCTCGACGGAGATCATTCGCGACCAGTCGCGGTTCATCAAGAAGTCGATCGAGGAGGTGAAATTCCACCTCCTGCTCGCCGCCGCCCTCGTGTCGGCCACGATCCTGCTCTTCATCCGCGACTGGCGCACCACGTTGATCGCGACCCTGGCGATCCCCACGTCGATCATCCCGACGTTCGTCTTCATGCACTACATGGGGTTCACGCTCAATAACATCACGATGCTCGGCCTGATCCTGGCGATCGGCATCGTGATCGACGACGCCGTGGTGGTCCACGAGAACATCTTCCGGCACATGGAAGAGGACGGCATGGACGGGATGGAGGCATCCCGGATCGGCACCCGCGAGATCGCGCTTCCCGTGCTGGCCACGAGCCTCTCGCTGATCGTCATCTTCGTGCCGATCGCCTTCATGGGCGGCATCGTCGGCCGCTTCTTCTCCAGCTTCGGCCTGACCGTCGCGTTCGCCGTGACGATGAGCCTGTTCGTCTCGTTCACGCTCACTCCCATGCTCTGCAGCCGCTTCCTCAAGCTCGAGCCGGGCGAGTCGGGGCACGCGAAGAGCAAGTCGGGGTTCATCTACCGGATCGTCGACGGCGCCTACGGTGGCATCCTCCGCTCGGCCCTTCGGTTCAAGTGGCTCGTCGTGCTGGTCACCCTCGGCGTCATCTTCAGCACCGGCCCGATCTTCAAGGTCATGGGCATGTCGCTCATCCCGCGCGACGACCAGAGCGAGTACGAGATCACGATCACCACGCCCGAAGGGTATAGCCTCGAACGCACCAGCCGCCTCTTCGCCGAGCTGGAAGCGCGGGTCCGGAAGCTCAAGGGGACGACCCATATCTTCAGCACGATCGGCCAGGCCAACGGCGGCCGCGTCGTCAAGGGGGAGGGGGACGTCACCAAGGGGACGATCTATGTCCGGATGGTCGACCTGGAAGACCGCGACTACACGCAGTTCGCGATCCAGCAAGAGACGCGGGGCCTGCTCAAGGACTACCCCGACCTCCGCGCCAGCGTGAACGACGTCTCCGCGTTCTCCAACGGCGCCCGGCCGCAGACCTTCCAGGTCAACCTCGCCGGCCCCGACCTGACGGAGCTGGAGAAGTACTCGAACGAGCTGGTGCGGCGGCTCAAGGAAAAGCCGGGCCTGGTGGACGTCGACACGACACTCTCACTGCGCAAGCCCGAGGTTCAGGTCCTGATCGACCGCGAGCGCGCGACCGACCTCGGCGTGCCGGTGCAGGCCATCGCCGACTCGCTCCGCGTGCTCGTCGGCGGCATGCCCGTCTCGAAGTTCCGCGAGGGGGACGAGCAGTACGACGTCTGGCTCCGCGCAGTGGCCTCGGAGCGATCGTCGACCGAGGACTTGTACCAGCTCACCCTCCCGTCCACGACGGCGGGCATCGTCAAGCTCTCGAGCGTGGCGAAGCTCGCGGAGGAACGCGGGCCCACCGAGATCGAGCGCTATAGCCGCGAACGCATCGTGACCGTGGTTGCCAACCCCGAAACGATCCCGCTGGGCGAGGCCGTGAACCGGGCGGAAACGATCCTGAAGAGCATGAACCTGCCGCCCCAGTACTCGTTCAAGTTCAGCGGGCAAGCAAAAACGATGGGCGAGACGGGCTACTACTTCCTCGTCGCCTTCGGCCTGTCGATTCTATTTATGTACATGATTCTCGCCGCGCAGTTCGAGAGCTGGACGCAACCGGCGTCGATCCTGATGGCCCTGCCGGTTACGGTCCCGTTCGGCCTGCTGTCGCTCGTGCTGTTCCGCACGCCGATGGACATCTACGCGATGTTCGGGCTGTTCATGCTGGTCGGGATCGTGAAGAAGAACGGCATCTTGCAGGTGGACGCGACGAACCAGCTCCGCGCTTCGGGCCTGCCGCGCTTCGACGCGATCATCGAGGCGAACCACACGCGCCTGCGGCCGATCTTGATGACCACCGTGATGCTGATCGCCGCGATGGTCCCGATCGCCCTGGGTCAGGGACCGGGCGCCGGTGCGCGGGCAAGCATGGCGAAGGTCATCATCGGCGGCCAGGCGCTCTCGCTCGTCCTG
>JARLIH010000263.1 GCA_031291845.1 Isosphaeraceae bacterium | reverse complement strand
GCAGCCCCGGTGTGTTGGAGGGGGTTTGTCGACCCCCCAGTTAGGTGCCCCACACCGGGCTAATACTCGGGGCGCGCCACCGCGATCGGTGATCAATGGCCGGCCCAACCGATTGCAGAGGACGTACGGCAGCGGGCCGGACTTGATTTGTCGGCGGCAAGGCGTTAGCCTACGCGGACTTGCAAGTGTCTTGGTATGGACCGCGCGCTGGAGTCCCGGCCCGATGCCCGCGAACCTTCCTCCTCAGTACTCGAAGGCCGAGGAGGAATACCGCCGGGCGACCACCACGACGGATCGCCTGGAGAAGCTCCGCGAGATGTTCCGCCTCCTCCCCAAGCACAAGGGGACGGAGAAGCTCCAGTCCGATCTGAAGCAGAAGATCAGCCGGACCAAGGATGAGCTCGAAGGGGCAAAGGCAGGCGCCAAGAAGTCGGGCGTCAGCCACCGCGTGCCGCACGAGGGGGCCGGTCAAATCGTGCTCGTCGGCGCCCCGAACAGCGGCAAGAGCGCGCTCCTGGCGGCGGTCACCAACGCCAAGCCGGAGGTTGCTCCCTATCCGTTTACAACCAGGGCACCCTACCCGGCCATCATGCATTGGGAAGACGTTCCCGTCCAGCTCGTCGACCTTCCGCCCATCACGGCGGATTTCCACGAGCCTTGGGTCACGAGCGTCATCCGCTCGGCCGACGCCGCCCTCCTTTTCGCCGACCTGGCGAGCGACGACGTAGCCGATGCCACCGAAACCGTGTTGTCCTGCCTCTCGCAGGCGCACACCGAGCTGGTCGGAACGCTGCCGTTCGACGACGAAGACGAATCGCTCCGACATATCAAGACGCTCATGGTCGCCAACAAGACCGACGCCGACGGGGCCCTCGACCGCCTGGCCGTGATCCGTGAGTGGTTTTCGCCTCGCTTTCCGGTGCTCCCGATTTCCGTGGAACGTCGGGAGGGCCTAGACGACCTGCGTCGAGCCACGTACGATCTCTTAGGAGTACTTCGCGTCTATACCAAGGTGCCCGGTAAGCCGGTCGATCGAACCAAGCCGTTTACGCTTCCATGCGGCAGCACCGTGATCGACCTGGCACGGGAGATTCACCGCGAGCTCGAGCAGACGCTCAAGTTCGCCAAGGTGTGGGGGACCGGAGTCTTCGAAGGCCAAACGGTCAAACGTGACCACGAATTGCACGACGGCGATGTCGTCGAAATTCATGTCTAAGTCCCGGCAACACCCCGCGGCGCAATCGAGCTGCGCAGCCAGCGCGAGGGACGGACAATGAGCACGGCCCTGATCGTCGAAGACCACCCGGACCAGGCAGAGATGGTCGCCCACGTGCTCCGGTTGCGCGCGTACGAGCCGATCGTCGCGGACAACGGCGAAACGGGGCTGAGGCTGGCGAGGACACTCCGGCCCGACGTCGTTATCCTCGACCTGATGCTCCCCGACATCAACGGATTCGACGTCTGCCGGCGCCTGCGCAGCGACCGCGATACGATGTTGACGCCCGTCGTGATGCTGACTGCCCTGGGAGACGCGGAGAACCGCATCCGCGGCTTCAGGGTCGGTGCGAACGCCTACGTCACCAAGCCGTACGCGATCGACAAATTGATCGACGCGATCGCCGCGGCACGCGCGTGGCGAACGTCGATCGAGCAAAACAACATCCACGGCGAGATTCACGTTGAGCTCAACAGTGAGATCGTGCTGCTGCAGGACCTGAACGACTTCCTTCTCAACCTCTGCCGCGAGACGCCGTTCACCAACGAACAAGTCCTGCAACTGCGGCAGGCCGTCCTCGAAATGGCCCAGAACGCCATCGAATGGGGCAATCGGCACCAGAGCGACCGCCTCGTGAGCATTACGTATCGCGTGTACGACGACCGCGTCGAGATCACGGTCCGGGACCAGGGCAGCGGCTTTGACGTGCACAACCTGCCGCACGCGGCCGTCGTCGACGATCCCTTCACCCACCTCGACGTCCGCGACAAGCTGGGCCTCCGTGCAGGGGGGTTCGGCCTCATGATCTGTAAAGGGATGGTCGATGAACTGCGATATAACGATGTTGGGAACGAGGTCACTCTCATCAAACGTTTTCTCGCGGACGACCTCGCCGGTCCGACAACCTGAACCAAGGCTTCACGGCATGAGCGCCACCCTGCCCACGCTCCTGGTCGTGGATGACGAACCCGAGGTCTTGCAATCGATCCAGGACCTCCTCCGGCGCGAGTACCAGGTCGTCCGCTGCGAGCGCGGGGCCGACGCCATCCAGGTGCTCGAGTCCGATCGCGACGTCCACGTCGTCATGTCCGACCAGCGCATGCCCGGCATGTCGGGCGTCGAGCTGCTGCGCCATGCGAAGCACCTGCGCCCCGACGCGACTCGCTTGCTCTTCACCGCCTATGCCGACATCAAGGCCGTGATCGACGCGATCAACGAAGGAAACGTCTTCCAGTACATCCATAAGCCCTGGAATCCCGAGGAACTTCAGGCCGTCGTTCGCAAGGCCGTCGAGCAGCACGACCTCGTCGTCGAGCGCAACGGCTTGATCGTCGAGCAACGCGACCTCCTCGCCGAGCGCGACGGCCTGATCTGCGAGCTTCAGGAAACGAACCAGCGCCTGCGCGACGCGAACCGGCTCAAGGGCGCGTTCATCGAGGTCGCGAGCCACGAGTTGAACACCCCCGTGATGATCATCACGGGGAGCACCGAGCTCTGGAAAATGACGCGGTCCGAAACCGCAGAGCCCGAAGACCGCCAGTACGTCGACCGCATCCACAACGCCGGCAAGCGCCTGGAGGCGACCATCGGCAGGATGCTCAAGCTCATCGAGAGTCACGAGCTCGAGCTCCGGCTCGAACTCCACCCGACCGACCTCGGACCGCTCCTGCGCAACGTGATCGCCGACTTCGAGCACTTCCTCTGCTCGCGGCGGCAACACGTCGAGGTCGAGATCGATCCCGAGTTGGGCAGCGCGGAGGTCGACCCGCTCAAGCTGACCGACATCCTGACGAACCTCGTGGGCAACGCCATTAAGTTCACGCCCGACGGCGGGACGATCCGCGTCACGGCGGGACCACTCGGGGAACAGGAAGTGCGCTTCGTGGTCGTCGACGAGGGAGCCGGCATCGCCCCGAACGACCGGAAGCACCTTTTCGAGCCCTTCTTCACGGGCTTCGACACGATGCACCACTCGTCGGGCGACTACCAGTTCGGCAAGCGCGGGATCGGGCTCGGCCTCTGCCTCGTGAAGAGCTTCGTGGCCCTACACGGCGGCCGCATCGCGGTCGACACGGAACCCGGGAAAGGGTCGTCGTTCGCGATCATCCTGCCGCGCCAGCAGCGCCCACCGAGCGCCTTGAGCGCACTGGCGGGCTGACGAACAGCGGCTGCGAATCGATTACACCTCGCCGCTCGATCGGTTCTCGATGTATTCGCGCAAGTACCGCAGGAAGATGGGCAGACCGGCCTGGTCCCACGCCTGTTCGATCGCTTCCTTGAGCCGCTGGTTCTCCGCTTGCAGCTCCCGGAACGCCTCGAGGTCGGGCGAGTTCGGATCGAGCGCGAGCACCTGGTCGTGCGTATTCACCGACAGCAGGAAGCCGGCCGCGTTGGGCCAGGGCTGAACTTGCAGCTTCATGTGCGGGTAGCGGTAGTTCCCCAGCCGAAGCGCGAAGATCATGTTCTTCCCGGAGCCCGCGCGGTTTGCTCGCTCGAACGGAGGGTTCGAGAGCAGCGTCATCGGATCGAGGCCGGGCGTCCATTCCAGCCGCCGGCGCACGACGTCCGGCAACCCGGTCGACGGGTACGCCAGCGACAAATAGATCTCAACCGCCTGCCTGAGGAGATCGATCCGCAGCGCCTGGAGGTCAGGGGGATCGGCCGGCCCGTGCGGCTCCATGGGTTGGTCCTTCGGCATTCCGTCCGCCTCGAGTCGCACGTCCGCTGGTCCAGCTTCACAAGTCGCAGCCAGTTTCCGCCACGGCCGCCGTTCACGCCCACCGTGCCATCGACCCATGATATCGCCGGAGTCCCGCGGCGGCTACCGGCAAACAGGCGCGACCGCCTGCCAAAGCCCGCCGGCCAAATCGTAGCGGGCTGCTAGTTGTCGGCGGTCTCCATCGTAATCGACAGCGTATCCTGGCGCCCGTGCCCGAGGACGCGGAGGCCCGCGTCAATCCCCTTCGGCTGAAGGTTTACGGCGTCGGTCGTCTGCGTGTAGGGCTCGAGGGAAATGATATCGCCCGATCCCGGAGGGGTGTAGGCAACCAGCTCTCGAAACGGCTTGTCAAAGCTCAGCCGAAACTCGCAATTGAGCGCGCGGTCGATCAGCCGGCAGACGGCCCGGTCTCCTTCGTATTCCAATCCGCCGAACACGTCGTCAATGGCCAATCCCTTGATCGGCTTCCCTTTGCGGAAGTCGAGCCGGTCATCAACCGGCCGTTTTTCACCGGTCGGCAGGAACTCCTCGAGGACCCAGTACTCGGCGGCCGGGAGGACGACACTCGTGGCGGTGAGGTCACCGTTCGGGCGGAACGGAAGCCGGAAATACGGGTGGATACCGAACCCGTAGGGCAAGTCGTTGTCGGTCGGGTTCGACACGTTGATCGTCATCGACAGACGGCGGCCGGAGAGGGCGTAACGGATCTGGAGGATGGCGTCGGTCGGCCAATGAGACCGCATCTCGGGCGAGTTCTTCGAAATCTGGTAACGGCCCGTGATCGTGGCTTCGGTCGCGGTCGCCTTGTGCTCGATCACGTCCCACGAGGCATCGAGCGCAAAACCGTGAATCGCGTTGGGACCGTGCGTGACCGGCAGCGTGTAGTCCTTCCCCTGGAAGGTGAAGCGACCCGCGCGCACGCGGTTGGGGTACGGAAAGAGGACCGGCGTGCCGTTGCGTCCGGCGTTGCGGGGGTTGTCGGCGAAGTCGGGCGACGCGTCGATTACCCGCCGCACCTCGCCGGCCAGCGGCAGTCGCAGGTCAAAGAGGTTGAAACCGTAGGAGGGCAAGATCGCCGCCCTGGCGCCCGACGACTCGTCCTGCAGCGTGTAGACCGTTCGCCCACCGTGGGATTCCGTACCGACGCGGTACGCCATCGTCTCCCGTCCTTTCCTGAAATCCGTGATTCGCCTTGGCCGGGGAGTCGATCGGCACCGGCCGAGAGCACCTCGCAGGCGCTCATTCGATCGCAATCGGCGACAGATTGCAAATGGCTCCCCGGGCCGTAAGATCGGATTCTCCTCACGTTGTGCCGACCGAGACGGAGCCTTTACCCGATGCCGACGTTCAATGCGGACGCCCTGACGGAATTCACGACACGCCTTTTCGCGGCCGCAGGCGTCCCCGCAGGCGAGGCGAGCACGATCGCCACAAGCCTCGTCGGCGCGAACCTGCGGGGGCACGATTCGCACGGGGTCATGCGGGTCCCGCAGTACCTCGGCTTTCTCGAGAAGGGCGACTACCGCGCGGGGGTGGACCTCCAGATCGACCATGAAAGTCCGGCGGTCGTTGTCGCGGACGGCCAGTGGGGGTTCGGCCAGGTGCAGGCGCACCGGTTGCTGGACCGGGTCATCCCCCGGGCCAAAGCGATAGGAATCGGCGCGGGAGCGTTGCGCAACTCGGGCCACATCGGCCGGCTAGGCGAATACGCAGAGCGGGCAGCGGCCGAAGGGTTGGTGCTGATCGCCACGGTGAACAACAACGGCGGCGGCCCGCGCGTCGCACCACCGGGGGGCCTGGCGCCCCGATTGGGCACGAACCCGCTCTGCGCTGGGGTGCCGACCGGCGAGGAACCCGTCGTGCTCGACTTCGGCACCAGCGTGGTCGCGGAGGGAAAGGTCCGGGTCTACTACATCAACAAGAAACCGGTGCCGGACGGCTGGCTGCTTGACCCGCAGGGGCGGCCGACAACCGACCCGTCGGTGCTCTACGAGCCTCCGCTCGGCTCGATCCTCCCGATGGGCGGCCCGCAAGCGTACAAAGGGTTCGGCCTGAGCCTGGTGCTCGACATGCTCGCCGGCGGCCTCTCCGGCGGGCGCACGTGCCATCCCGACGCCGCCCCCGGCAAAGGCAATAACGTCCTCTTCCTGGTGCTCGACCCCGCGCACTTCGCGGGGCTCGGGACGCTCGAACGCGAGGCGTCGCAGGTCGCGACCTTCGTGCGCGAGACCCCGCGCGCAGACGGGGTCGACGCCATCCTGCTCCCCGGTGACCCGGAGCGGCGGACACTCGAGCGCCGGGCCTCCGGGGGAATTCCCCTGGAGGAGGCCCACTGGTCGAAGCTCGAGGAAGTCGCCGCCCGCTACGCCGTTACGGCCCCCGTTCCGGTTTCGCCGTGAGAGGCCCCGAACCGCGTCTCAATAGAACGCGCTGCCGGAGAGGATGCGCACGTTGGCGTAAGGTGTAAACTCGGCCGTGCGAATGATCCCCTTAACGCCGAGCGATTGCTCCTTGAATTCGTGGTGCGGCACCTCGTCGATGTCGATGTCGCCGACGATCTTCAGGATCTCCTGATAGAGCTTCGGGCTGAATTCCGTGATCTCCGACGCCACGGTGATCGACTCGATGACCAACTCCTCGGCGACCGCCCTGAGGACGTCGAGAAAGCGGGGGATCCCCGGCGTCAACGTCAGGTCGATCACATGGCTCTCCGGGGGCAACGGATACGCGGCATCCACGATGAGCAACTCGTCCATATGTCCGAGCTCGGCCAGCAGCGAGCAGATTGCAGGGTTAAGGATGCCACCTTTTTTCATCGGACGAAGTTCCCAAGGTCGCGCAGATCGGGCACACTGCACTGAACGGACCGGACGTGATGACCCGGCGTGATTTCCTCGAGTTCAGTATAACGCTTATGGCTCGGCGTCTCCACCTCAGCGCGGCACTCGGTCCGTCGGGCTCGCGCATTCCCAAGCCGGCGATCGGGATGGGCGAATGAGCGCATTCAGAGTAGGGACACGCATGAGTTTTCGATGGCAACGGCTCCTCGGGATCGCATTGTTGTTCGCGTGGGGCGTCGAGGCGCAGGGGCAGTCCGACACGGGCGCCAGGACCGGCTTCGGCGCCGCGGACCTCCGGCGCGCGGCGGCCGGCTGGGAGCGTCAGTCGGGACCGCAACGGCAAGTGGTCGACCAGGTTTGCCTCGTACCCGATCTGGCGACGTTCCTGGAGGTCGTCGGCACCTGGGACCAGGGGCACTATTTCCCGGTACTCATTTACGACTTCGAGCTGACCTTCAAGTTCCTGCGCGAGTTCCGCCCTGCCCGGATCGTCGCCTATCCGGCCAAAGCGAAGCCGGTCGCCGAGAACGATCTCTGGAAGGCCGCGCTCCGCGCGGTCGGGCGATCCTGGGCTCCCGCCGGGGCGGGCAAGGACAGTCCCAGGGGCGACAGCGTCCCCAAGGAGCTGGGCGAAACCACGCCGGGCGTCGTGCTCTCCGCGGGCGACAGCCCGATGCTGGCCGGGGGCGTCGCGCTCGCAGCGGGGCGCTTCCAGCCGCTCCTCGAGCTCAAGGTCGAGAAACATTATACAGACGTCTTCAAGCCTTCCGATGCGAACGCCTTTGCGCTCCAGGTCGAACGGCGGGTCGCGGACGCAGTCCCCCGGTATGACCGGCTGGGCGACGGTTGCGACTTCCTCACGCTGGCGGGCGACTGGCCCTACCGTTACGAGACGGAAAAGGGGGACAACGCGCTCGACGACCTGCTCGGAAGGTTCCCCGACTTCCAGACGCGCTGGGCGTTTACCGGCCGTTTGGCCGGCGACGTCACCCAGAGCCTCTACCAGGCGATGTGCAGCCTGTTCCTCCAGCCGCGGTCGGCCCTGCTGTTCAATTCGTACAACGAGCGGGAAAAGCCCTGGTCCGACTACCGGATGACCGACGCGTCGAAAGCCCTGAGCGCGCTCCTGCCCGTGACGCACCGCTCGGGTGAGCGAGCCAGCCTGACGGGGTGGCACGACGCGTTCGATCCGGTCAATCGTTTCGGCTTGGTGCTGATCAACACGCACGGCGATCCGACCCGCTTCAACTTGCCGGGGGGTCCGGGCCAGTCGGCCGACGTACCGCCGAGCGTGCCTACCGCCGTGCTGATGATCCACAGTTTTTCGGCGGCCAATCCGAACGACCCGAACACGATCGCGGGACGCTGGCTCGCCCAGGGCGCGTTCGTCTATTACGGCTCGATGAACGAGCCTTACCTCCAGGCGTTCCGTTCACCAGCCACCGTCGGCTCGCTGGCGGCGGAACGTCTCCCGCTGGCGGCCGCGGTCCGGCAATCGCCTCCGGAAACGTTCGGCAAGCCCTGGCGGCTGACGTTCGTGGGCGACCCGCTCTACCGGATCGACCCCCGCAAAATCCCGCGCCTGGCGAGCTGGGCGCCGGTCGCAGGGTGGCCCGCTTACCCCGAATATGAGGAGCCCGCGGCCGACAGTCCAGCCGATGTGCGCCTGAACTGGGCGCTCAAGACTGCCATCTTTCGCTTGCAGGCCAGCGCACGCCCCAGAGTACGGACCGACCTGGCCACGGTCCTGCTCGGAATCGACCGCAGCCAGCTCCCCGAGAAGCTGCGGCCATCCTATGACTCTCTTCTGGCCGACACACTCCTCGAATCCAATCGTGTTGGCCTGCTGCTCGGACGTCTGTCGGCGATTCCGGGGGCCGAACGCTCACCGCAGGTCCGGCGGCTCTGGGAGACGCTCGTTATGAACCGCCTCCAGAGGTTGACGACGCACCCCGATTTCCCCCGCGCGGCGGAACTCTGGTCGGAGGTGATCGCCTCCCCTGCCCCGGCGGACTTTCAGCAACTCGTTACCGCGCGCATCGCGGGCCTGGCCAACTCAAAGGCACAACTGGGGGACTGGCGACAGCGTCTCCAAAAGGCACGCCGCACAGCGCGAGACGCCGCCACGATCCGTACGGTCGAGGAGGAGCTGAAACGGGTCGAGGCCAAGCTCGCTCCCCCGTCAACGGCGCGCTGAGGGGAGAGTCAGCGACGGGCGGTGCGGGCCGGCGAACGCGGCCACCACTTCGGGCAACGCGCCCAGGTGCAGGTGCATCAAGCCACCGACGGCGTGGTGGTGGAAGAAGAAATCCCCCTCGGCCGTCAATTCGCCGTGACAGCTCGGACAATCGAGCGGCCCCGCGCCCGGAATCAAGCGCCAGCGGTTCGCCCGGTAGCCGCGGACTGTCGTCCCCTTGGGACCGAGCCACGAGTCGCGCGTGAGCCGCCGCGTCGCCTGGACCGGAGCCGGCGGGATCGGCAGCAGCTCCGCGTCAAACGGCAGAATCCCCGCGCCGAAGACCTGGCGGTCGGGAAGGATCATCGAACGCCCAAGGTACGCCGTCCCGCCCCCTTCGGAATAGATCCGTTGCCCCCGGCAGACGTGCCCCCGCAGCGCCGAGATCAAGCTGTAGTTCTCGGCCAGGGCCTCCGCATGCAGGTCCGGGAAGCCGCAGCCGATCATCACGAGGTCAACCGCATCGGGCAACGCTTCGTCGCGCAGCGGCGAAAACTCGACGAGCTCCGCGCCGAGCCCCTCGAGCGTTTCCAGCGTGTCGGGGAAGTACGTCCCGAAGGCCTCATCACGGGCATAGGCCACCCGGAACTTGCGCTGGCCGCACGGAGCGCAATCGGGGACCGGCCACGGAAACTCCCGGCGCGAGAGCGACCGGATGGCACACGGGTCCGCAAAGCGGAGGAAGCTCGCGCCGAGCTGCTGAAACAGCTCCTCGGGCAAGAACTGGTCACGCGGCGCTTGCCGGAGCGCTTCGCGCACCGCGGGGAGCGATTCCACCGCGCCGATTACCGGTAACTTCTTCGTCATGCCGATCATCCGGCGGACGGGCTCGAAGTCCTCGGGCGACTCCAGCCCATCGAGCAGCACCGCGTCGGTCCCTTCCGGCAACTGCGGGAGGTGAACACCCGCCCAGCCCCGACACGGCACCACCGCAACGATCGGCAGGTCGAGCGCGTCGGCGATCGGCTGTAACCCGCCCGGCCGGTCGTGATGACCGCACTGGAGGGTCGCGATGGGCTCCTCTAACGTCCCTTCCACCACGGCGAGGTCAACCCCGCGCGCCCCCTTGGCGAATACGGCGCGGCACAGCTCTTCCGTCATCAGCCAACTGTCGAGGTGCCGCCCGGGAAAACCGGTCGCCTGCCCCACCGCTTCCGTCACCGTGGGGCACGCTCTGGCCCGGAAGTGTTGAATTCGCCAACGCCTGGCACTTAAACCGGCTAACAAAGCCAGGCCCGCGGCGGAAGGCTCGGGGCCCTCGGAGGGAGTCGCCAGAGCCAGGCGGGGGAGGTGAGTCATTCAAACACCAAGCGAGGAGCCGATGAACGCCATTCGCCGCGGGCGCGGGCAATGCCGAAAACGAACCGCCGCACGGGACGCCTGTTGGCCGTGTTCACACAGTCGCGGGGAGTGCAACGATCGAGGACGATTCAGATCCGCGAAGCGGACCGTTGTGAATGTTGGAATGATAGAAGGCATTGCCACTCGGTCAAGGGACACCCACGCCCGCAATGCCCTTAATCCACCCTTCACTCCGAGCGGACTCCGGCCGTTCCCGCCTTTTTTACCTGACTCCACCCCCTCAATGCTAGCCGGTTGCTGCAAACCACAAAATCCAACCATGCATGCAATTATGCCGGTCGACGTTCGTGAAATTCCGATTGTGGGATATGGCACGTTGGGCTAGCCTACGCGCGCAACCGATCAAAGGGCTCCCTGGTCGCGACAGGCCGTTGCGCCCCGAAAGCCGCGTCGATCTTTAAACCCCCCGAACTTTCCCGGAGCGTACCAAGGATGGGACCGACCTGGGCAGGGCGCCTCGCGGCGACCCTTGGGTTCTGCTTAGTGGTATCGACGGCTCGGGGCGAAGAACCGTCGCGTTCCTACATTTTCTTTCCGCCCCCCCAACCCGGATCGCCCGACGCGGGCACGAGCCCTGGAAATGCCGCAACCAAGGATCCGGCCGACACCGCGGCATCCGGGCCGAAGAAAAACGGGACGAACCCGGCGTCTGAAGCGAACACGGACGCAAAAACCGGGCCGCCCCGGCCCGCGGGGGAGCCGAACCAGGCCGGTAATCCGTCCAAACCGCCGACCGAGGCGGCTTCTGCCGGCAAAGACTCCGCCGGCCCGCGAAGCGGCGTCACCGAGGCGGAAATCAAGGCGGCGCGGGCCGAGCTTGCCGATCGGCTGAAAGCGCTGCCCGGCTCGGCCGACAAGGACGCAACCGCCGCGACCAAGGCGCTCCGCGAGGTGTTAGAGGAGCGCCTCAGTTCGTTCGATGAGTGGGAGAAGGCGGTCAAGGCGCGCAACGACGCGGAGCACCCCGACCCCAGCCCAGAAAAGCAGGTGGCCGACCTCAAGGCCGACCTCGAACGGACGAAGTCGTCGCTCGAACAAATTGCGAAGGATCCCGACAGCCTGATTCCGGCGGTTTTCCGTACGGAACGAGGCCAGCTCGTTGCCGACGCCGCTCGAACGGAGATGAAGGAAGCCATCGAGTCGGCCAACAACGACGTCAAGGAGTGGAAAGAGAAGAAGGAGAAGGCCCAACCCGACCCCGAAAAGCCCGCCGACAGCCGGCTCGTGTCGCTGCGCTCCGATCGGAACAAGCTGCAGCAGAGCGCGGCGACCCTCAAGGCACGCCGCGGCGAGCGCGACGCGGCCATCGCCGCCGCCAAGACCAAGGAAGCCCGGGAACTCGCCCGCGACCGGCGGCAAAACCTCGAGTGGGAGACCCGCGTCGAGGCGGAGCGCCTCCAGGCCGTCGAGGCCCGGATCGCCCTGGAAGCGAAGAACATCGAGCTGGCCGCAATTCGCCTCGACGTCGCCAAGGCGCACGAGGAGTTGAGCAAGAAGACGCTGCAGCGGATGCAGACGCACTACAGCGCCCTCGTCGCACGCGAAGAAAGCGACCTGCAACGGGCCGCGGCGCGCGAGGAAAAACGCGCGGCGAAATCCGACGATCCGCTCGAACGGTTCCGTGCGCGCCGCAACGCCGAGCTGCTGGAGATGGAAGTCCTCGTGAAAAAGGGGGACAACGCGATCGCCACGGCGGCCCTTCCGAAGGAAACGGAAGAGGAAGAGAAGACCCGCGGCGCACGCGAAGATCTCGCAGGAGTGAAGAAGCTGCTGGACGACGGCCGCGTCAGCCAACTCGACGCGCTGCGGCTGAACAACGATTTTCGGCGAATCGGGCCCGAGCGCGAACGCATCGTCAAGAACGAGCTCGCGACGACCACCGCGCACCTGACCACCCTGGAAAACGCGCTCAGCACGGTCGAGCTCGCTCTCGTCAACGGCCAACGTGACGACCGCTATGAGCTCGACACGCTGCTCGAACGGCTCCCGGCCCCGCGCCACGCCGAGGCGATTCGCGTCGCTGACGAGCTCGAAAAACGGCGCACGGCGCTCCTCGGCAAGCGCAAGGAAAACCTCGAGACGCTCATCAAGAGTGCAGAGAAGACACTCAACGAGATCGAAGCCCGGGTGGCGATCCTCGACGAGGAGTACGGGTTCATCCGGACGCACATCTTCTGGGTCCGCGACCAGGAACCGCTCGGAACGGGGTCGCTGATGCTGGCCGAGCGCGAGCTCATACAGCTCGCGAGGGCGCTCTTCCGCATCGCCGCCGAGACCGGGGACCGATCGGCGTGGGGACGGATTTCGGTCGAGTTTGTACTGGCGGCGGTCCTCGCCGTCGTCATGCCCTGGCCGCTGCTCCGCGCCCAGCGCTGGCTTCGGGCGGTCGAAGCGAGCCGCTGCGAAACGCGCACCACGCTCCGTGATCTGACGAGGTTCCTGCACGACCTACTCGCAGCGTCTCTCTGGCCCCTTTACATTGGGAACCTCGCGTACGTGGCCCGACAGGCGCCTTGGCCTCGCGGGGCTGCCCTGCTCTCCGCGACGATCATTGCCGTCGGGGCGGCGGCAACCTTCGCGGTCAACTTCACCCGCGCCCACCTCCAACCGGGCGGTTGGGCGGAAATCGTGCTCCGACTCCCCAGGGCCGCGTTGCGGCAAGTGCGCCAAGCGTACTATGCGTTGATTGCGATCAGCGTGCTGCTCCTCGTCCCCGGCGGCGTCTTTACCCAGGGAATGATTGTGGCCAGCGGCCGGCCGGTGCTTGCGCCCGCGGTGAGCCGCTTCCTCGACCTCGCGTTCGGCGTTGCCGTGGGTGGAATCGTGCTGTTCCTGGCGCGCGGGAATTCGCCGCTCGTGGAATGGCTCGTCCAGACCCCCGAGCGCTGGGGCTGGCTGAATCGCCGCCGCCGAGTCCTGGTAGCGTCGTTACTCTCCTTCATTGCCGCCGTCGTGAGTCTCGACGCCTTTGGTTACAGCTTCACCGCGCACCGCCTGGGCGTGGGCGCCATTCAGTCCGTCCTCATTGCCGCGCTCTGCTGGGGGCTCTACCGGCTCCTCGTGGAGGCGATCGACCATCAAGCCTGGCGCTGGATACGGCCCGGCCAGCAGGCGCATGAGCCCGGGACGGCGAGCGACGCCTCCGGCCAGCCCACGGACCTCGCGGGCCGCCTGCGACGGCTAGTGGGCTACATCGTACCGCTCGTGGGGCTGGGCGTCGGCGCGTGGGTCTGGGACATCGACGGTTCGCTCTTCCGCTTCCTCGGCGAGCAAGTGATCCTCCAGTTCAGCGACGGCAAAGACTTTCAGGGCAAAGTGCTCGTGACGGCCGTCACGGTCGGCGACCTGGCTCAGAGCGTCCTCTTCCTGTTCGTCACCGCCGTGATCTGGCGGCACCTGAGTACGTGCTTCGCCGTGGCCGTTTTTCCGCGCATGCCCGACGACCCGGGCGTGCGGTTCGCCGTGCTGACGCTCTGCCGCTATGGCGTCCTCGCGGTGGGCCTGCTGACCGCGATGATGTCGGTCCACGTCGGCCCGCAGCAACTCGGCATGGCGCTGGCCGCGCTGGGCGTCGGCCTCGGCTTCGGCCTCCAGGAAATCGTTTCCAACTTCGTTTGCGGCATCATCCTGCTGCTGGAGCGGCCGATCCGCGTCGGGGACATCGTCACGGTCAGCGACATGACGGGCAAGGTCGATCGCATCAACATCCGCGCAACCACGATCATCAATGGGGACAACCAGAGCATGCTCGTCCCCAACCGCGCCTTTATCACGGGCAACCTCGTCAACTGGACGCTCAAGGACAAGGTGATCCGCACCACCGTGCGTGTGAAGGTCGGGCACGGGAACGACCCCGACCGCGTCACGGACCTGCTGCTGACCATCGCGCGCGAAGACCCCGACGTGCTGCGGAACCCGGTCCCTGCCGCCCTTTTCGAGGACTTCGCGGAATCGGCGATGGCGTTCGTGCTCCACGTCTACGTCCCCGACCCCAGCCTCGGCGGCCGAGTGAAGCACCGCCTGCTCACGCAGGTCCAGCATCGCTTCAAGGAGGCCGGGATTGCGATCCCCGTCCCCTCCCAGGAATTCATCGTCAAGCCGGCGCCCGACGCGGCGGTGTCGTTCTTCACCGCCCCGGGCGGATTCCACCGCATCGACCCCGGCGCGACCGTTCCGCCACCCCCGCACCGGGTGCTCGCCGGACACCTTGCCGAGGACGTGGAGGAGACCCGGCGCGGCGTCGACGAGTAGGGCCGGCGATGGCCGGCCCTCCATGAGACGATTCGCAGTTCTCAAGAACCGGCCTTGGATGCGTCCCCGGCGCCTGCGGAGTAGAACACCTCGCAGAGCTTCCCAAGCAGGCGCCCCGCGGCGTTCGTCGCTTCCGAGACCTCGATTCCCGAGGCGTCGAGCGAGACGTTGTTGACGAAGAAGGCGAACACCAGCGGACGCCCCGCGGCGGTCTCCATGTACCCCGCAAGGGCCTTGCTGGTCAGGACGGCCTTGCCCGTCAATGCGTTGTCCACCCAGTAAGTCCCGGTCTTGGCCCGCACATGACCGCGCGCGGGGCTGTCGGCGGCGACCGCCTTGGCGAGGGTGCCGTCCCGGCCAAGCACCGGAAGCGCAGCATCGTAGGCTGCAAAATCCGGTCGAACAGCCATCGCGCGCAGCAGGGTCACCGCAGCGCGCGGCGTGACGAGATCAGCCCGGGCCCCTCCTGCTCCGCCTCCAAACGCGATCGCCTGAGGATCGAGACCGAGTCCCTTCAGCAGCGCGCCCTCGCGTCTCAGTCCGTCGTGCAGCGTTCTCTCGCCGTGACGGGCGGCAATCAGGAGCGGCAGGGTGCTGGCGTGCAGGTTGTGGCTGACCTTGAGGATGACCCGGGCGTACTCGCGGAACGGCGGCGAAACGTACTCGGCCACCTTCGGCAGCTTCGCCACCTCGTCACGGAGAGGCAGGCTGTCCGCGGCATTGTCGCCAATCGCGATCGCACGCACGTGCACGCCGTGCTTCCGGAGCCGCGCGATGAACACGGTCCGGGCGAACGCGGCCGGCTCCTCGACCTCGTACACCTTCACCACCGCCTTGTGGCCGACCGGAAGCTTCCCCCGAACGCTGAAGCGGCGAGGGCCGGCGGAATGGAGGCTCATGACGGCCTTTTCTCCCTCGGCGACCGTCTCGACCTGGGCCTCCATCGTGGCAAACTCGGTCTCCGGGATGACTTTCAGGATCGCCGGTTCGCCCGCCTTGGCCGCGGGGGTGGCAACCACGTCGATCAGGTTGTCATTGACCAGCACGGGCGAAACGCGCGCGGGACCACTGCCGGTGCTCTCGGCGGCCTCGAAGAGTCGGTCGTCCACGATCACGTCACCCGTGACCGACTTGATACCGGCCGACTGGACCTCGCGGGCCAGATGGTCCAGACCAGCCAACGGATCGCTCGCGGTCACGACCGCCGTCATGTTGCCGTTCGCGTACGTGTGGTCCCCATCGGTGAAGAGGAGGTTCCCTTCAGGGCCCGTACGGCCTCCGAGGCTCAGGTCGCCCTGGGCGACCAGGATCAGGTCGCCATGCAGCACGCCCGTCTTGGTGTCGAGTTCGCCGCGGCGCACGACCGGGGTCCGGAAGCGGTAGTCCGCTCCGAGCTCCGCCAGGGCGGCGGCCGTCGAGAACAGCTTCGTGACCGAGGCAGGGGCAAACATCTGGTCGGCGTCGCGCTCGTAGATCGTCTGCCCCGTCTTGCCGTCGACCACCAGCAGACCCCAGTGCCCGTGCTGAAATCCGGGCGTCTTCAGCACGGCCTCGACCCGCGCGTCCAGCGGCTCCGAGCCGCGCGCGACAAACGGCGCAAGTGCGATCGCGAGCACAAAATAGCCGAGGCGGTACCGCATGGGATGCACTCCTGCCCATCGAATCGTGGGAACGGTCGCCGTCAGGCCTCAACGGCCTCCGCGCTGGCTTCCAGGTCGATATGCCCGGTCAGCATGACACGCTTGACCTCCTGGATCGCCTCGGTGACCTTGATGTCGCGGGGGCAGGCACTCGTGCAGTTGAAGACGGTACGGCAACGCCAGACCCCCTCGGCATCGTTGAGGATATCCAGCCGCTCCGCAGCGCCTCGGTCGCGCGAGTCGAAGATAAAGCGGTGCGCGTTCACGATCGCCGCGGGTCCGACATATTTACCGTCCCCCCAGAACGGTGGGCACGACGTCGTGCAGCAGGCGCACAGGATGCACTTGGTCGAGTCGTCGAACCGCGCCCGCTCCGCCGGCGATTGGAGCCGCTCGGTCGTGGGGGGCGGCTCGTCGTTCACAAGGTACGGCATCACCGCCTTGTAGTGGTCGAAGAACGGCTTCATGTCCACGATCAAGTCCTTCACGACCGGCAGCCCCAGGATGGGCTCCAGTGTGACCGTGTCCGCCTTCAGGTTCTTCACCAGGATCTTGCAGGCCAGGGCATTATGCCCGTTGATACGCATCGCGTCCGACCCGCACACCCCGTGGGCACACGACCGGCGCAGGCCGATCGTCTCATCCTGCTGCCACTTGATGTTCTGGAGCACGTCCAGCACCCGATCCATCGGGTGGGCGTCGATCGTGAACTGCTCCCAGCGCGGCGGAGCGTCCTTCTCGGGATCGTAACGCTTGATCTTGACGGTCAGTCTTCGGGTGTCGTCGGCCATATTGTGATATTATCCCTTGGGCATCAGCCGGAGCACCGGCGATCGTTCAAGCGTTCCGGCGCGGCACGAGGACCTCGCGCGCCCACGCGTGAACCTCGTTGCAGAACTGGGCATCGTCGTCCAATTCGGCCGCACGTCGGAGCCGGTGGACGACTTCGTCAAGCTGCAAGAAAGGCAGCGCCGGGCTGCGCCTTGTTTCTTTATAGGCGCCGTCCGGTTGTCTCACGAAAACTCGGAACGATTCTGCGTCGAAGCGCCAAACCTCGGGAACTCGAAGCGCCTCGTAAACCTTCATGATGTCCAGGGCGCTTTCGGACGGCTCGACTTCGATCGCAAGGTCGGGCGGAGGGTCAACCTTGAGATCGACCATCTTCTTGCCCCGCACCTTGTCCCGGTTCGCGATGTAGAAGCAATCGTCGGCTTCTTTCCCCTTGCCCTTGCGCGGTCCCCTTCCTTTTTTCTTCCAGGTCGTACAACGGAACGACATGATCGGAAAATGGAATACCCTCGCGAGTTCGATAATGAACAACCCGAACCAGACCGGATAACGCTCGTGCGGCGGCGAAACGGTTATCAGTTCCAGATCCCCATCGAGGTAGGTCATGTGGACATGGTTGTTCGCTTCCTCGTTGCGCAGAACCTCGTAGGCCTCCCAGGGGACGTTGCGGAGGAGCACTCTGGTCTCGCCGTGCGCTTTCAGTTGCTCGGCGTAGCTTGGTGTTTCGGTGCGGGTGACGGTCGCCATCGGCCCTCTCGGATCAAGCGGGCGAAGCCCGGGCTCAGTACTTGCGGACTTCGAGCGGGTACTTCGGCACGCGCTGGCCATCCTTCTCGACCATGATCACGTCGACGTCTTTGTAGACGACGCTCGTCTGGTTCTCGCCGTACGAATAGGCCAGGCTATGCTTGAAGAAGTTCGCGTCGTCGCGGTTCGGGAAGTCCTCGCGCGAGTGGCCGCCGCGGCTCTCGCGGCGGGAAAGCGCGGCGGCGACGGTGGCCTCCGCCAGGTCGAGCAGGCAGCCGAACTCCAGCACCTCGAGCAGCCCGGTGTTGAAGACCGTCCCCTTGTCCTGGATGCCGAGATGCTGGTAACGGCGCTTCAGGTCGGCGATGTCGTCGCGTGCTTTCGTGAGCGTTTCGGCCGTGCGGTAAACGCCGCAGTTGTCCATCATCGTGACCTGCATCGCGTCCCGCAGCTTGGCCCAGGGCTCGGTGCGCGGGCGGGACAGCAAGGCATCGATCGCGGTACGCGTGGGGGCTTCGGGGTGCGGCGGGATCGGCTGGAACTCCCGCTCCAGGGCATCGCGGGCCATGGCGCGCCCGGCGCGGCGGCCATAGACGACCAGGTCGACCAGGCTGTTGGTCCCCAGGCGGTTCGCGCCGTGGACGCTGACGCAAGCGCTCTCGCCGGCCGAGTAGAGGCCGGCAACGATCGTTCCCTCCGCGTCGCGCAGGACTTGCCCGTGCACGTTGGTTGGAATGCCTCCCATCGCGTAGTGGGCGGTGGGCTGAATGGGCATCGGCTCGTGGATCGGGTCGACGCCGAGATAGGTGCGGGCAAAGTCGATGATGTCGGGGAGCCGGCTCTCGACCCAGGCGCTGTCGACGGGCTTCCCAGTCGGGCTCGTCTTGTACTTGTTGATCGTGTCGGCACGGATATCGAGGTAAACGAAGTCCTTACCGCCGATGCCCCGCCCCGCGCGGACTTCCTGGTAGATGGACCGCGAGCAGACGTCGCGGCTGGCCAGGTCTTTGAGGTTGGGGGCGTACTTCTCCATGAAGCGCTCCCCCTTGTCGTTGAACATGATGCCGCCGTCGCCGCGGCACGCTTCGCTGAGCAGGATGCCCAGTCGGTAGATGCCGGTCGGGTGAAACTGGTAGAACTCCATGTCCTCCAGCGGCAGCCCGTGGCGGTAGGCGATGGCAGGCCCGTCGCCGGTCAGCGCGTACGCGTTCGACGACACCTTGAACATCCGGCCGAAGCCGCCGGTCGCGATCAGCACGTTCTTCGCATGGAAGACGTGCAGCTCGCTCGTCGCAATTTCGAGCGCGACGATCCCACGGCACTCCCCGTCGACCATGATCAGGTCGAGCATGTGGAACTCGTCGAAGAAGGTCACGCCCTGCTTGATGCACTGCTGGTAGAGCGTCTGGAGAATCATGTGCCCGGTACGGTCGGCCGCGTGGCACGCGCGCTGGACCGGCACGCGCGGGCGGGCGTTGTCCGTGCCGGGGGGGGCGGTCGGATCATACTTCGGGTTCGGCTTCGAGTGCCCCCCGAACCTGCGCTGGGAGATCCGGCCGTCGGCCGTGCGGTCGAAGGGAAGCCCCATGTGCTCGAGGTCGTAGATGCACTCGACCGCCTCGCGGCAGAGCACTTCGGCGGCGGTCTGGTCGACCAGGAAGTCGCCCCCCTTGATCGTGTCGTAGGCGTGGTTCTCCCACGAATCGTCTTCGAGGTTGGCGAGCGCGGCCGCAATCCCGCCCTGCGCGGCGCCCGTGTGCGAGCGGGTCGGGTAGAGCTTGCTGACGACAGCCGTCCCGACGCGCTTGCTCGACTCGAGCGCGGCCATCAACCCCGCGCCTCCGGCACCGACGATGATGCAGTCAAACCTGTGGTAATTCATGGCGGTCGGTAAGCTCTTGTCGCGTGAGTAAGTGTTATTGAGCCGGGCGCGCGGGAACAGCGGCCGCCGTGGCCACCGTCGGCGGTAGGTCCTTGCGCGGGTGCTTCCGGATGTAGTCGTCGTCCTGCTTGAACATCAGGATCGCGTAGCTTCCCACCCCGATAAACAGCGTGGCCAGCGACCAGATGACCGTGTGGACGACCACGCGCGCCGCGGGACGAGTGACGTACTCGTCGAGCACCTGGCGGAGGCCGTTGAGCCCGTGAATCATCGCCAGCACGACCATCGTCAGGTCCCAGAGCCGCCAGAAGACGCCGCTTCCCGGCCTGGTCCAGCGGTTGGCGACAAACGCGTAGTTGATGACCTCGACGTTGTACAGAATGTGAACGATGCACAGGTGGCCGAGGGCCAGGAGGACCAACAAGAGCCCCGAGATGCGCATGAAGTACCACGCCTGCAACTCGAAACCCCCGCTCGGCTTTACCCTGCGCCCCGCGCTCGAAAGTGCCACGACGCGTCCCTTTCTCGTTCGCTCAGGTCTCTTCAGAATGATACGGACCGGGCTCAAGCCCGCGTGACCGATTCGATCGTTCCACGGACCGGCTCGACCTCGGGCGCACTGAGCAGCGGCAGTAACACCCAGATGGCGACCGGAACAAAGATTCCCCAGAACGCCACCAGGACGAACCAGAAAATCGGGCGCTGATAGTGCGTGGCCTTCGGCCAGAAGTCGAACAGCACGACCCGCAGCCCGTTGATCGAGTGGAACAGCACGCACGCGATGAGCCCGAGCTCACCGATCCGAAACGCCCAGCGCACGGGCCAGTAGTATTCGTCGCCGACCCAGCCCCCGTAAAGGTGCATCGCGTGGTCGTACCACGCCGGGTTCACGACGACGAAGAACGTGTCCGTGATGTGGGCGAACAAGTAGAGGAGGATCCCCAGCCCCGTGACCCGGTGCACGAGCCACAAGCGCTGCCCGATGCCTCCGCCGTACCGGAGGCCCTCAACAAAACGCGACCATGCCCCGCGACGGTAAACCCGCGGGCCGCGAAACGTCTGTGACATTGAAGTCAAAATCCCGTTGAGGGCGGTATCTGCTATGGCGGGGCGACATTGTCCCGAGGCCCGCCGCTCGCCGCCGCGACGAGAGCCTCATTCCCGCGCCGCGTCCCGGAGAAAGACCGGCACGACTCAGGGTCTTCTTGTAGAACGATCGAGGAGGGGGGTCAAGGGGGCAGTGCGGAAAGTCATCCACCCGGATGTGTCAGCTCGGCACGTGAAAATGCTAGCGAACCAGGTGAAGACTCTTCGCCGAGATGAACCCGCGGAGCGTCAGACGGCCGACGGCCGCGACGGGGCTGCCATGGCAAAGGTTTTCGCCAAGGTCTTCCAGCCAGCCCCGGTCGGGGACCAGCGAGGCTTCTGCCTCGACGATCAACAAGTCCTTGGGGCGCCCTTGAGGAGCGACCTGGAGCACGAGCCGAGAGTCTTTGCTGACCGAGCCCGCGGGCTCGACCCAGGAGTCGATGATCGCGCCGGTAACCACCATTTCCGCGTCCATCATGGGCTCCTCCTCGCACTGCGGATGCCGGGCATCGGCGGCGTCAACGCCGTGCTCTGATGCATCCATCATAGCAGGCGACCAGCCAGGTGGCAAGCGGAAAAAGGAGAGATCCATGGATGGTTGGGGGGAAGACGGCCGTGGGCGACCCGACTCGACGCGCAGAAATGGGAAATTGTGGCGAGTCTGTAAGCCGGATTCTGTAAGGGACATCCGTCCCTCGATGATCATTTCTCTGGGACGCCGGTTGCCCAGCGCCTCAAGCGACCTACCCGGGAGTCGTCACGGCTCGGGCCAAGCCGCGCGAAGGACCGAAATCCCCCGCTGCCCCCTTATTTGGTCTTGCTCCCAGTGGGGTTTGCCGAGCCAAGCCGGTCACCCGGCCTGCTGGTGGGCTCTTACCCCACCGTTTCACCCTTACCCCGACGCCGGTAACCCAACGCCGGGGCGGTCTGTTTTCTGTGGCACTTTCCCTACTCGAACACGTTCGAGCGGTGGGTGTTACCCACCACTGCGCCCTGCGGAGTCCGGACTTTCCTCTGAAACACCCGGCCCAATGTCGCCATCACGCCGGTCGGCTCAGCGACCATCCGACTCACCACAATCCCAACATCCATCATACCGCACATTGGGGCCGTCTCAATAACGTTCACGAAGAATTGCTCAACGATTCCACCCCCATGCGAGCCGAGAAACCCACGAAAAACAACGACCCAAATTTCCCATTTTGACTATAGGTTCTATAATACAGACGCCCCACTCAACCCTGGAGTCAACCAGCGATGTGCATCCGGGATTACCTTCAAAGTCGGCACGTCTGGTTCGAGACGTTGCTCCATCCCCCCGTACCGTCCGCCACGCGCGTGGCGCAAAGGCTTCACGTCTCCGGGCGGTCCGTCGCGAAATCGGTCCTGGTCAAGAGTGGGGACCGTTTCGTACTGGCCGTCTTGCCGGCGACGTCGCGGATCGACTGGGACCGGCTCGCCGAAGTCGTCGCGGGCGAGCCGCTCAGCCTGGCGACCGAGGACGAGGCGGACCAGGTGTTCGGCGACTGCGAGCGCGGGGCGTTACCCCCCTTCGGCCGGCTTTACGGCCTCACGACGATCGTCGACGCGAGCCTCGCCGGCGGTCCCGAGATCGTCTTCGTCGCAAACTGCCGCCACGAGGGGATGCGCATGCGCTACCGCGATTTCGAAGCGGTCGAGCACCCGATCCGTGCACGTTTCGCGATCCCGACCGCGACCCGCCAACGACGCCCCTCGTCGCGCCGGGCCGGCTGACGGACAGCGCGCGCCGCCGGCTTTCCGCTCACGCCGAAGCAGTCGCCGGCGAGAATTCCGGCTCGGGCGCGAAGCCCCTGCGCATCGTGTTCTCGGTCACCGTGCGGGTGAGCAGGAACTCCCGCAAATAGTCTGCGCCCCCCGCCTTCGTGCCGATGCCGGAAAGCTTGTACCCCCCGAACGGCTGGCGATCGACGAGCGCCCCCGTGATCGAGCGGTTGACGTACAGGTTCCCCACCCGGAACTCCCGGCGCACGCGCGCAATGTTCGCCGGGCTGCGGGAGTAGACCCCGCCCGTGAGCGCGTAATCCGTTCCGTTGGCGATCGCCAGGGCGTCGTCCAGGTCCTTGGCCCGGATCACCGCCAGCACGGGGCCGAAGATCTCCTCCTGGGCCACACGCGCCTCCGGCCTGACGTCGGCCACGATATGCGGCCCGACGAAGTTCCCGCGCTCGGCGAGCGCCCCCGGATCGACCGCCACCACCATCCGGCCCTCGCCCCGGGCTACCTCGATCGCCTGCTCGATCCGCCGCCGCGCATCGGCGTCGATGACCGGCCCCACGATCGTCTCCGGATCGTCGGCCGGCCCGACCGTAACCGCATGCGCAGCCTC
>JARLIH010000262.1 GCA_031291845.1 Isosphaeraceae bacterium | reverse complement strand
ATCACGGGGCGGGGGGGGGCGCCGTGTTTGTGGGGGGGGTGGGCCCCACCGCGGGGGGGGGGCTACCCCGCGGGACCAAGCCGCCGGGGGGCCCCCCCGACGCGCCGAGGGCTCTCGTCCTGCGACTTTGAGAAACGCTCCAGGCAAGTGCGCGGCGCTCAAGGTTTTGCTTGTGCTGTCTGCGCTGGGGTTGCCGGGGCAGGGGGAGCAATTTTGCGGATCTGCTGGCCATTCTGCCCGTTCCAGATAAACAGCGCACTATCGGCGCCGCCGGCTGCGACACGGGTGCCGTCCTTGGACACGGCGACGCTGAAGACGTAGTCCTCCGGCCCGCCGAAATTGCGGGCGATGCCGCCGTTGTCCGGGTTCCAGGTGCGCACGAGCTTGTCGCCCGACGCGCCCACGACCTCAGGTTTGCCCGACACCCAGCGGACCGCAGTCACCTGTTTCCCGGCCGCTTGCAGGGTGCGGACTTGCTCGCCCGTCTCGAAGTTCCAGACCTTGATCACGTTGTCCGCGCCCCCCGTGACCAGCGACTTGCCGTCCGCGCTCCAGTCGACGGCCAGGACGTGGTGGGTGTGCCCCTCGAAGGCCTTGAGCTCCTTGCCGTCGGCCACGTTGATGACCTTCAGGAACTTGTCCGCTGCGCAGCAAGCGAGCTTGGTGCCGTCGGGACTGAAACGGACGCCGAAGACCGTGTCGGAGTGGAGCGAGTCGAGCGTCCGAACGAGTGCGCCGGTCTCGACGTTCCAGATCTTGACCTCACCCGAGCGCGACGGATCTCCGCCGCCGGTGGCGACGAGCTTGCCGTCCGGGCTGAAATCGATCGCGAGCACGCGGAAGACGTGCGGGCCGAGCGGTTTCATCTCCGACCAGGCCCCCTCGAAGGACCAGCTCTTGAGCGTGCGGTCGGCCGACGCGGAAACGACCGCGTTGTCGGCCGCGAACGCGACCTTGTTGAGCGGCTGGATCGGCCCATTGTTCGGCGCCGTGTGCCCGAAGGCGATGACCCCCTGGCCGGTCGCCGTCTCCCAGACCTTGACCCCTCCTTCGCCCCCGGCCGTCGCGATGCGGTCCCCCTTGGGTGAGAAGCCGACGCCGGCGATCGGGCCGTTGTGCCCCGTGAGCGTTTTGAGGGGCTGACCTGCCGAGAGCTCGAACAGCCGCGCCGTCTTGTCGGCCGACCCGGTGAGCAGTGTCTTACCGTCCGGACTGATCGCCAGCGCGAGCACTGGGCCGGTGTGGCCTGCCAGCTCGCGCTGGGACTTACCGTCGACAGCGTGCCAGAGCCGGATCGTGCCGTCCTCGCCGCCGGTGGCGATGGACTCGCCGTCCGGCGTCACGGCGACCGCGTGGACGGGTCCCTTGTGGCCGTTCAGCACGATCGGCTCGGCCGTCTTGTCATCCGGCTTCACGGGCAACGGCCAGATCCGTCCCGTGCCGTCGGCCGAAACCGAGACGAGCTTCTTGCCCCCCGCGAGGAACGCCAATCCCTCAACCTGTCCGCCGTGTCCCTTCAGTTGGCCCTTCGGCTTGCCATCGTTCGCGTCGAGCAGGTGAATCGTGGCGTCTTGCCCGCCGACGGCGACGGTCTGGCCGTCCGGCGAGAGCGCGATCGCCAGTACCGGGATCGGCGCGTTCAACTGGCGCACTTGCTTGCCGTCGGCCACCGTCCAGACCCGGATGGTGCGGTCGGGGCTGCCGGAGAAGGCCGTCTTGCCGTCGGGCGTCAGCGCGAGTGCCTTGACCTGATCGTTGTGGCCGTTGAACGTCTTGGTGAGCGCACCGGCCGGGACGTTCCAGAGCGTGACGATCTGGTAGCTCCCCGCGGCGAGCCGCTTGCCGTCGGGGCTGAACCGAATCGACTGGATGATGTCCTTGTGGCCGCCGAGCGAGACGATCTCCAGACCCGACTCCGGCTCATAGACCTGCACGACATTGGCACGTCCCGCGGCGACGCGGCCGCCGTCGGCCGTCATGTCGACCGCGACCACCGGCTGCACGCCGGGGGGCAGGGCACCGAGCTCGATCGGGTTGGCGGCCGGTTTGTTCTCGGCCGAGTCATCCTTGGCACCCGCGTCGATCCAGAGTTTGATGAGGCCCAGCTCCTCGGGCGTCAGCGGCTTCTGGTCCTTCTTGTCCTTCGGCGGCATGACCGGCTCGACCTGGTGCGCGGCCATCTTGAATAGGAGGCTCTGGTCGGCCTTGCCGGGAACGATCGCGGGCCCGCGCTTGCCCCCTTTGAGCATGCCCGCGACGTCTTCCATGTTCAGCTTGTTTTCCGCGAGCGCGGTGCTGTGGCAGCCGGTGCACTTGCCGTCCAGCAGGTCGGCGACGTCCTTCGCGTAGCTCACCGGTTCCTTGCGACTCGGTACGGCCACCTTGATCGGCTCGGGCGCTGCACTCGCGACGGCGGTCCACAAGACGAAGGTAGCAAGGCCCCAGGCGTGACGCATCGCGTGTTCCCTCGGCGGTGATCGTTTTACTTGTTGATGGTGACGGCCAGCGGCTCATCGACTTCGATCGCTTCGCCGTTGACGACCCCGACCGCACGCACGGCGACGGCCGCGGCCGCGCCCACGGGGCTGTCGCCGGCGGCACGGACCAGCAGCTTGCCGGCCGTCTGTCCCTCGGCCACGACCACCGGTTCGGCGTTGACTTTCAGGGCACCCGGCGCAACCAGGCCAAGGCGCACTTCGCCCACGAACCCGTTTTGACGCACGACCGTGACGTCGACCTCGAGCTGCGCTCCCGCCTTCAACGCACCCCCCTTGTTGTTGACGGCAAGCGACACCGGGGCGGGGCGAACCGTGATGGTGATCGGGTTCGATGGCTCGACGAGGTTGACGTTCGGTTTCGGCTTGGCGTTCGGATCCTTGCTGAACGGAAAAGCGCCGGTCCCGCGCATCACGAACGTGTAACTTCCCGGGGGCACCGTTTTCGGCACGAAGAGATTCACCGTCGCGCTCTTCGCCTCCTTGGCGACCGTGGCGGCAACCGCGGCCAGGTTCGGCGGCAGCTCGGTCTGTGTCAGCGCCACGGCTTCCACGAAGCCCTCGCGGCGCATCACGCTCACTTCGATGGGAAGTTGGTGACCTTGCGCGACCGTCCACTGCGAAGGCTGCGCTGTGAGGCTCAAGGGTGCGGGATCCCCCAGCACACTCAGGACGAAGCCTCGCGTCACGCGCGCGGCCGCGAACGTTGGCGCCTGGGGATTCCCAGGTGGCCAGAGCATGCCACCTCCCAGGGCCTCGTGCTCGACGTCGGGACCGAGCGAGCTGGCCCCTCGCGTGTAACGCAGGTCGTCCTTGCGGTCCCCGACGCGTGCGCGTCCCACGAGCGTCGCGGTACCGAGCCACGGTTTGGCCGCTTCGCTCGCCGCGAAGACGACCGGCGCGAGCGATTGGCCGGGCCCGATCACGACCGCGTCGCAGGAGACGCCCGGCGGCAGGTCGCGCGGCGCGACATGGATCGCGCCCGCAAAGCCGTCGAGTCGCAGCGCGACCACGTAGGCCGACGTCCGGCCGCCGGTACGAATCACGACCCCTTCCGCCTGGTTTGCGCTATTAGGGACCACGAAGAGACGGAACTCCGGCCGCTCGGGGCGGATGTTGAGCCGGTAGCTCAGCCGCGCATCGCCGCGCTGGGACGTATAAAGGTCGTTGATGACGACCTGGTACGTCCCGTCTTCGGGCACCTGCCACCGCAGCGCGGCGTCGACTGACGCAAGCTGGAACCGCGCCCCGGCGCCGGCGTCAGGAAGATCCTCGCCCGTCGCCAGGTCTTGCGGCACGCCCTTCTCGACGACCTTCTGAAGGAGGAATACCGGGTCCGCCGGTGACCCCAGTCGCTCCGCATCGGCCTCGATCCACCAGACGTCCCCCTTCTTGGCGGCGAAGCGGTAGACGTCTGTGTCGCCGGGGATGCCAAAGGTTCCGGAGATATCGCAGGGCAGCGTGACCACCTGCGGGTGCTCGTTGTGGTCGTTCGGCTCGTGCTCGACCACGACTGGATCGACTGCACGACCGATGAACACCGTATTCGAGGTGCCGCGCTCGGTCGTCAGGCTGTACTCGAAACCCACCCGGGGCGCCTCGGGCGACGGCACGAAGTCGCGTGTCGGATAGGCCGGGTCGGACGCGACCGCCGACGGCGTCATCGTCACGTCCTTGCGTTCCAGCGGCCGGCCATCCGCGGCGATCAAGTCCGGTGCGGACGCCCCGCCGAGGTTGCGGCCGATCAGCGTGAACGTTCCCGGTACGCCCGCCGGCGCGACGGCCGGGACGATCGCGTCGATGTGAGGACCCTCATGCAGCGTCAGTCGGTAAACGTGGTCGGGCGAGCCGGCGAACGTCACGTCGTGAACCTTGATCACATACCGCCCGTCGGCGGGCAGCGTCACGTCGAGGAACGGATCGGCGCCGAACGAATCGCGGTTTTCGGCGATCTCGCGGCCGCCGGCGTCGAGCAGCCGGAGCGTCGCGTCGAGCCGGCTGTCGATCCGTTCCGCGTCGAGGTCGAAAAAGACGCGCTGACCTTTCTTTCCCTCGAACGCGAAGCAGTCGATGTCCGTCGCGCCGAGCTCGCCGTTGACGACCGTCCCCAGCGCGATCGGTTTGGCCTCCCCGGGCGTGTTGTTCGGCTCCTGCTCGACGACCTCGGGACGGTCTCCTACCACAAACGCGCGCGGGTTACTGATTCCGTACGGTCCCGAGAGCCGCACGTCGTGAAGACCCCGCGGCGTTCCCGTCGCGCAAACCACCCGAAACGTCGGTCCCTTGACGTGAAATGCGCGGAGCCCTGGGTGGTCGAACCAGAGCGCATTGGCCCCTTCCAGGTCGGTTCCGCGCACGGTGACATCGACCGATTCACCGGCTTGAACGCCCGTTCGCGAGACGCTCTGGAGGCGCGGCTGCGGGAGCTGCGCCCACGCGGGCGGGACAAACACAAGTGCGACGGCGATCGCCAGCGCGGCTCGAACGGGATGACGCATCGGCGCAGACCTCAGGCAGGGTTTGCTGGCAGGCAGTGTGCGGAGGGAAAGTCCAATTGTCGCAGTATGCTCGGCTTACCTGTTTATGCGTTATCTCAAGCAAAAATCCAGTCGAGGGCCACGCGCCAACCGGACAGAACCGGCTCGGCGTCGGCCCAATCACCGCGCCCGAACGTCACGGGAACGCCCGGCGCACTCGGTCGATACACCCGGACGAGCCCAGCAATCGGGTCCACGTCCCAGACCACCTTCGTCCCGGCCGCGAAGTAATCGTCCCTCTTGGCAGCCAGCGCCGACTCAGCCGCATCACCGTAGTCGTTCTCGCTCCGCACCTCGACGTCAAAATCGGGAGGGCCGGTGACAAAACGCATCGAGTCGGGAGGAATCGTCCCCAAGTAAAACGACGCGTCCGGAGAGAATGATTGCCGGCCGGACCGCAACAGAGGGACCACAAACCCCATGTTGTCCGTGTACGCGACACCCTCACCTCTCTCGTCGGCATGTTCCGCGATTTTTCGATAGATTCGCCCGGCGACGACGTTCGGTCGATGACCGCTGGGCATGAACTCGACGATTCTCCCACCGATCAACTCCGCCTTGCCAGGGATCGACTGCAGATCGTTGACGGTCGCGCGGGTTGGGCTAATTGCTGGGCTTGCGCTCATGCCGGTTCCCCCGCCGCCCGGGCTCCCCCGGGGCGTTTTCTCGTCTGTTTGACGAACCGCTCAGACCAGCTCGCGGATCGGCTCACCCTGGTTCAGCACGGGCATCGGTCGACCGGAATCGTTGAGGAACGCGTGGCGGGGGTCGATGTCGAGCACTTGATAAACTGTACGGAGCATATCTTCCGGACGCAAGGCCCGCTCGGTCGGGTACTCGGCCTTGCTGTTGGTGGCGCCGATCACCTGCCCCATCTTCAAGCCGCCGCCGGAGACCAGGGCGCTCATGCTCCCCGGCCAGTGATCGCGCCCGCTGCCGCCGTTCACGCGGGGGGTGCGCCCAAATTCACCCCAGACCAGGAGCAGGACGCGATCGGCCAGGCCCCTCTCGTACAGGTCCGTCACCAGCGCCGCGATTGCCGTGTCCAGGGGCGGGAGCTGACGGCGGCAGTTCTGGAAGACCTGTCCGTGGTGGTCCCAGTTCCCCTCGGACACCGTAACGAACGAAACGCCCGCTTCGACGAGCCGCCGCGCGAGGAGACAACCTTGGCCCACCTGCGTGCGGCCGTAACGGTCGCGGGCCTTCGGGTCTTCCTGAGAGAGGTCAAACGCCTTGCGGGCGTTCGGCCCCGTGATCATCTCATAGGCCTCGGCCGTGAACCGGTCCATCCCCTCCATGGCTCCCGAGGCGTCGCGCTGGCGGTTGATCTTGTCGAGCTTGCCCAGGAGATACCGGCGGTCGTCCAGGCGGTCGAGCGTCAGTCCGCCGGGAAGGTCGAGGTTGCGAACCTTCACGTCGTTGACGGGGTTGCCGTTGAGCCCGAACGGGTTATAGCCCGGCCCGAGGTAGGCGGCCTGCGAAAACGGAGGTGCGTTCGGGACGGCGACATACGACGGGATTCCCGGCTTGTTCGCCCCGCGCAGCCGAGCGACGATCGAACCCGCGCTCGGGCGCTCGTTGCGCTGGGCCTGCGGGGCCGAGGAGAAGCCGGTCATCACCCAGTGCGACCCGACGTTGTGGTCCGAGGTCGTGTGATGCAGGCTGCGGATCACCGCGAGCTTGTCGGCGACTTTAGCCTGTTGGGGGAAGAGTTCGCACAGCTCGATTCCGGGCACGTTCGTCGCGATGGGCTTGAACTCGCCGCGGAACTCCTTGGGGGCGTTCGGCTTCAAGTCGTACGTGTCGATATGCGTCGGCCCGCCGCCGAGGAAGATCTGGATCACGGCCGTGTCCTTGGCACGCGCAGCGGCCGCCGCGCGGGCACGCAGCAGGTCCGGCAGGGCGAGTCCGAAGGCCCCGAGCATCCCGACCCGGAGAAAGCTCCGTCGGCTCGCGCCATCACACGTCCCGTAACGGCCTCCCAAGATGTCGAGCATCGCTGACCCCTTCCCCTCGTTGTCAGTTGCGGTCATGGAGGAAAACGCGGCCGTTGATTCCGGTAGGGTGCGCGGAATGCCTCGGTGCGTTTCATGCACCCTACTGATTGAACAGAAATTCCTTGGTGTTGAGCAGGGTCCAGAGCAGGTCTTCGTACCCCTGCTTCAACTTCTTCTCCTGGCGACGGCGGGCGAGGTGCGTCAGGCAGACCTCGCGCTCCTCGGCCGT
>JARLIH010000261.1 GCA_031291845.1 Isosphaeraceae bacterium | reverse complement strand
TTAATTGGCCGTGGTTTTTTTTGGGGTTTTTTTTTGTCTTTTTTTTTTTTTGGGGGGGGGGGGGGGGCGCGCGCGGCCCGCGGCGCGGGGGGGGGGCGGCCGCGCCGGCCGCCCCCCCCTCCCGGGGAAACCGCCGCAAGGCGCAGCGGTCGGCAGTCGACTCTCGTGACAGCCCGCGCGAATTGAGGAACTCACTGAGATGGAAACCATCCCGAATCGGGATGCGCAGTTACGTGCCCCGCGTCCTTGCGTCACGGGGCAAGGGCGAGCTATCGCCGTGTGCGGCTTGCTCGCGCTTCTGGCCAGCACCATGACGCGAACAGCATCCGCAGCGGAGGCGAAAATCGTCACCCTCGGCGACTCCATCACCAAGGGCGTTCGCCAGGGCGTGGGTGCGGAAGAGACGTTCGCGGCGTTACTCGGGGCGCGTCTAAAGGAACGTAGGGTCGCGGCGGAAGTCATCAACGTCGGCATCGGCGGCGAACGGACCGACCAGGCCCTGGCGCGTCTGGAACAGGCTGTCTTGAGCCGGCGCCCCAAGGTCGTGACCGTCATGTACGGCACCAACGACAGCTATGTCGATCAGGGTACGAAGGCCAGCCGGATCGACGTCGAAACGTACAGGAAGAACCTGACAACGCTCGTCGACAGGCTCCGCGAGCGGGGCGCGGAACCGATCCTGATGACGCCCCCGCGCTGGGCGGACGACGCCAGCCCCAACGGGCTCGGCGAGAACCCGAACGCACGCCTCGAACCGTACGTGAACGCCTGCCGCGACGTCGCGCGCACGTCGCGTGTGGCGCTTGTCGATCACTTCGCCGACTGGACCGGCGCCGCGCGCCGAGGCATCAACCTCCGCGACTGGACGACCGATGGCTGCCACCCCAATCCCGAGGGACACCGCCGGATGGCCGAGTTGCTTCTGCCGGCCGTGCTCCGCCTCGTCGCTCCCCAAGAATGCGGCCACGCTTGAACACGACGCGGCGGGACCCTCAGACCAGCAGCGAGCTCACGACGTTGGCCTTCGTCACGTCCACGTCGGTCAGGCTGTCCGCGCGGCCATCGTGCGGATACGTCAGCCGCCGGTGGTCGAGGCCCAGGCCGTGGAGAAGCGTCGCCTGAAGGTCGTGGACGGTCACCTCGTCCTGCACGGCCTGATAGCCAAACTCATCCGTTTTCCCATGCACATATCCTCCCTTGAATCCGCCGCCGGCGAGCCAGAGGGAGAAGGCATGCCGGTTATGGTCGCGGCCGTCGGTCCCCTGCGAGACGGGCAGGCGGCCGAACTCGCCGGTCCAGAGGACGATGGTCGAATCGAGCAGCCCGCGTTGCTTCAGGTCCAGCACCAGCGCCGCGCTCGGCTGGTCTGTCCGCGCGCAGAGTCCCTTGAGCGTCTCGGCATTCTTGCTATGCGTGTCCCACGGCTGACCGCTCAGGAAGAGCTGCACGAACCGGACGCCACGCTCGACGAGCCGCCGCGCGAGCAAACAGCGAGCGCCATATTCCTTCGTCTCGGGCCGGTCGAGACCGTACAGCCGGTGCGTCGCCGCGCTCTCGCCCGAGAGGTCGAGCGCCTCGGGGACAGCCGTCTGCATCCGCGCAGCGACCTCGTAGTTACGAATCCGGGCTTCAAGCTCCGACTGCCCGGGGTGGCTGCTCAAGTGAGCCTGGTTCAGTTCCTCGAGGAACCGCAGTTGGTTCACCCGGGCGCCGGGGGTCACGCCTTTGGGCATCTCCAGGTTCAGGACGGGCGCACTGACGGAGCGGAACGGGGTCCCCTGGTAGGTTGCGGGGAGCCAGCCCGACGACCAGTTGCGCGTGCCGTCGACGGGCAGGCCGCCCGGGTCGGACAGCACGACGTAGGCCGGCATGTTCTGGTTCTCGGTTCCGAGCCCATAGACGACCCACGACCCGAATACCGGCCGTCCCGCCTGGAACTTCCCCGTGTGGATCAGGCGCAACGCCGATTCGTGATCGACCGACTCGGTGGTCATCGACCGGACGACGGTCAAGTTGTCCGCAATCGACGCCGTGTGCGGCAGCAGCTCCGAAAATTCGAGCCCCGACCGCCCGTGGCGCTCGAACCGGAACGGCGAACCGAGGAGGTTCCCCGCCTGCTTGTCGCAGTGGACTTCCAAGCGTCCCGGGTGCGGTTTGCCGTGCCAGCGGGTTAGCTCCGGCTTCGGGTCGAACAGGTCCATCTGGCTCGGCCCGCCGTGCTGGAACAGGCAAATGACCGACTTGGCCCGCGGGCGGGGCAGGGGAGTGTCAGCCGCCTGGCAGCGAGTTTTGTCCTCGGCCAGCAAATGGGCGAGCGCCAGCCCACCGAGAGAGCCCGCGTATTGCCCGAGGAACGCGCGACGGGTCGTGTACAGCCTGTCTCGTTCGAACATGCGGCTCTCCTCGCACACGATGCGCTTATCAGTCGACATAAAGGAACGCGTTACTGGCCATGATCATCTGGCAAAAATCGTCCCAGGCCCGATCGGCCGCGTCGGGCTGACCGGGATACTGGCGAGGCTGGGCTTCCAGGAACCGGGCTGCCGCCGCGCGCTCGTCGACGGTCGGTGAACGGCCGAGAGCGACGACGAACGCCCTCGCGACGCGCTCGTCCGGAGTTTTTGCGTCCGCCTTGATGCGACCGGCAAAGGCACGGGCGCGGCCCAGGGCGAAGTCGGAGTTGAGCAGACTCAAAGACTGAAGCGGGATCGCCGACGCGTTTCGGCGCGTGCAGTTGGTGACGAGCGATGGCGCATCGAACACGTCGAGCAGGCTGACGACCTGCGTACGGCGCTGCTGGAGATAGACCGAGCGCCGGCCGCTGTTCTCCGCGACGACCTCGCCGGCCTCGGTGCGCCGCGCCGGGACGTACGGGCCGCCGAGGCGCGGGTCGAGCTCGCCCGAGACCGCAAGCAACGCATCCCGCAGCGCCTCGGCGTCGAGCCGCAGAACGGGGAAGCGGCCGAAGAGCTGGTTATCGGGATCAGCGCGCGACGCATCGCCGCGCGGGGCGCTCGACTGGCGATACACGGCCGAGTTCAGGATCAAACGGTGGATCTCCTTCGCGCGCCAGCCCCGTCCGGCCAGCTCGGCCGCCAGGTACTCGAGCAGCTCGGAGTGCGACGGGAGCGCGCCCGAATAGCCCAGGTTGTCGGGCGTGGTGACGAGGCCAGTCCCAAAGTGATGTTGCCAGAGGCGGTTGACCAGCACCCGCGCCAGGAGCGCCGAGGGCCGTGAGCCGGGCCGCGTGAGCCAGCGTGCGAAGGCGAGCCGGCGACCGGTGGAGGCGGTCCCGTCGGGAGTCTTCACGTCGAACGGATTGTCAGGGTCCGAAAGCACCGCGGGCGGGGCGGGTTCCACCTTCGGGCCCTGATCGTGGTAGATCCCTCGCTTGAGCAAATGAGTCGCGGACGGCGCCGTGGAGAGATCGGCCACCCAGGCGATCTTCCCTGGCCGGTCGCCTCGTGCGGCGGTCTTTGCGCGGACGGCCTCGTCGAGCGCCTTACGCCGCGCTTGAACCTGCTCGCGCACCGGCGAGGACGCACCGGTGCCCGATTCGATCAGCACGTTGTCCACGATGAAGCTGCGCCCGCAGCAATACTCGAAGCCGAAGCCGCCATCGGGGAGGTCGCGCGACGACAGCGTGACGGTCTTCTCCTCCGGGACCCCATCGACGACGTGCTCGACGACAAATTGGTCCTCGCCACGGTTCGTCACACGCACTCCGTAGTTGCGCCCCGGCGCATACCCGGTGCCCCCCACGTCCCCGCGCGACTGGGAGTCGGCCCCCGGATAGTCGACGTGCACCGCCGCGCCGCCGGCGGGATTGCCATCGATCAGGATGTTGCCGCCCGAGACTGGACCGCTGTCATCATAGTCGTGCAGCGCGAGGTAGTAGGCGACCCGCTCGGCCGGCTTGCCGCCAGGGCCGATCTTGTTGTCGAGGAGATCGAACGTGACCTGCACCCAGCTCCCCGGCTCGTCGGGCGTCCAGTCAAACGCCTGCCGCGTCGACAGCCACCGGTTCCCGCCGCCGCCCGACTCGACGATGCGCAGGGCGCCCTCCTCGATCAACGCGCCCGGCGGAGTTGCGGAGTCTACGTTCACGGCGACCGGCCCGGCCGGAGCGTTGTCCCCCGGCGCCGTGGCGCTCCAGCGGGGCGAGAGCGGCGCGGATGTGTCGAACTCATCCCGGAAGCGGACAACCCCCTTCTCACGGTTCCGGCGCGCCCACTCCGTGAATTCGGCCTTGAGCGCGGCGATCTCGCGATCCAGGCGGCTCGCCCGCTCCTCCCACGCCGCGAGCTCACCCGGCAAGGGCGCCTCGACGACGCGTGCCTGGGGCTTCACCCAGCGCTCCAGGTCAAACGCGGGCCAGAGGATCGCGTAGAGCTGGTAATAATCTTTCTGCGTGACCGGCTCGAACTTGTGGTCGTGGCAGCGGGCGCATTGAAACGTCAGACCGAAGAGCGAAGAGCCCATGACCTGGGTCGCCCCTTCGAGCACCGCATACCGGTCAGCGCGCACCTCGTCGGGATTGCCGTCGCTTTCGCCCGTGCCGTCGGGAGCATTGCGCAGGTAGTGCGTGGCCACCAGCGATTCGATCACCTCGGGAGTCACCACGCCTCCCGCCTTGAAACCGGCCAGCTCGTCTCCCGCCAGTTGCTCGCGAATGAAGCGGTCGAGCGGCTTGTCGGCGTTCCACGACCGGATCACGTAGTCCCGATAACGATACGCCAGCGGCCGGTCGGTGTCGGCGTTAAAGTAGCCGTTTGAATCGGTATAGCCCGCGTCATCGAGCCAGTACTTCCCCCACCGCTCCCCGTAATGAGGCGACGCGAGGAACCGCTCGACCATCTGCTCGTACGCGTCCGGCGCCGGGTCGCTCACAAAGCGGCGAACCTCCTCGGGGCTCGGCGGCAGTCCCGTCAGGTCAAAGCTCACTCGCCGCACCAGGGTCGCGCGGTCAGCCTCCGGAGCGAGCGCGAGGCCTTTCCCTTCGAGCTTTGCCTGGATGAAACGGTCGATCGCTGTTCGGACCCGCTTACCATCGCGCACCACCGGCGGACTCGGGTGGGACGCCCGCGAAAAGGCCCAGTGATCCGCCCCCTCGGCCTCGCCGGACACGACCGCAGGAAGACCCGGGGCGCCAAGTTCAACCCAACGGCGGAGGAGCACTTTCTCGTCGGCCGCGAGCGGCTCCTTCGGGGGCATCTCGTCCGTGTCCACCTTTTCCCAGAGTGGACTCTCTTCCACTTTGCCCGCCAAAACGACGGCGCCCCCTTTGCCGCCCCGGGCGATTCCCCGAGGCGTGGCCAGGTTGAGCTTTCCCTCGCGCTTGGCCGGCCCGTGGCACTTGACGCAACGGGCCTTCAGGAGCGACAGCACCTCCCGCTCAAGGCTCGGTGCAGCGGCCGGTTCCGCCCCACGCGAGGAAGCGACACCAAGCATGCCGAGCACGAGCCCTAACCAGCGCAGAGGCATAACGGATCCCCAGCTTCGGAACCAACCGGAACGCGCATGTTTAGGCTACGGGCGGATTGGAGCATTGTCAAACAATGGCGATCCTCAGACAGGACGATTGCAAAGTCGATTGTGGATCGCGATCTGGGGGCGCGCCCGGAGCCTGCGACGGAAATGGCGCACCGCCAACGGTCGTTCGACCACGCCCGTGGCAGCTCAACTTCTGAGGTAACGCGTGATGGGCGAGCGGTTCCACGGAGCCAGACCGCAACGGCCGGCTCTCCTTCGTATGCCAGACCACGTACAGGTCGATCTCACTGTAAGAGTTCCGGGAAATCGAGCTGTGGCGTCCAGTCGCAAGAGGCTCAAGCCATGTTATCGAGAAGCCCCTTGAACGAGGCTGCGGATCCCGGCCGACACGGCGAACCATGAACGGCTCGCCAGCCTGTTCCGTCGCTGGAATGTGGGTGCCAGCAGCTCGCTACGGGCGGCGACGCCCCAAGTCAGGACCGTGTTGCCGGCCTATTCGTCGACACGGGATAATGGTGCCCGCTTACCTCCGATCGACAGCGCCCGAAGCCCTCCCGGAGTCCCCGAACCGATGAATCCCACCTCGCTGCGCGGGTTACCCAGCCTTCTTCTATTGCTCCTCGCGGGGACCGCAAACGCGGCCGGCCATTACTACGAAGTGACCTATCCCCCCTCGACCAAGAGCGGCGAGCTCGCGGTGGGGGTCACCTACACGGTCTGGCTCCCCGATGGCGTGAACCGGCTCCACGGCGTCATCGTCCATCAGCACGGCTGCGGCACCGGAGCGTGCAAGGGAGGCGAAACCGCGGCTTACGACCTCCACTGGCAGGCCTTGGCCGCGAAGTGGGACTGCGCCCTGCTCGGTCCATCGTACCACCAGGAGGAGAAGCAGGAATGCCGCCTCTGGTGCGACCCCGGGAGAGGCTCGCGTCAGGCGTTTCTGAACGGACTCCACGACCTTGCGCAACAGTCGAAACATCCCGAGCTCGAGCAGGTCCCCTGGTGCCTGTGGGGCCACTCCGGCGGCGGCTTTTGGGCCAGCCTGATGCAGACGCTCGACCCCGAGCGGATCGTCGCCATCTGGTTCCGCTCCGGAACGGCCTATGCGACCTGGGAGAAAGGAGAGATCCCCAAACCTGAGATCCCCGCGGCGGCCTACGACATCCCGATGATGGCCAACCCGGGCGCGAAGGAAAACGGCGATGCCCGCTTCAAGGGAGCGTGGGACGGCACCCTCGCGATGTTCAAGGCGTACCGCGCGAAGGGTGCGCCGATCGGCTTCGCGCCCGACCCCCGCACCGCACACGAGTGCGGCGACTCGCGCTACCTGGCCATCCCCTTCTTCGATGCCTGCCTGGCACAGCGGCTGCCCGAACAGGGAAGCACCGATCCGAAGCTCAAGCCGGTCGCCAAGAGCCGAGCCTGGCTCGCGGACGTGCTCGGCAACGACCCGAAGCCCACTACCACCTATCAGGGCAAGCCCGAAGACGCAGTCTGGCTTCCCGACGAGCGGGTCGCGAAGGCGTGGGCTGAGTACGTCAAGACGGGTGAGGTGGCCGACGCGACGCCTCCGCCGGCCCCCTTCGGTGTAAAGGTGTCCCCCGCGGGAGAACAGGGCGTTGCGATCACCTGGGACACCTCGGCCGATTTCGAGAGCGGGTTGCGGGCGTTCGTCGTGCTACGTGACGAAAGGGAACTTGCCCAGGTGCCCGAGAAGCCCCTCGGACGGTTCGGCCTGCCGCTCTTCCAGGGGATGTCGTACCACGACACCCCGGAAGCACCGGTGCCCCTCCTGCGCCTCATCGATAAGACGGCCAAGGCCGGGGAGAACCACGAGTACCGGGTCATCGCGGTGAACGGCGCTGGGCTCAAGTCACAGCCGTCCGCCGGGGTCAAACTTCCATAGGACGCCCTTGGGTCGGGTGCATCAAATGCACCCTACACACGCTACGCGATGATCTGCTGGATCGGTTGGCCGTAATCGATTTCGAGGCGCTTGTGCCCGGGCACCTCCAGCCGGCGCGGGTCGAGGCCGAGCTGGTGCAGAACCGTGGCGTGGATGTCCGTGACGTAGTGGCGGTTCTCGACGGCGTGGAACCCGATCTCGTCGGTGGCGCCGTGGACGACGCCCCCCTTGATGCCGCCGCCGGCAAGCCAGACCGTGAACCCGTACGGGTGGTGGTCGCGGCCGTCGGCGTTTTCGGAGCCCGGCGTCCGGCCGAACTCGGTGGCCCAGACCACGAGCGTCTCGTCGAGCAGGCCGCGTCGTTTGAGGTCCTGGAGCAACCCGGCGATCGGCGCATCGACGGCCGCGCAGTTGTTGCCGTGGTTGTCGCGCAGCTTGCCATGCGCGTCCCAGCCACCCCCTCCGCCGCCGCCGTGATAGACCTGGACGAACCGCACGCCGCGCTCGACCAATCGGCGCGCGGCCAGGCACTGCTCGCCAAACGGGCGCGAGGCCGGGTTGTCGAGCCCGTAGAGGCGTTGCGTCGACTCCGCTTCGGAACCGAGCGCGACCACCTCGGGCACCGCCAACTGCATTCGTGCGGCGAGCTCGTAAGCCTTGATCCGCGCACGCAGGGCGGGATCCGCCGGGTACTCGACGCCGGTCAAACCGTTCAAGTCGCGCAGCAAATCGAGCTGCGCCGCGCGTTCCTCACGCGCGACGCTCGCGCCGGGGGTGCCGAAGGGGAGCGGGTTCTTCGGATCGACGGCCAACGGCACGCCGGCGTGCTCGGGGCCGAGATACGTCGCGCCATGGGTCGCCACGCCGCCACAGCAGTCGCCGGGCGGACTGCCGAGCACCACGAACTGGGGCAGGTCGTCGCTGAGGGCGCCTAATCCGTAATGCACCCAGGAGCCAAGCGTCGGGAAGAACCCCTCGAAAACGTGCCGGCCCGTGTGGAACTGGAGCTGCGCGGCGTGGTCGTTGTCGGTCGTCCACATCGACCGCACCACGGCCAGGTCATCGACGCAATCGCCCAGCCGGGGCCACCAGTTGCTGACTTCGATGCCGCTCTGCCCGCGCTTCCGGAACCCGATCTGGGGCGGATACAGTTTGTTCATGAGTGCCCGAGGGCTACCGACGAAGTCGCGGACCGCCTTGCGATAGAAGGGCGACTCCTCCACGGTCTTCTTGTAGGGTGACTCGTGGAGCGTCTTTCCCCCGTGCTTGGCAAGCGCAGGCTTGGGATCGAAGCTCTCCAGGTGACTGACGCCGCCGAGCATGAAGAGCCAGATCACGCTCTTCGCCCGGGGCGCGAAATGCGGGCGGCCATCAGCCGCTGCACCCTCGGCGCGGACGACACCGTCGCGATAGAGCATCGCGCCGAGGGCCAGGCCGGTGAAGCCGAGGCCGACGTCAGCAAGAAACGTGCGACGCGACTGGAACATGGGATGAGAATCCTTAAGGGGAGGATTTCACCGCAGAGATCGCCGAGAACGCTGAGAGCAAGACCGAGAACAAGGAGAGTCTCGCCACAGAGAACACAGAGGCCACAGAGAGGAGCACCGAGAAAAGAGCACTGAATTACAGATCGTCGATAAGGAGAAACGAGTCATTTTATGGAATTGGCAATTCATCTATGCTCAGTTTGTGTCAATCTGTAGTCAAACGTCTCTTCTCTGTCATTCTCACCCCTTCTGCTCCGCGACCTCTGCGGTGAACTCCTCTTTCTCTCGGTTTACCTCTCTGTCGTCTCCGTGTGCTCTGTGGTGAAGTCTCCCGCTCTATCGAACCGTCACAAAGTCATTATGGTTGAACAGCACGTGGATCAGGTTTTCTCGTGCGCGCTGGCTCGGGTCGGTCGCCGGCGCCGCCACAGTGTCGGGCCCCGCGGGAAACGGAGTCAGGTGAGCCGGCTGTTCCAGCAAGCGTGCCTGGTCACGCAGGAAACGCTCGCAACGCGCCCGCTCGTCCCCGGTTGGGGCCCGCGTGAGGACCTGCTCGAAGGCGGCGGTCACGAAGGTCGTGGGAGAAAGTCCCTGGGGTTCATTCGCCAGGGTGTCGGCCAGGCGCCGGGCCAGGCGGCGCGCCTGATTCAAGGCGAGGGCGCTGTTCGTGAGTGCGAGGGCCTGCTGAGGGATGACGCTCTCGTGGCGCTCGTAGCACTCCGTTGGGCTGGCCGGGTCGAACTGATCGAGGAGCAGCATCTTGTACTCGGTGTTGAACCGGAAGTAGAGGCTGCGCCGGAGGATGACCTGCCCCTGCTTTTCGTCGAGGATCGGGCCGCCCGGCGTGGGGTCAAGGGCGCCGGCCACGGCGAGGAGGCTGTCGCGCACGAGCTCCCCTTCCATCCGGCGCGGCTTCATGCGGCCGAAGTAGCGGTTCTCGGGATCGACGGGCTGGGTCGGGACGCGCGAGCTGAGCCGGTAGGCCTCGGACGTGACGATCAGGCGGTGCAGGCGCTTGAGGCTCCAGCCGTCTTCCATGAACCGGACGGCGAGCCAGTCGAGGAGCAGGGGGTGCGTCGGCGGCTTGCCGTTGAGGCCGAAGTTGGCCACGGTCGGTACGAGCGGGTTGCCGAAGTGGCGAAGCCAGACGTGATTGACGGCCACGCGCGCTGTGAGCGGGTTGTTCCGGCCGGCGATCCAGCGCGCCAGGGCGAGGCGCCGGCCGGTGCTCGTGGCAGGGTCAAGACGGGCGAGTGGTGTGTAGGACGGGTCCTCGTTTGCAGCCGAGGCCTTGGCGGCCGTCAGCGTCTGCTCCGCGGCGACTCGCTTCGGGTCGGCTTTGTTCGGCGACGGGTCGCGTTCGAAGGGGAGCCAATCCGCGACGGCCCGACCGACGGCCGCCTTCCGTTCGGCTCGAGCTGCCGCAAGGGCGAGCATCGAGGCCCGGGCGTCAGGTGGCTCGGAATACTTGGCGCGCTCGGCGGCGATCCTCAGCTCGACGGCCTTGAGCGCTTGGAGAGCTGCGCTGCGTTTGGCATCGGCGAAGCCCACGGCGCCCTCGCACCGCTCAGCCGCCCGCCGAGCATCGTCTTTGGTCAGCGCAAACGGGGCAGAGAACGGCGAGGGCCGCGCATCGCCCGGGCTCTCGGCCAGCGTGACATGCTTGGGCAGAGCGACGAGGCGAACCTCCGAAAACTCGGACGTCGCGTCGTGGTTCCAGAGGGCGAACACTCCCGCCTGACGGGCCGTCGGCAGGCGATACGCGATGGCGAGGCGGCCGTTCACCCAGACGTTCAAGAGCGTCCCGCGGACGGCGAAGTCGAGGTTGATCTCCTCGTTGAGCGTGAGCGGGATCGGTACGATCCCCTGCGGAGGATAGACCTCCGTTCCCCCCGTGCGGTGGAACGCCTGCACGGCCGAGTTGCCCGGCTGGCAATAGGTGTAAACTGCCTGCCAGGAGGTCGCTCCCACGACGTCGAACGAGAACCCGACCGACGTGATGCCGCCGCCGGTCGTGCGAAAGCGCAGGCGGCCGAGCAGGTCGGACGGGTGGTTGTTCAACGTGGCAAGGGTGACGAAGGGAGCTCTCGACTTCTGCGCGAGCTTCCCGTTCTCCCAGACCCACTGGCCGCTGAGCGCTTTCCACGTCTCGGGCCGCGCCTTCACGAAATCGTCCTGAACGTAGACGGCCGGCACGGCCACGGAGGGCAGGGGGGGTTTCGGGTCATCCAGAAACCGATCGCACAGCCCACGCGCCGCGTCGGCGGCAACGCGGGCCTTGGCCACAGCGGCATCGGCGGCCTGGATCTCGGCGCGCGCTTGCCGCAGCGCGTCGTCAGCGGCAAGCTCGAGCGCCTGAGCGTAGTCGCGCGGCGTGAACTGCACCGGCTCGATCGCGAGCGTCCCACCGAGCGCGGCGGGGACCGCGGGCGACAATGGGTGGTCCTTGTCGGGGCTACGATCGTCGCCCCGCACGAAGAGGTACGTCGGCTCCGCGGGCTTCGCGTCGAACGCGCGCGGGATGCCGTCGAGCTTGACGTCGGGTTGCGCGCTCAACCGTTCGATGCGCACGTCGTGCGGCTCGAAGACGGCGCGGAACCGGTAGTAGTCGCGCTGGCTGAGGGGGTCATACTTGTGGTCGTGGCACCGCGCACACCGCAGGGTGATGCCGAGGAAGCCCGCCGCCGTATGCTCGACGGTGTCCTGGAGCCAGGCGTTGCGGTTGAACTTGTACCAGTTGCGCGCGAGGTAGCCCGTGGCGCGCAGGATGTCGGGCTCGGCTGGCGCGACCTCGTCGCCTGCGAGCATCTCCACGATCATCCGGTCGTACCCCTTGTCCGCGTTGAGGGCCTCGATGATCCAATCGCGCCAGTGCCAGATGTGCCGCTGGCTGTAGCGGTACTCCTCCCCCAGGCCGAATGGGTCGCTGTAGCGCCAGATGTCCATCCAGTGCCGCCCCCAGCGCTCCCCGTGCCGAGGGTCGGCGAGCAGCCGGTCCACCACCCTCTCGTAGGCGTCCGGTGCGTTGTCGGCCAGAAATGCATGCAACTCCCCGCGCGTCGGAGGTAACCCGACCAGGTCGAGGAACACCCGGCGCAGGAGCGTGGCACGATCGGCCGGCGGGTTGAGCGCGATCCCGTGCCGCGCCCGCTCCACCGCGAGGAACGCGTCGATCGGGTTCCCGACAGACCCCGGACCCTTCCCCGCTGGAACGGTGGTGTGCGCCGGCGGGCGAAACGCCCAGTGATCCCTCGGGTCGCCCGGGATTGGCTCCTCCGGCGCCTTCGCCCCCTGGTCGACCCAGGCGGCAACGAGAGCGACTTCCTTCTCCGAGAGGGCCGCCCCCTCGGCCTCGGGGGGCATGCGCAGGCTACCATCGCCGCGGAGCACCTCGACCAGCCGCGACTCGTCACTCTGCCCCGGCACGACCACCGGGCCCGACGTCGCCCCCTTGCGGATCAACGGGGCCGCGTCGAGCCGGAGCCCTCCCTTCTGCCGCAGAGCACCGTGACAAGCGACGCAACGAGCCCGCAGGATCGGCTTGACCTCGCGCAAATAATCGACCTCAGCCCCGAACGCCCAAGAGGAGCTCCCAGCCAGAACGGTAAGCACCAGGGCCAAGACGTTGGCGGTTCGCATGTGGCTGGGCCCGTGGGATGATAGGGCGCAAGCAGACGCCGATTCAACGGAAGTTTAACCGTTCGCCACGCCGGGTGCAAATCCAAAGGCACGCGCGATCCTCGTAATCGGAGCGCGTATCGGCGAGTCGTTGTTCCCGCACTCCGTCTCGAAACGTGAGAGGTGGCAGGGTCACGAGCGCTTCAGCGATTCTCCCCGCGCCCTGGGCTCTTGTCACTCCGCGCGGCATCGTGTCGTTCGAACCACGCCAGCGTCCGGCGCAGCACGTCGACCCGATGGCGTGGTTGACGGATGCCGTGCCCCTCGCCGGGATAGATGACCAGCCCGGTCGGCACCCCGCGCGCCTCCAGCGCGCGGTAGAACATCCGCCCCATGGGCAGCGGGCAGCGCCGATCGTCGCGCGAGTGCAGTACCAGCGTCGGGGTCTGGACGGACGCGGCATAGGCCCACGGGCTGTGCGCGCGCATCGCCTGGGGCACGTCCCAGGGCCGGCCGCCGAATTCCCACTCGGTCCAGCTCGGCAGGTCGCTGAGGCCCCACATCACGTCAAGGTCGGTGACCGCGTTCTGCGCGACGGCCGCGCGGAACCGGTTCGTATGCCCCACAAGCCAACACGTCATGAACCCGCCGTAGCTGACCCCGTAGACGAACTGCCGGTCGCGGTCGACGAGCCCCTGGCGCACCAGGTGATCGACGCCCGAGAGGATGTCGCGCATGTCACCGCCGCCGAAGTCGCCGCGGTCGGCGTCGATCCAACTCTGCCCGTACCCACCGCTCCCCCGAAAGTTCAGTTCGAGCACGGCATACCCGCGCGCGCCGAACATCTGGGTGGTGAGGTTGAATCCGCGCGATGATCGGCTGTGCGGACCACCGTGCGGGAAGAGTACGAGCTTGTAAGGGGGCCGGGCGACCTTCTCGTGCGGGATCGTCAGCACGCCCTCGATCGAATTCCCTTCACCGTTCTCCCACCGGACGGTGCGGCTCTCTGCGACCAGGCGGTCGCCAAGGAACGCGTTTCCCGCCGGCGTCAGATCCTGGCGTGTGGCAACGCGCGCCCGCGTGGGCGAGATATCCGTCTCCCCCTCGCGCCCAGGCTCCAGGCGCCCACCTCGGCCTGTCTCCAGTGCAACGCGGCTCAGCGCCATCTCGGTCCCGAACGCCGCGTTGTAGACGAGCGCGGCGTCGCCGTCCCAGCACTCGTCCGGCAGCGGAAACAACGGCGCAGGGTGGGGCGGGCTCGCGGCCCCTGGGCCGTGATGGTCGAACACCTCGCGCGTGAGGTCTCCCCCCGCGCCGAGGGTCACGACCGTGAGGTTGAACGCGTCCATGTGCGAGCCTTTCCGCGGAATACTCAAGCACGCCACGCGCTTGCCGTCGGGCGAGAACCGGGGCGAGACCTCGGGGCCCGGCCCGGTCGTCAGTTGTCGTAGCGTTCGGCTCGCGATCTCGATCGACCAGAGGTCGAAGTTCTTGTTGATGCTGTAGCGGACCGACTCGCGGTCGCTCGTCCGGTTCGCGTGCATGACGATCGTGCGACCGTTGGGTGCCCACTGGGGATCGCCGTACCAGACGTCGTCGTCGGTCAGCCGTTCGACGCTCCGAGCGGCATGGTCTCGCGGCGCGTCATCGAGCTCGGCGACCCAGACCTGGGCCGGCCGGTAGCCCGTATAGCCCTCCCCCTGGTCAGGCCGCTCGACCAAGACACCGGCCTCGATCTCATCCGGCGTGCGCGGGTCGCGGCCGTCGTCGGCGATGAAGACGAGATTGCGGCCGTCGGGGGAGAATGCAACGCGCCCATAGAAGCCGTCGTTGAAGACGCGCCCGTATGGCTTGTCACGACCTGCGAGCGGAACGCTCGAGCCCCCCTCGGTGCGGATCAGCCAGATGTCGGTCGCCGGATCCGACTCGGGCGGGACCGGCGCAGTCGGCTTCCAGCCGTCGGGTCGCGCGCGGGTCGAGAGAAAGGCGATCCAGCGGCCATCGGGCGAGAAGACCGGCGCGCGGGCATCGGCTTGCGACTCTTCGAGCGCGTGGGCGCCCTCGCGACGATCATCGACCAGCCAGAGGCTGTTCCGCTCCTGCTTGCTTTCCGGGTCGATCCACTGGCGGACAAACGCCAGCCGCTTCCCCGAAGGGTCGAGCCGCGCTGCCTGGGGACCATCAAGACGGTACAGGTCCTCGATGGCCAGCGGTGTCTTGGCACCACCGTCCGGCCCGGTCGCGAGCGCCCCCGGCGCCAGCATTAGCCACGACACGACGATTTTCCCGGCGAACGCTGCGCACCGGCGCCAACGTAGCATGGTCGTTACCTTCAGCGGTGTTGCGGGGTGGGCAGTCGAGAGCCGCATCGTAGTCGGCCCCGCCCGGCGCCGCAACGCAGCGTACGTCGCGAGCACGCCGAATGGAAATCCGATCGTGCAACAGTTCCGGGCGCGACACACAAAAACGGAAACAGCCTCTCAGCACGAGCAGCGCGGGACCGAGGAACTCGCAGGCGCGCTCGCGTCGGCATCAATCCCGCCGTTCGAAGATCCGTTTACCGTCGAGATAGGTACTCAGCGCCTGTGCCCCTCGGATGTCCTCCTGGGGGCAGGTCAGCAGGTCGCGGTCCAGGACCACGAAGTCGGCTTGCTTCCCCTCTTCGAGCGAGCCAACCCGGTCCTCGAGGAACAGGAGCCGCGCGTTGTTGATCGTGTAGAAGCGCAGCGCCTGCTCCCGCGTCAGCGCCTCCTCGGGGTGGAGCGGGCGGTCGAAGTTTTGGGCGCGGCGGCTGATCGCGACCCACATGCCAAGGAACGGGTTGTACGGGTTGATCGACCGCAACGAGCCGATCTTCTGCATGTGGTCCGACCCGCCGCCGGCCGTGACGCCCGCTGCGAACAGACTACGCAAAGGTTGAAAATAGCGCAGCCGGTCGTAGCCGAACTGCGCAGCGAGCGTGCGCGTGTCGAGGTAGAGCCACGCGGGCTGGATATCGACGACCACCCCAAGCCGGGCGGCCGTCGCGATTGCCTCGCAGCTCATGAAGTTCGAGTGCGTGATGCAGGGGCGCGTCGGGGCAACTGGGGTCTGTTTGTTGACCTCTTCATACGCGTCCAGCAGCGCGTGTACCGCGCCGTCGCCGACGCTGTGCGCGGTGAATTGGAGACCCGACTGGACGGTCGCCCGCACGATCGGCAGGAGCCGCTCGGGAGGGACGAACAGCACGCCGCGGTACTTGGGGTCGTCGATCGCGTAGGTCCGGCTCACCCCCCAAGGCTCCCGCATGTACGCGCTGCCGGTGAGCATGCCCCCATCGAGGTAGGTCTTGATGCCGATGATATGGAGGCGTGGACCTCCTTTACGGAGCGGGTGCTCCGCGGTGCGCTGAACCTCGGCGAGAACCTTGTCGAGCGAGCCCATTGTCTCGACATGCCGCGAGATTCCGATTCGCACGCTCAGGGCCCCGGAATCGAGCATTCGCCGGTAACGGTCGATGGCCGGGTCGGCGGTGTCGCGGTCGATGATGGAGGTGATCCCGACCGCGTTGTAGTCGTGAAACAACTCGGCCAGCCGCCGCTCCTCGTCCGGTTCGGCCGGCTCGTGGCCCGCGGGTTTTACCTTGATGTAGCGCGTGCAGTTGCGCAGGATGCCGGTCGGCTCGCCGGTGGCCGGGTCCTTCTCGATCCGGCCTGCGCCGTCGACTTTGAAGCCCTTGTCGATGCCGCTGAGGCTGAGCGCGAGCGAGTTGACCGAGGCGTCGGGGCCGGTCGCGAAGAGCACGGGGTTCTTGGGCGCGACGCGGTCGAGCTCTGCGCGCGTCGGGTAGCGCTGCTCCTTGAGTCGCGTGATGAACACCTGCCGCACGACGACCCAGCGCCCCTCTCCGAGCGCATCCGCCCGCGCGCGGATGTAGTCGAGTACGTCCTGCACGGTCTCCATCTGCGGGATCGGGTGATCGAACTCGGTCATGCACGCCGACGTCGGGTGCGTGTGCGAATCGATCAGCCCGGGCACGACCGTCTTCCCGCCGAGGTCCACCACGATCGTGCCCGGCCCCCTCGTTTTGAGGACGTCGTCGTTCGTCCCGATGCGGAGCAGGCGGTCCCCCTTGACGGCCAGGGCCTCGCGGATCGTGAAGTCGCGATCGACGGTGATGACCTTCCCATGATGCAGGATCAGGTCCGCTTCCTCAGCACCTCGGACGGTGCCCGCGACCGCGAGCGTCAGGAGCGTGACGGCGAGCGACGAAAGACTACGATGGGTCGTCATATCGGCGGACTCGGCGGGGCGTCGAACGGTTGGGGCGGCGCGACACGAGGGCGGCCAGCCCGTGGGAGCCGTATTTTGACGCGCCCCGGGGCCGTCGGCAACTCACGAGAGGCGGCGACGGGACTACCCGATTCAACCCGGCGTGCTTTCGTGCCATAATCGCCGCGTCGAATCGCGCTGCCAGGCGCCCGCCCGCTTTACCCACCTTCGGAGAAGTCCCGCCATGCATCGTCTCGCGCTTGCCCTGTCAGTCCTTGCCGCTCTCGCTCCGATCCAGTCGCCCGCTCCGGTCCGTGCGGAGGACGCGCCGAAGCCGCTTCGCGCCGGGATCATCGGCCTGGATACGTCGCACGTCACGGCCTTCACCAGCGTGCTGAACAACCCAAGGGCCAAGCCCGAAGTCGCGGGTGTCCGGGTTGTGGCAGCCTACCCCGGCGGCAGCGCTGACGTCGAGTCCAGCCACAGCCGCGTCGCGGGTTACACGGCCGACCTCAAAGAGAAGTTCGGTGTCGAGATCGTCGACTCGATCGACGCGCTGCTGGAGAAGGTCGACGTCGTGCTGCTCGAAAGCGTCGATGGCCGCAAACACCTCGCGCAGGCCGAGCCCGTGCTGAAGGCCCGCAAACCGGTCTTCATCGACAAGCCGGTCGCCGGCACACTCGCCGACGCCATCAAGATCTTCCAGCTCGCAGAACAATACGGGACCCCTTGTTTCTCGAGCTCGTCACTCCGCTACAGCCCGTCGATCGTGGCTCTCTTGAACAACCCGAAGGTGGGGGACATCGTCGGCTGCGACGCCTTCGGCCCCTGCTCGCTCGAGGAGCATCATCCCGACCTCTTCTGGTACGGCGTCCACGGAGTCGAGTCGCTCTTTACTGTGATGGGCACGGGTTGCGTCTCGGTCGCGCGGGTGCAGACCGAAGGGACCGAGCTCGTCACCGGCACCTGGGAGAAGGGCCGCGTGGGCACGTTCCGCGGCATCCGCCAGGGCAAGGCCGACTACGGCGTCCTCGCGTTCGGCACGAAGGGGGTCGTCCTGGGCCAGGGCTACGGCGGTTACGAGCCGCTGCTGGTCGAAGTCTGCAGGTTCTTCCGTACGGGTAAGCCGCCGGTCTCCGCCAAGGAAACCATCGAGCTCTTCGCCTTCATGGAGGCCGCCGACGAGAGCAAGCGGCGCGGCGGTGCGCCGGTGACGCTCGAGAGCGTGCTGGCCAAGGCGCGCGATCAGGCCGGATCGTCGAAATAACTAGCGTGCATGCGCAAGGGTTCGTCGCATGATTATAGGGTGCATGAAATGCAGCGGCGCATTTCATGCACCCGACAATCATTGGACCGCGTCCCGGCGATCGCAACGCCACCAGAATCAGGCTGTCAGCGCCAACCCCGGAACTCCCGGTATGGCCGCTCTTGCCACGCCGAATCGAGTACGTTGACACCGAGCCCCGGCGTACTCGGGCAGATGATGGACCCGTCCCGGGCGAGCAGGGGCGTCTCGACGATTGTCGCGGCGAGTGCTTCGTCCTCGGCGCTACCGATCGTCTCGAGCATTGTGAAATTCGGAATCGACGCCGCGAGGTGCACTGAAGCCGCCGTCGCGAGCGGCCCATTCGGATTGTGCGGCGCGATGCCGACACCATATGCCTCGGCCAGGGCGGCGATCTTGCGGGCCTGGGTCAAGCCGCCGCAGTTGGCGACATCGGGCTGCAGCAAGTGCACGGCGCCGGCCTTCAGGAACGGCAACACGCCGTGAACCGTCGCCCAGCGTTCACCGGCCGCGATCGGGACGCGCGAGGTGCGCGTGACCTCGGCCAGTAGCTCGGGATTCTCGGGAGGGACCGGCTCCTCGATGAACATCAGGTTGAAGGGCGCGAGCGCGTCGCAGAGGCGCCTGGCATTGGCCACGTTCAACCGGCCGTGGCAATCGACGCCGATCTCGATCTCAGGACCGACCGCCTCGCGCGCAGCCTGGAAGAAAGCGGCGATGCGGTCGAACGTCGACGTCGGCAGGTATTCGGTCTCCTTGAGCGCCCGAGGGATCGCGCCGGGGCTGCCCGAGTAGCCGGCGGGGTTGTCCGTCTGCCAATCGGGGGGCTCAGCGCCGTAGAACAGCGGAAGCGTCGCCTTGAGCGCCCGCGCGCCGCGCGCGACGCACTCGCGCGCCCGGCCGGCGAACGTCTCGGGAGTCGGCCCCGCGGCGCAGTGGACGTAGACGGCCACGGTGTCGCGCGTCGGCCCGCCGAACAGCTCACAGACCGGGACGCCGAGCGCTTTGCCCTTCAAGTCCCACAGCGCAACGTCGATCGCCGACAAGGCCGTGGCATGCAATGGCCCGCCGACCCAGAAGCTGTCGCGATAAAGTGTCTCCGCCAGGTGTTCGATCCGCCGCGCGTCCTCGCCGAGCAAGACGGGGCGCAAGTCCGCCAGGTGCGCGGCCACGGTGCCGCTGGCCCGCTTCAGCACGACTTCGGATACACCCGACAGCCCCCCTTCGGTCTCGATCCGAGTCAGGATGGCATTGCGGAACCCCAGCGGCACGACGGTCGTCTTCAGGTCGGTGATCTTCATTGGTCTCGAGTCGTCCCCAACGATCGGGCAGCGCCGACACTCGCTCCGCGGAGCGTCTCCGCAGGTCTGCGGCGTGTCATTATGACGGCAATCCCGGCGATTGCGAGCATCGGACGAGCGTTGATTGTCGCCCTCCGACCGGCCAAGATGGTCCGGGATTCCTTCACTCGCAACGTTGCCGCCACGCTGTCCCGAGGAAACCGACGATGAGCGACGCGTACCTCTTCCCGAACCGCCAAACCCGCCGCGACTTCCTCTGGACTACCGGCGCTGCCGCTGTCGGCATCGCAGCCGGCCAACGCGCCTCCCGCGCGGCCGAGACCCCAACGACGATCGGCCAGGGAAAGTCGACCTACACGCTCGACGACTCCTGGGGCAAGCTCCCCGCCCACATGAACTACGGGTTCGGCTGCGCCTTGGTCGTCGACTCGCAGGACCGCGTGTTCGTCACCTCGCGGTCGACCAGCCCCTGTGTGGCCATCTTCGCCAAGGACGGTACGCTCTTGGAGGCGTGGGGCAAGGAGTTCTCCGACTCGGTCGGCTTCCCGTCGCCCGATCAGGTCAAAGCCACCGCGCACGGGTTGTACTTGAGCAAGGAGGGGAATGACGAGTACCTGTACTGGACCCAAAACGTCGCCCCCACGCCCAACGGCAAGATCGGCGCGAGGATCTACAAGACCGACCTGAAGGGGAAGGTGCTCTACACGCTTGGCAACGTCGAGAAAGAGTCGTCGACGTCGCAGAAGTTCAACTTCACCAACCCGACGGACGTGGCCGTCGCCCCCAACGGCGATATCTACATCGTCGACGGCTACGGCAGCCAGATCCTTGCCCGGTTCGACAAGAACTTCAAGCACATCAAGACTATCGGCGGTCCGGGCAAGGAGCACGGCAAGTTCAGCACGTGCCACGGCGTCTGGATCAGCACCTTGCGGGGCGAGCCCGAGGTTTATGTCGCCGACCGCGCGAACAACCGGCTTGAGGTGTTCAGCCCCGAGCTCGAGTACAAGCGGACGATCGGCGACGTGCGCATGCCCTGCTGCTTCTACCAGCACGGCGGCCTGCTCTACGTCCCCGAGCTCGGCGCGCGGGTCTCGATCTTCGACGCCGACGACAAGCTCGTCGCCCGCCTCGGTGATGGGCAGGGAATCAAGGCCGACCAGATCCAGGCCCACCCCGACAAGTTCGCGACGCCGCATGCCCTGACCGTGACCTCGAACGGCGACCTGTACGTGATCGAATGGCTGCCGTTCGGCCGCCCGCGGAAGTTCAAGCACACGCCGGCTTCCTGAGAGGCAGGCAACGGAGGGCCCCCCCCGACCCTCAAACGGACGGACGCAGGGCCGATTCGCGCGCCTCGCGAGGTACGTGGCGAACGACCAACCGGCGCCCCAGGTGCCTTTGACCCTGCGGAACGCCGGTCGTTATGATGTTGGCGTCGTCCAGGTGATCGTCGTGCAGGTTCACGTCGTGAGGTAGGCCGTGGTTCCCGCAAAGGACTTCAAGCGCCGGATGGTCGTCGAAATCGACGGCGCGCCGCACATGATCGAGCAGATCCAGGTCCAGACCCCGTCGGCACGCGGGGCGGCGACCCTGTACAAGGTCAAGGCGCGCAACCTCAAGACCAAGAACCGGGTCGAGAAATCGTACCGCGGAACGGACGCGCTGAACGAGTCGAGCTTCGAGCGGCGCCCCATTCAGTTCCTCTATCGCGACCCGGACGGCTTCCATTTCATGGACTCGGCCGATTACAACCAGTTCTCGATGCCGGTCGACGACCTACGCGACCTGGCCCCGTTCATGACGGAGAACATGGACGGTGTCGAGGCGCTGGTCGTCGACGACGAGGTGATCGCCATCGAGCTCCCCGACACGGTCGACCTTCCGATCACCGAGACCACTCCCGGTGTGCGCGGTAACTCCGCGACGGGGCGGACGAAACCGGCGACACTCTCGACGGGTCACATCGTTCAGGTCCCCGAGCACCTCGACGAGGGAGTGACGGTCCGCGTCGACACCCGTACCGGTGAGTATCTGGGCCGTGCGAACTGACCCGTGAGAGTGCAAAACAGGGGTTAGCGCCCGTACGTGCTGGGTGTCCCGGACTCCGGAATTCGCAGCGCGGCGATTCCGCACTCCCGTAGGGGCGGGTATCAAACCCGCCCAGTACAACCGAAAAAAACGCTCCTACCGCGTAAGTTGCAGAATGAGCCAAGCGAAGAAAAGGGCGGGTTTGAAACCCGCCCCTACAGCTTGGCGGCCGGCGCGACGCACGGAATACGAACGGGCTGCCGCAGTCTACCAGCTCAATCCCCCGCTTTGACCAGCGGCGCGTATGCTGGTTCGGCCGCCGCAACGGTGCGCCGGGGTGGCGGTTCGGGGGGACGGGCGCTCTTGCCCCGCAGCAGCCAATGCCCGCACGGGACGAGCAACGGGCGAACCAGCACCGCGTCCACCGTGATCCCCACAACGAGGGCGAAGCCAAGCTGCCGGAGCGAGCCGAGCGGGCTGATCATGAAGGAGGCGAAGCTGCATGCCGTGATCGCTGCGGCCGAGGTGATCAGGCCCCCGGTCTGCCCGACGGCACGGATCAAGCCCCCCCGCAGCCCGAGGCGCTTCGACTCTTCGCGCACCCGGTCCATCAGGAAGACGTTATAGTCGACTCCGACGGCAACCAGGAGCACGAACAGGAAGTACGCCACCTTCCAGTCAATGCCGCCGGCGCCGAGCAGCGTGACGAAGAGCACGTGCGTTGCGCCCAGGGCGAAGGCGTACGTGAGCAGCATCGTCGCGACGAGGTTCACTCCGCCGAGCGGGTCGCGGAGCGCGACGACGAGGACGAAGAAGACCCCGAGCGGCACGACAAACCAGCTCTGGAACTGGTCGGCCTCGGTCAGGGCGCGGATATCGGCCGACTCGGCGTTCGGCCCACCCACCAGCGCCTTCACGGGCGGACCGCCGGCGCCGTTGAGAAAGGCATTCAGCTTCTGCCGCAGGATGACGACCTGGTCGGTCGCCGCAACGGAGAAGACCCGTTCCGACTGCGACACGTCAATCCGCGCTGCGCGTCCGTCGGGCGAGAGATACGCCGCGAAGCTTCGTTCGAGCTCCGGGTGCTCGGCGACGGTCGCGTGGTCGATAAGCAGGTGGTCCAGAGCGCGGCGGCCCACCGGGTCGGCGAGGATTGACCCCACTTCGCGGCGCGCGCGCCCGGCGCCGTCGGCGATCCGGCCTGCCCCTTCGGCCGCGAGGGTCAGGTCGCGCAGCATCGCGGCGCGCGGATCCTCGGCGGCGTCCTTCGACGCGGTCTTCGAAGGCGAGGCTGCCGTCAGCTTCAGTCCCGTCCTGCGCTCGAGCCAAAGGGCCGCGCGGAGCTTGGCGGCCCCTTCGTTCAGGCCCTTCTCGAGCTCCCGCGCCCCGTCGGCCATTTGCGCGAAACCGGAGTCGACCGCGCCCAGGCGCGATGCGAGCCGCGCGGGTCCGAGCGGCGCAGGGCTGCCCAGCGGCTGGGTCGCAGAACGCACCTCGAGCAGCCGGCGGTGCCTCGCCAGGAAACGGCTCACGTCGTCGATCAGCGCGAGCCCTTCCGACCCACGCAGGTCGGCCTCGGATTCGAGCACGATGGTCAACGGCGCCACCATCCCCGGATCGAACTTCGTGGCGAGCAGCCGCAAGCCGCGGCCCGACTCCGTCTGCTCGGGAAGCTCGCTTACGACGTCCATCACGAAGTGCGACTTCAGTCCAACGACGGCGAGCGGGACCATCACGAGCATCGTGGCGCCCCAGCTCAGGGCCGGCCGCGCAAGCGCCTTCCGTCCGAAGCGCTCCCAGAAGCCCGACGACGGCCGGGTCAGGCCGGCGTAAGCCTGGGGCCGGAGCTGGGCAAGCAGCACGAGCAGCGCGGGGGTCAGCGTCAAGGTCGCCGCCAGGGCCAGCACGAGACCGATCGCGACGCTCGGGCCGGTGCTCGAAAACAGCTTGAAACGCGTCGTTCCCATGAGGGACAGCCCGACCAGGACGGTCCCGGAGCTGGTGAGCAGCGCCAGGATCGCGTGGCGGAGCGTGACGCGCATCGCGCCGGCGGGGTTGTGCGGGTTCCAGTGCTCGCCATAGCGCCAGGAAATGAACAGGCAAAAGTCAGTCCCGCTGCCGAAGAGCACCGCCACCAGGAACAGCTCGACCAGCGGCGAAACTTCCCAGCCGGCCCCGGCGACGAGCCAGGCCAGAATGCCCCGGCTGATGATCAGGCTGACGCCGATCGTGGTGAGCGGCACGAGCGCCAGCCAGAGCGAGCGGTAGACCAGCAGCAGCACGCCCAGCAGCAGGACCACCGTCGCGAGTGCCGCCCGGTCGAGGGAGACCTGGACGTCGGCCATGAAGTCGCGTCCCAGGACGGCGTCCCCCGTCCAGAGCAGCTCCAGGCCGGCAGGCAACGCGGGCTCCCTGGCTTGTGCGCGGAGCCACGCGACGGTCTCGTGGGTCAGCGGGGCGACGAACGATGTCGAGAGGGGGACCGCCACGATCTGGGCCGTCCCATCGCGGCTGACGAGCCGCCCCGCCACCTCGGGCTGCGAGCCGGGCCCCAGCACGCGCAAGATCGGCGCGGGCCGCCCGCCCGCCTCGAAGCGCGCCACGAGCTGGCGCGCGAAGGCGCGGTCGGCCTCCGACAACCCGCCGGGCCGGTGCAGGG
>JARLIH010000260.1 GCA_031291845.1 Isosphaeraceae bacterium | reverse complement strand
GGCACAATCTGGCTCTACGGTGAAGGTCGAAACCTGGGACGACCCCACTCCGGCAAAGAAGTCGGCGTCCGGTTCGATGGGGGTTCGCGCGAGTGGGTCGTGACCGATCTGGCGGGCAAGGAACTGAACCGGCTTGCTGCACCGGAGATCAGTCGAAAGCGGATCCTGGCCCTCGATGTCGGCCAAACGCACAGCCGACGACAAACGTAAAAGGAGGGGTAAAACTTCATGTCGCGTCGGGGGTACAACATGACGTCGCGTGACATCTTCGTGGGCATGCGTCGTGGGCCGAGCCGGCGGAGGGGCGCAAGCCCACGAAGACATGGGCATGGCCCCAACGCCGTCACTGCTCAGCCGTTTGAGCCGAGACCGCGAGTCGCGGCGGAGATCAGCGAGAAGTCTCGGAAGAAGCGCGGCGATTGTGACTTCGTAGGGTGCATGAAATGCACCGATGCGTTCCACGTACCCGGCGTGATCGTGCCTCGGCCGTTCTACGACGCCGGCGTGTAGGGTGCTGTCGGCGTGCGCAGCACCTTGCGCTCGCTCTGTCCCTCGATCTCCTGGATTTCCGCCTCGACCGCGGCCACCGCCGCCGCCGTGTTGAGGACGTCCAGGGTCATCTCCGCCACGTAACGGCCCCCGACCGGAAGCGTCGGGACCCGCCGGTGCGACTGCTCGAACGGTTTGGCGTTCGGGTAGCTCGTCCCCGGCTCCAGTCCAGTGACGAACCCTTCGCGGCGTCCCCCGCTATTTTTCCAGAGGGTGAAGCAGGGGAGCTGGTCCTTGGCGAACCGGAGCGCGAGGCCTTTGTCGCCCGACCGGTTCCGCAGGAGCGCCAGGCTCCGGTCATCCCGACGCGAGGTCTGGAGGTCAAAGAAATACGCCTGTTCGGCGAAACCGGGCTGCGGCCCTTCGTAGACCTCGAATTGATCGATACCCTCGGCCGCTCGCGCGTCGCGCGGGACGACCACGCCGACGGGGGCGGCGAAACGAGCGCCTTCCTCGAGGAAGGGCTCGCCGAGGTTCCAGTGGTAGAGCACCTGGAACTCGCAAGGCGCATCCCTCAGGTTGACGAACTCGTCGCGCACGGTCAGGCGGTTCGAGCCTGGAACGGTCGACACGCGCGTTTCCATCCGGATCTGCGGCCCAAAGAGCTTGCTCTCCTCGACGTGCCCCTCCACGGTGATCGTGAACGGTGATTTGTCGTCGACGTGGACGGCCAGGTAGGTGGCCGGGATGTTGGCGATCTTGCCGTGCAGGGTGTAGGTCCGATCGCCGTCGGAGTAGGGGGGGCCGAGGTTCTCGAGCCCGCACCGCACCATCAGCTCGTCAAAGCCCTCGAGCCAACCGAGTCCACCCCAGTGAGCGAGGTTCACGAATGCCGGGTTGACCGGGCCGTCGTGGACCGGCGAGCGCCAACCCAGGGGATCGCCCTGGTATTGGCCCTTCCAGAGGCCCATGCCCCGCGTCGGGAGAATCGCGACGGAAAGAACGCCGTTGTCGAGCTGTACCAGGTCCACGCCCTCGCGTCTCCCGCCCCGCAACGCGCGTTTGGACACGGCCCAGCGGAACGGCGAGGCCAGCCCGAGGTGAGGCGCGCTGAGCGCGAAGTTCTCGACCCAGAGGTCGCGCGCGACATCGGTCAGGACGAAAGACGGCATGGCGAACTCTCGCGAGTGGTGTCGGATGCGGTCGGTGGTTTGCAAGGGCTCGAGCCCAGCATAAGACGAGCGTGCCACAAGGTCCAGGTTTGCGAACAGGACGAATGCGAAGTCGATCGTGGACCCATCTGGGTGGCGCGCCCGGAGTCTTCGACGGGCGTGTTCGAACCGCCCTCGTCGTGCGTCACGCCCGTCGAAGACTCCGCGCACGCCACCCGCTGCGCCGAGGGCTTTCGCGAAGTAATCTTGGCCGTCGTCCTGCCGGCGGCGGTTGCATTTTCCCGAGGGCCTTCATCAGACTGGATTGACCAGCGAAGTTTACGCCTTTACGGTTGTCGTTGAGAGCTGTTCGCGCGCGCGGGTTCGCCGTGAATGTTACGTGTCGTTCCTTCGTCCCAGCCGGAGTACCACCATGTCTGAAGCTCCAGGACGCCCAGGTTCGGATCATTGCTCGCTCCTTTCCCGGCGCGAGTTCGTCAGGGCCATCGGCGCGGCGGCTGCGGCCACGTCGGTGCCGTTAATTCGCTCTCGGAGCGCGCAAGCCGAGGCAGGACCGGCTTCGACATCGCCGGCGGAGACGGCCGTCGCGCGCTTTTACAAGACGCTCACCGACAGTCAACGCAAGGAATTCTGTTTTCCATTCGACCACCCGTTGCGCTCGCAGGTCCGGAACAACTGGGCGATCGTCAAGCCGACGATCGCGCAGATGAGCAAGGAGCAACAGGCCCTGTGTGAGGAGATTTTCAAGAACCTGTGCAGCGAAGAGGGCCACGAGCGCTTCACCCGGCAGATGGAGGACGACTACGGCGGGTTCGACAGTTACCACGTCGCCGTGTTCGGCGAGCCGGGAACCGACAGGCCTTTCGAGTGGGTCATGACCGGTCGCCACGACACGCTTCGCGCTGATGGCAACAGCGTCGCGGGGGCGGCGTTCGGTGGGCCGATCTTCTACGGCCACGCCGCCGACGGGCACTTCAACGAGGACCCCAAGCACACCAACAACGTCTGGTGGTACCAGGGGCAGCAGGCCAACAAGATCTACGCCACGCTCGACGACAGACAAAAGGCAAAGGCGCTCGTGCAAAAGGCGGACCCGGACGACGCCCGTTCGATCGTGCTCCAGGGCAATGCCGTCGCGGAGGTTGGTCTCGCGGTCAGCGAGCTCGACAGCCAGCAAAAGCCCATGGTCCAGCAGCTTCTGAAGGACCTCTGCATGCCGTTCCGTGCCGTCGATGTCGAAGAAATTCAAGAATGCTTGCGCGATGCGGGCGGCGCCGACAAGCTGCGGCTGACGTTCTTCAAGGAAGGGGACATCGGCGAGGACGGCGTCTGGGACATGTGGCGGCTGGACGGGCCGGCTTTCTCATGGTACTTCCACGGCTCGCCGCACGTGCACACGTGGCTCAACGTGGCGCGGAAGGCGTGATGGTTTCGTGGGGTTACGGATCTTGTGGAGTGCATGAAATGCGAGACTTCTCGCTGAGCTCCACCACGACTCGCGGTTTCGGCTCAAACGGCTGAGCAGGAACGGTGTTGGGTGCCATGCCCACG
>JARLIH010000259.1 GCA_031291845.1 Isosphaeraceae bacterium | reverse complement strand
TGCTCGTGCTGATGGCGCAGGTCGGCTCATTCATTCCCGCAGCGCGGGCGACGGTCGGGTTGGTGGACCGGATTTTCACGCGCGTGGGCGCGGCTGACGATCTCGCGCGCGGCCAAAGCACGTTCATGGTCGAGATGAACGAGACGGCGAACATCCTGAACAACGCCACGCCGAAAAGCCTGATCGTGCTGGACGAAATCGGGCGCGGCACGAGCACGTTCGACGGGTTGAGCATTGCGTGGGCGGTGGCCGAGCATTTGCACGGCGTGGTGGGGGCGAAGACGCTGTTCGCGACGCACTACCACGAACTCGTGGAGCTCGAAAAAACCAAACCCCGCCTCCGCAACGCCAACGTGGCCGTGCGCGAGAGCGAAGGCGAGATCGTCTTCCTGCACCAGATCGTTCCCGGTGGAGCAGACCAGAGCTACGGCATCCATGTCGCCCGGCTGGCGGGCGTCCCCTCGCCGGTGCTGGAACGGGCGCGGGCGATCCTCGCTTTTCTCGAGAAGCAGCACGGACCGGATCCCGGACACCAGGGCGGCCCGATCCGTAAGGTCAAGACGGGGCGCGCGCTCCAGGGAAGCCTGTTCGCGGCACTGCCCGACCCTCTGCTCGTGGCCCTCAGGCAGACGAACGTCGATTCGCTCGATCCCGCGGCAGCAATCGACTTGCTCAACAGGCTCAAGGAACTGGCCGAGTCGGGTGCATGAAATGCACCGATGCATTTCATGCACCCTATAATGATTCCGATCCCATCGTGTCGTTCCCGAGACGGAACAACCTCGACGGCCTCCCATGACCCACGACCGCGAACCCGATCGCACCTGGCCCGCCCGCCAACACGACTGGCAGCGCAAACTGAGACGCCTCCGTCTCAGTGCGGAGCCGGTTGAGGAGCAGCTTGCTCGTTACAAGCGCGTCACTTGGATGCTCACCGCCGTCCCGCTTGGCCTGAGCTTGATGTTTCTCGCGCTCTTCTCGGCTTTCCGCCGGCCCGATATCGGAGCAATCCTGGCCGGTGTACTCTTCCTGCCGGTCATCGCCATCGCCTGGCTCGACTACGTCTTGCTCGCGGCGAAGGTCAATCGCTACCGCCGGGAGCGAGCGCAGTATGAAGGGGAGCAGGCGTCGGAAGGAACCGGCGTGTAGGTGAGGCGGAACGGGCGCACGTAGACACCGGGAGCGAACCGAGGGTCCGCTCCCAGTGTCTCGTTTACCAGTCGGTGGTTGCGCCGGCGCCGATCAGGTCGGCGTCGGTGTCCTCTTCGAGGTCATCAGCGCCGTCGGTCCACTCGTCGCCATCGGCAAAGGCGGACTGGAGCTCGGCCTTCAGCCGCTTGCGGGCGGTGTGCAGCCGGCGCTTCACCGTGCCGATCGGGACGTCGAGCTGCTCCGCAATGTCGAGCAGGGATTGGCCCTGGATGTAGAAGGCCACCAGCGCCTCCCGGTCGATGGACTTCAGCCGCGCGATCGCTTCCCACAGGTGCTGGGCGCGCTCGCGGGTGATCAAGGCGTCAACCGGGTCGTGCCGGCGGTCGGCCGCAGCGCCTTCGAGCACGTCGGACTCGACGCTGGTCGGCGCGACGCGTCGCGTCGCGCGATTGATCGCCATCCGGACGGTCACCTGGCGGAGCCACCCGGCGAACCGCTCCGGCTCGCGCAACTGGCCAATCCGCTTCATGACGTGGAGGAAGACCTCCTGCGTCAACTCCAGCGCCTCGCTCGGGTGGCCGAGCCGGCGCAGGCAGATCGCGTGCACGGTGCGCTGGAACTGCTCGACCAAGCGGCCAAACGCCTCGCGGTCACCGGCCTGGGCGCGCCGGACCTCCTGCGCCACCTCGGTCCAGTGGGTCTCGGTCTCCCGGGTCTCGTCAAGAATCGCCAACACGTTCCACCCTCCCCCATCCTCGGGGCCCTGCGTACCGGCTGAACCGTGGGTCCAAAAGCGCACGGGTCGAGCCGGCCGCGTCGCGGTCGTCGAATCAGGCGCCGGCTGTCCGGACAGGGGCGACCACGCGACCCGGCTTCCTTAGCGGAAGCGTGCCGCGGTGTCGCTCGCCCGGAACGCGGCGACCGACGGTGACAGCCAAGGGCGTGGCGCACCTGCCAGTGGCAGGAAGTCGTCCACGCGAGGCCGACCGCCAACTCAGTTGCGGGTCTCAGCGGTGACGTCTCAGCCGGATCCCCGGCCTCGACGAGTCAACCTTCCCGCGGTTATGAGCCGGAAGCTCGGCGCTCAACCACCCGCAGCCACGAACGCGGTAGCTCGCGCCGTGACGCACACTCGACCTTTACCTTGTTGCTGCAGTCGCTTACCGAAAAACGGTTTGCGCTGCGTTCTCGGGCACGCTGTCCCGAACGGCAACGAAGGCCAAGGCCGCGACTCCCCGCGCCAGCTCGGTCGTACGGATACGACCGGACTTACAACGGGAAGTGGCGCCACGTCGACAACGCGCTCGGTCCTGGAACGTTCCACGACGGCCAAGGAGGGCCGCATGAACTCCGGGGGTGAGCACGGAATCGAGGGAATCCCTGGAATCGAATAGGGAATTCGATCCAGGGAATCTCCCATCATTCCGTCGCGCATAACGACGCTATGGGCGTGGCGGGTGCGCAGGGTCTGCTTGCCGTTGTTGGCGCTCGCCACGAGGGCGAACGACCGCGTTCCGAGGCCGAGGTTCAGCCGGTTCAGGTGGGCCGACAGCGTCCGGTTCGTGCGGTTCAACATGGCAAGACCCTCACAGCCGCCACGAGGGCGGGGTAAGAAGTGAGGCAGCAGGAACGCGGCGGCATCAAAGGCCGCCGCTGAGGCCGACTTGCCCGATCGGGGCAAGCATGGCCGTCGCGATCCCTCGGGGACTTTTTGCTGCGTCCCCAGACAGCGCTTTGGATTCGAGTCGGCGGGCTTTCGTTAGCCCCCACTGTCTCGGATCCGCCGAGCAACGCGCCCGGCGCAGAGTTTCCGGGGAACGACCGTATGAGAGTCGCCCCCCGGCTGTGTCGTCTTAGACATTGTATCTGTCCGAGATGTTCGCGCGAATTCGGAATAATTTTCAGAATGCTTCGGTATCGCTGGGATCGTTCGGCTCAGTTGACCGGATACGGGTCTTTTCACGCAGCACGATTCGCCGTATCGCGAGCGCGGTTTTGGCCTGGTTCCCATGCGCGATGGGTTCAGAACCAGGGCCGCCGGCGGCACCGTGGCGGCTCCGGATTTCGTGCCAACCCGCTCATGGCTGTTGCAGTTTGTACTCGACCAGGAACAGTTGGGAACCCGCCGTGGTCTTGAATTCCGCGGGGCGGCTCTTCCCGCTGAGGTCGTAACAGACCCGCAATGTGTCACCGTTACGCTCGTAGATGGCCAGGATCGTTTTGCCCTCGTTCGGTCCCTCGACGCCCGTGATGTCAAGCGTCTTCGGCTTCGCCGACGGGTTCCGCTTGCAGGTTCCCCGATCGGGTTTCATCCCGACGGTCACGGTGTACTCGTCCCCTTTGAGCTCCAGTCGAATGGCCTTTCGGACCTCGTCGGGGAACTTGTTCCCGGCGAGTTCAGCGGCCGACGGCAGCCAGGTGCCGTCGAGGACGTCTTCCTTGGCGTCGTCGCTCCAAGCGGCCGACGAGCATGAAACGACCAGGGCGAACGCAACGAACTTTCTAAACATTGTTCGTAACCTCTCTTCAAGGAACGGAGCCAACCTTTCGGAGGGAAGGAAAAGGCTCGCCAAGCGAACTCACCGCGCGCTGACTGCCGGTCGAATTCGCTCGCGAAAAAAGGCCCGTGCTGGGCGCCTCGAATGAGCGCCAACCGCGTTGATTCAGTTGACTGGGTTGCGCGGCTTCTCGCCCAGCAAGACGCGCCGGACTTCGAGCGCGGTCTTGGTGCGGAGCTCGACGTAACCCTCGACGCTGTAAAAGGCTGAGTGAGGAGTAAAGATCACCCGCGGGTGCTGCCGCAGGCTTTCGTCGTCGAGCGGCTCGACCTCGACGACGTCGAGCCCCGCGCTCCCGAGATGGCCCGAGTCGAGGGCCTCGAGAAGGGCTTTCTGGTCGACGACGGGCCCGCGGGCCGTATTGATCAGCATCGCGCCCGGCCGCATCTTGGCGAATGCCTGGGCGTCGATCAAGTGGTGAGTGGTCTCGTCCAGGTAGCAGTGCAAACTGACGACGTGGCTCTGCTCCAGCAGCTCCTCGAGGGAGTAGACTCGCCGCACGCCGAGGGCCTTGTCGGTGCCGTCGGGCTTGAGTGGGTCGTAGAAGACGACGTCCATCCCAAACGCCTTGGCGCGCAAGGCCGCCGCGGTCCCGATCCGGCCGCAGCCGACCACACCGAAGGTTTTTCCCCGGAGCCGGGGGGAGCCGAACGCGGTCTTGTAGTCCCACCCCCCTGCCCTGATCGCCTCATGCGAGGGGAACAGCCGCCGGGCGAGGGCAAGCATCAGCGCCAGCGCGTGGTCGGCGACCTCTTCGGTGCCGTAGTCAGGCACGTTACAGACGACGATGCCGCGGTGCGCGGCGGCGGTCCGGTCCACGTTGTTGTAGCCGACTCCCGCGCGCACGACGCACTTGCACTTGGGGGCGCGCCGGAACGTCGCGTCGCTGATGACCGAGATGTCGTGGTAGACGATCATGGCATCGGTGTCGGCCAGATACGGCTCCAGGGCCGACTCGACCGTCGCGCGCGCCACGACGATTCGAGCGATGTCTTCCAGCAGCGGCGTTTCGATCGAAGTCTCATCCAGGAAGTCCGCGACGAGGACGGTGAACGGCCCAGGCATCCAGCGACTCCTACCCGTGGTTCTTGGTGTGCGACGGCGTCGTCTCGATCTCGGCGCGGTCCACCCTCTTGGTTGCGCCGGCATGGCGGTGTAGCCTCGAAAGGCCGGATTGACCGCGTCGGTGGCGAACCGATCGAGCCGGTCATTGTGAACAGTCGCCGCTCGTAAGGGAAGGTACGCATGCCCAAAATCAAGCAGCTCCTGGCCGACGGCCAGATCGTACGCACGTTCGGCCTCGGACAGTTGATCAGTCCGAAGCTGGTCGAGATCGTGGGCGAGCACGGCGAGTTCGACGCCCTTTGGCTCGACTTCGAGCACGCCGGCCTGACCATGAAAGAAATCGAGCTGGCGACCCTGGCCGCGAAGGCCTACGGCATCGACCATTTCGTGCGTCTGCCGGCGACGGACTACGCGTCGATCATGCGTCCGCTCGAGGCCGGCGCAGGGGGCGTGATGGTCAGCATGGTTCAGTCGCCGGCCGAGGCCGAGCAAGCCGTGCGCTGGGCCAAGTTCTGGCCGCGCGGCGAGCGCGGGATGAACGGCGGCAACCGTGACGGACGGTTCGGCCTCACGCCGATGACCGAATATGTCAAAAAGGCAAACGCCGAAACGTTCATCGGCATCCAGATCGAGACCGCCGGGGCCATCGCCGCCGCGGCGGAGATCGCGGCGATTCCGGACGTCGACCTGCTGTTCGTCGGACCGGCTGATATTAGCCAGGTGCTCGGAGTGCCGGGCGATTTTGAGAACCCTCGCTGCCTTGCGACGATCGAAGGGATCGCCCGCGCGTGCGCTGAGGCGGGGAAGCCGTGGGGCATCGTGCCACGCGACCCGGCATACGCTCAGCGGATGCGCTCGTGGGGCTGCCAGATGTTCGTGATGGCGTTCGATATGCGAACGTTCCACGCGGGCATCCGCGTGACGAAGGAGATGTACTCGGCGTTCTTCCCGCGACCTGCCTGACCGCGGAAACGAAAAAGGAGACCGCGCCGGGCGAACCGGGCGGTCTCCTGGAGTTGCCCTCGGGGAATCGGCGGGCTTATTAACGTCCCTGGTTGGATAGGGCGCGAGCCCGGTTCTGCTCGATCGCCTCGATGAAACCTTCCTTCACGCGGCGGTAGAGCTGGGAGCGGTGCTGCTGCGGGACTTCGCGTTCGATCCACGCCATCGCCGCCTGAGATTGCCCGCGGCGGCCTTGCGACTCGGCGATAGCCGCCAGCGCGATGTAGCGTCGGGCGTCGTCCGGATAGAGGATCGTGCATTTACGAGCGTCCTCGAACCGGCCGACGGTGATCATGTTGTCGATCAAGACGCCGGTCAACACCGCGCGGGGATCGTCGAGCGGGATCGAGGCGACGGCGCGGGCGGCTTCCTCGTAGGTGGCGGTCGCTTCCTTCGGCCGGTTGCCGCGGGCCTCGAGCTCGGCGATCTTCACCAGCGCGTCGGTCCGGACCTCGGGCTGGGGGATCAACCGGGCGATTTCCAGGGCACGGGCAAATTGCTGGGACCCGGCCGCGTTCGTCGAAATGGTCACGAGGGCGCGATCGCGCCAGACGGGGCGTTGGATAAAGAGTGCGTCCTGTGTCGACTGCACCAGGATCTCGTCCGCGAGCTTGTAGAACCGCTTCATGCCATCCGACTGATCCTTATCGCGGGCGGCAGGCGCCTTGGTCTTCTCGCCGGGGCTGTGGGGCTCGTCGGGGGATGGCGTGTACTCATTGACGATCGCCTCACTGCCGAACGAAGCGCTCTCGACCACGCGATAGAGCATCTCGCTGCGATAAGTGACGTTGCCGATCCGCCCGGCGACATAGGCCCCGCGTTGCCAGGCGAGCTTGGCGCGACGAACGAGTTTGTGCCGGTCGGTCTGGGGCAGCGGCTTGGCGTTATCGTCGGCCTCGATCGCGCTCAGGTCCAACTTCCCCTCGCGCACGTCCGCCTCGGCAAGATTAATGAGGGCCGTGACGACGGCGATCAACCGCTGGTCGCGAACCAGTGAGTCGGGCATACCCAGGGCCGTCGTCGCCGCTTCCTTGAGTGCGACGTGCGCCACGTCGAGCTGGTTCGTGAAGATGGCCGCCTCGGCCAGGTTTTGCAGCGCAAGGGCGCGCTCCGACGGCTCGTCGATCGTACGGGCGACCTGCAGCAGGTCCGGGGTCACGACTTGCCCCTCGGCCCCCTTGCCGGCGCCGCCGGAGCCCGCGTCGCGGAAGGCGTCCAGCGGGATCAGCGAGGGGTCATCCGGAAAATGGGAGCCTCCGCCGGGGCCAAAGTTGGGCGACCAGCCCGCGCCGACGGTCGGGTTCACGGGGTACTCGAACCCGCGCGCACCGCGCATTCCCGCCGGACCGCCGGTGATCGTCGTCCCATAACCGGTATCAGAATTGCCGCCGGTCCCGGTGATCGAGCCGGTCTCCGAGCTGTTGCCCGATCCGCTACTCATCGGAAGGCCCGCGCCGGTAGAGCTGGGAACCTGGGCCACTGCCGGCAAGTTGCAAACGAGGGCGAGGCCGAGCGCCAGCGCCGTCGCGGTGGTTCGTGGGAAGTATCGATCCAACATGGGTGCGTTTCCTTGTGCACGCGGGCCGGGAACTCAATTCGCCGGCGCCGTCCCGAGGGACCGGGCTAGCCGTTTGCATACGGCGATCCGCCCGAGCCCCCCTCGATCTCAATCATTCCCCGCTTTTCTCCCCACGTCAAATCCGCGCGGAGGCCTCGGCGTCGGATCGACCGAAAAGCCGGCGCGGATTCTCCAACAGGACGAGACGGGCCAGCTCCAGCGCGCGCTCGAGCGTCCAACCGCGCCCGCGCACGGCGTCTTCAGCCAATGTCTCGGCCAGAACTTTGCGATACATGTTGAACTTGGGCAGAACGAACTCGAGCTTGTAGGCATCGGAATAGTAGCCCACAAGCTTCGTCTTGGGGACGGCCTGGAGCCGCGCACGCAAGTCCGCCGCGATATACGCCGGGATGTTCGAGTACCACCAATGGCCCATCGGGACGACGTTGGGAAAGATCCAGGCGTAAGCAACCAGCTCGGCGCCCGCATCGGGCGAGAGCGTCGAGACGGGAAACGTGACTCCCGCGAAGTGATTGAACAACTCGCGGTAATCGTGCAGGCTGACCCTCCGGTCAAACAAGTCGCGGCCCCCCGCCACGCCCGCCGGGTAGACGTTGCGGATCGGACCGATCATGAGGTCGAATGGGAGCCGGAAGTCCGCACAGAGCTCGGCGAGGGTCCAAAACACGGCCGATCGCACCTCCGCATGCTCTTCCGGACGAAGGTCCATTTGATGCAAAGCGCGCCGGACGGGCGTCACCGCACACTTCGGGGTCGCCCGGCGCGGGATGAAATCGGGCGGCAGACTGATCGCGCAGGCCCTCGCCCCCTTCATCAGGAAACGCTCGAAAAGCGCTGCGAGCGCTTGGCGGAGCGTGGCAAAGTCCTGCACGTCGATGCCGGTCACGCTGCGCAGTCGTTGCGCGGTCGACGGCTCGTGGAGCTTCAGCACAAGGTCGTCCGTGCGGAGGCAAGGTACGTACTTGCGGGTGTCCCAGCCCTCGAGGGGGTCGTCGAAATCGTTCGTGAGAAAGACCGCCTCGAGCCGCGTCTTGTCCCAGACCTCGCGGTCCCACGTGGCTCCGTCGGCCGCGTGATCGGCGCGGTCGTAAATCGCGCCGATGTTCTTCGGGGTGATCTTCTCGTCGGTTAGACCGTGGAACGTCCGACAGATCTCGAGAAGCCAGGAGAACTGGACCGTGTTGTCGATCCGGTCGAGGTACTCGGCGAGGTTCTCAGCACGTTTCCGGTGAGTCAGCTCGGGTGCGACCCGATCAGCCGGCATCCCTGCCGAGTGGGCAAGTTCGGTATAGTAGTGGTACCCTAGCACCTCGTCGAAGTTCCGCGCGGCGGGCCGGTGGGGATCGATGTGCGAGTGGGGGTCGTAAACCGGCCAGCGCGCCATCTCCTCGAACAACTCGCGGGCCTTGGGGTCGTGGGGAGCGCTGGTGGTCATCGTGGCGGCTCGGCTCGTGGGTTCGTGGGCCGGCGTTTCGAGAGCCAGAAAGTTCACGCCGCACCAGTGTTGAGGCTATCGGCCGCCCCCTGGGGGTGCAAGAGAGGAGAGCCGTCCCGGATGAACGTGGTGGTGACTGGCGGCGGCACGGTCGCGCCGATCGACGACGTCCGGCACATCGCCAACGTCTCTTCGGGCAGGTTCTCCGCGATGATTACCGAAGCCTGCCTGGCTCGCGGGTCGAACGTCTGGCACATCCACGCGCCGGGCGCCCAGCTCCCGTTTCAGCGCTTGGCGCGGTTCGACCTCGACGCGGTCGACCCGGGCGCTGAGTGCGCTCGCCTGACCGCGCTCCGCGAAGCGTGGAACAAAACCCGCGATCGGCTGCACCTCGTGCCCCTCAGCCGGGGGACGGTCACCGACTACGCTTCGAGCCTGGAACGGGCCCTGACCGGCCGGCGAATCGACGTTGTGTTCCTCGCCATGGCCGTTTCCGACTTCGAGCCCGAGCCCGTCGCCGGCAAGCTCGAATCCGTGCGCGACACGATGCTCATCCGCACGGCCCGATCGCCGAAGGTGATCCAGTCGGTCCGCGATTGGGCCCCGAACGTCTACCTCGTCGGCTTCAAGCTGCTGTCGCGCGTCAGCGAAGCCGAGCTGATCAACCAGGCCGAGGCCGCCTGCCGGACCAACCGCGCTGACTTGACGGTCGCAAACGACCTCCAAACCCTGCGGGCAGGACGCCACACTGTGCACCTCGTGCGACCGGACGAGACGCCGGAAACCCTTTCACCGGGGGACGACCTGGCCCAGCGGCTGGTCGACCGCGTGTTTTCTTGGGCGGAGCACCGCCGCCGGCCCTGACCGAGCGATCCGTCGTAAAGGCTGGCCAAAGGGAGTGTGGGAATCCAGGATGCGTTCGTTGTCTGGGCGGGCCACACGGCCCATTCTCCCGACAAGGCGCGCCAGCTCGCGAGGGCCTTACATCAGTCTTCCGACCGCTCCCACTCACCGGCCTCGGACAAAAGACGGCCGACCGAGAGCTCGAAGCCTGGTCGCAGCTCCGGCCGATAGACCTTGGATTCGGCGACGACAATGACGTCGGGAACATCTCTGCGGAAAACGGTCAAGATCCGCCGGAAACCGTCGACGACCCAGTACTCCTGGATCCCCAGCGCGAGATACTCGGCTCGCTTTTTCACGTAGTCGCGCTGGCGATCACATTTGTCGCGCGACACGAATTCCACGACGATCGTCGGTAAGTCGCGGCGCCGATTGGGCCGTCGGCCTAAACCGGTCCAGATGAGCGGGTCGGCGACGCAGCGGCTGTCGTGCGTGTTGACGTACTGTTCGGGCAGCGTGCCATCGAGCGCATTCCCTTGCGGATGCTGCTCCCTATAATTGCGTAGCCGTTGGCCCAATAACTCGTTCGGGCCTGTCTCGTCGGCCGAGGGCCGAGGGCAGAGGGTTCAAGACCAAGACTCCGTGAATCAATTCGTAACGGTAATCCTCGTCGTACTCCTCGACCGCGTCGATTTCCTCTGGCGTCATCAACGTTCCGGCCAAGCCTGGGCCAAGAACGACCGGTGAATGCTCGTTGCTTGTGCTCATCGGATCTCTCCAAGCTGTGTTTAACCGATTTTCGCCAGGAACCGCCGTGACAACAAGGAGAAGGCCCCCAAGCTTCCCTTGTCGGTGATCGGCGGTCGTGATACGAAGGAACGAGGACGACTCTCCGCCCCGGGCCGAACGGTGTCGGTCCGTTCCCCTCCACTACGGATGAGACGCGATGATTCCACTCCGCACGTCCCCCAAGGCTCATTTCGGCCGATTACCGCTCGAAGCACAGGGCATCAGCGGCCTGGGCAAGACGCACTGGAACGAGGCCCAAGCCCTACTCGCCGAGCATGCCATCAAGCGTGGAGAAGGGTCGCTCTCGGACCAGGGTGCCTTGGTATTCGAGACGGGCAAATACACGGGGCGGTCGCCGAAGGACAAGTTCATCGTGCGCGAGCCGTCGAGCGAGGCGCACGTCGACTGGGGCGACGTGAACCAGCCCTTCGACGCGTCCCGCTTCGATGCGCTGTACGACCGCGTGCTGGCCCACCTGCACGGCCGCGAGGTCTGGGTCCAGGACGCGTTCGCCGGCACCGACCCCGACCACCGGCTGCCGATCCGCGTCGTGTGCGAGCGCGCGTACCACGCGCTGTTCTCCCGGCAGCTCTTCGTACGCCCTGCGCCCGAAGAGCTTGCTCAGCACCGGCCCGAATTCACGATCATCGCCGTTCCGGACTTCCAGGCCGTTCCCGAACGGGACGGCACCCGTAGCGAGGTCTTTATCTTGCTGCACCTCGCGCGCAAGGTGGTCCTGATCGGGGGGACGCAGTATGCGGGGGAGATCAAGAAGTCCGTCTTCTCGGTACTTAACTATCTCCTCCCGTTACGAAACGTGCTGTCCATGCACTGCTCGGCGAACGTCGGTGAGGAGGGAGACGTCGCGCTCTTCTTCGGCCTGTCGGGAACGGGTAAGACGACCCTCTCGGCCGACCCCACGCGCTTGCTGATCGGGGACGATGAGCACGGCTGGGGCGACGACGGCGTATTCAACTTCGAGGGCGGGTGCTACGCCAAGTGCATCCGGCTCGACCGGTTAAACGAGCCCGAGATCTACGACGCCATCCGGTTCGGCACCGTGCTGGAAAACGTCGTGCTGGACCCGGTCACGAGCGTGCCCGACTTCGCCGACGCGTCGCTCACCGAGAACACCCGCGCGGCCTACCCCATCGAATACATCCCGAACCACGTTCCGACCGGCCGGGGCGGCCATCCGAAGCAGATCCTCTTCCTGACTTGCGACGCGTTCGGTGTGTTGCCACCGCTCTCCCGTTTGACTCCCGAGCAGGCCATGTACCACTTCCTATCGGGCTACACGGCCAAAGTCGCGGGGACCGAGCGCGGGCTGGGAAACGAACCTTCGGCCGTTTTCAGCACCTGCTTCGGCGCTCCGTTCATGACCCTGCCGGCCGTCCGCTATGCCGACCTCCTTGGCGCGAAGATGCGGCAGCACGGCGTTCAGGCCTGGCTCCTGAACACCGGGTGGACCGGCGGCGGCTTCGGTACGGGGAAGCGCATCAGCCTGCCGCACACCCGAGCGCTCGTCGAAGCAGTGCTCGAGGGCACCCTGGAGGGCGTTCCGTTCGATGTCGATCCGATCTTCGGACTGAGTTATCCGACCGCCTCCCCGCGCGTGCCGCACGGCATCTTGAACGCCCGTGCGGCGTGGTCCGATACGGCGGCATACGACGACCAGGCGCTCCGCCTGGCCGCGCGATTTCACGAGAATTTCCGCCGGTTCCAGCACGTGGACCCGGCCATCCGGAGCGCGGGACCACGACGATAATTCGCGCCGGTGCTACGGCTTCCCGGGAGGATACAAAGCGTACCCCTCCACGGCGATCGGCACCTTGAAGATCGACTTGCCGGCCGTCACGTACAGCGTCTTGCGGTCGGGGCCGCCAAACGCGAGGTTCGTGATGACGTCCTCCGGTACCGGGATCCGTCCGAGCAATTTCCCTGACGGCGTCAGGACGTAGATGCCTGCTGGCACGTCGGCTGTCTCGCCGCTCGTGCGCGGAAGGGTGATGCCGGCCGCGACCCAGAGGTTGCCCTGAACGTCCAGGCGCATGCCGTCGCCGCCGCGCCCCCTGCCGAAGTCGTACACGAGCCGCTGACCGCTTAACTCGCCGGCGGCCGAGACCTCAAAGGCCCACACCTTCCGGTTGCCGCCCGAGCGCGGGTGGCTATCGATCAGGTAGAGCGTTCGCGCGTCGGGAGTGATCGCAATTCCGTTGGGCCGCTCGATCTGCGGCTGGCTCATCACGCGCGTGACCCGACCATCGGGATCGATCCGATAGACCGACTCCGAGCCCATCTCGAGGGAGTCTCGATCCTCACCGTAATACGGGTCGGTGAACCAGATGCGACCGCGGCCGTCCACGCAAACGTCGTTGGGCGCATTGTAGCGTTTACCTTCATAGCGGTCGGTCAGGACCGTGACGGCGCCCGACGTCATGTCCGTCCGGACGAGCCGACGGCGGCCGTCGGGACCTTGCTCCGCCCCTTCGCAACTGATGAGGCGACCTTCCGCGTCGAAGGTATTGCCGTTGGTACGTCCGCTGTCCGCCCGGAACACGGAAACGACCCCCTCGGCGGTCATCTTCAAGATGCGATTGCCGATCAAGTCGCTGAAATAGAGGACCCCGCCGACGTCGATCGCGGGCCCCTCCAGGAACGACGTCCGTGCCACGACCGTCGGCGCCGTGCCGGGGGCGACCAGTCCGTCGGGTAGCCCCGCGCGGCTGAGGGCTCCGGCCGGCTCGGCGGCCGGACAGAGATCGGCTCCGGCCAGGGCGAGGATGGCTCCGGCCACGATCGGTTCGAGCTTCTTCATTCCACAACGCTCCACGGCGTACGCGAGCTGAGGTCGATCTTCCGCGTATCGAACCGACATTGTGGCCGTCGTGACGGGAACTCTCCAGTGCTGAAACACCGTCGTTACGAGATTTGATGAGGGCCCGCCCGTTGGCGCTCATCGATCGCGAGCGTCTTAGAAGGTCGGGTGGCCGGGTCGAGCCCGAAGGGCGACGCCCCCGGCGCTCTCCCCTCCGGATTCGTCAACCCGCGCTTCGCGGACTGCCCGCCGCCGTCCTCCAAACATACGCCAGTCCGCACGCGGCAACGGCTGCGCTGACCACGGAGACGTAGAAGCCGATATCCCCGGCGATGCAATAACGGGCCACGTAACCCCCGGCCAAGCCGCCGAACAGACCGGCCGCGACGTCGCCGAGCACACTCTTTCCCGTGTTCAGCCGCGTGTCGAAGAAGCCCAGCAGGTAGCCCGCCAGCACCCCCACGAACGACCACGTCAGCGCGGCGATCCCGAGGTTGATTGCGTTCCCCGGCATGGTGATTGCTCCCTGAAAGGTGTAAAGTTCTGGATGGTTCGATTCTCCTCCGATTGTTCGTTGCTCGCAAGATCGAGGCTACGCCGTTTAGCGCCCATGGGTCGAAAGGAGGGGCCGTGTCCGCCAACGAGAACGCCCAATCGCAAGAACCGACCCGGGCGGAAATCGACCGGGGCCGAGGCCCGGTGCTCCTCGAGTTCGGGGCCTCGTGGTGCGGCCACTGCCGGGCGCTTGCGCCCCAGCTCTCCGCGTTGCTCGAAGGGTTTCCCCAGGTGCGGCACATCAAGGTCGAGGATGGACCTGGCCAGCCGCTCGGCCGCTCGTTTCGCGTCAAGCTCTGGCCAAACCTCGTCTTCCTCCGCGACGGCCAGGTGGTGCGCCAGCTCGCGCGACCGGCGGCCCGCGCAGTCAGCGAGGCTCTCGAAGCGATCACCGCGGACGGCTTGTGAGGATGGTTCCTCCGGCTCGTGCGGCGACGGCCGATCGCATACACTGTCCGTTCAGCGCATCGCAATGCGCAGGGATAGCCGTCATAAACCGGGAGTCGATCTCACGATGCGAACGGCCCAACTCTTCTCCTTGGGGGGAGTCCTTCTCCTTATGAGCCTGGCAACCGCTTCCGGAGCCGGTCCGCAAGGGAGCGCGCTGCGCTACCCCCAGGCGCCGCGCTCCGAGACCGTGGATGATTATCACGGCACCAAGGTCGCCGACACGTTCCGCCCGCTGGAAGACCCCGACGCGCCGGCGACCCGCGCGTGGATCGAGGCCGAGAACAAGCTCACGTCCGCGTTTCTCGAGGCGATTCCCGCGCGCACCGCGATCAAGCAACGGCTGACCGAGCTCTGGAACTTCGAGCGTTTCGGAGTCCCGTTCCACGAAGGCGGCCGATACTTCTATTCGCGCAATAGCGGGCTCCAGAACCAAGGGGTGCTTTACACGCTTCCCGCCCTGGACGCCGAGCCCTCGGTCCTGCTCGACCCGAATACGCTGTCGGCCGACGGGACCGTGGCCCTTGCGGGAACCGCAGTCAGCCACGACGGTGCCCTGCTTGCCTACGGCCTGGCCTCCGCCGGGTCCGACTGGCAGGAGTGGCGCGTGCGCGACGTCGCGACCGGCCGCGATCGCGAGGACCGGCTCCGGTGGGTCAAGTTCTCGGGTGCGTCCTGGTCGGTCGACAATCGGGGCTTCTTCTACAGCCGTTTCCCTGAGCCCAAGCCGGGCGACGACCTCAAGGGGGCCAACTATCACCAGAAGCTCTACTATCACCGCCTCGGCACAGCGCAGGCGGAAGACACGCTCGTTTACGAACGGCCCGACCAGAAAGAGTGGCAATTCCACGGCCACGTCACAGACGACGGCCGCTACCTGATTGTCTCGGTGTCCAAGGGAACCGCCCACAAATACCGCGTCCTTTACAAGCCGCTCGACCGGCCCGATGCGCCGATGGTGGAGCTGATCGATCACTTCGACAACGAGTTCTCCTTCCTGGACAACGACGGCCCGGTCTTCTGGTTCAAGACCGACCACAACGCCCCGCGCGGCCGCGTGATCGCGATCGACACGCGCGCCCCCGAGCCCGCGCGCTGGAAGGAGCTGATCCCTCAAGCGCCCGAGACCCTCGACGACGTCAACGTCGTCGGCGACCGGTTCCTGGCCTCTTACCTCAAAGACGCACGCACGCAGGTGAAAGTCTTCGGGCTCGACGGCACCTTCGAGCGCGAAGTCGGCCTGCCCGGCCTCGGCACCGCGTCGGGCTTCGGCGGGAAACGAGCGGACCGGGAGACGTTCTATGCGTTCACGTCATTCAGCACGCCCGCTACCGTGTATCGCTATGACGTCACTAACGGTCAGAGCGCGGTGTTTCGGAAACCGAAGCTCGCCTTCGACCCGGCCGACTATGAAACGACCCAGGTCTTCTACCCGAGCAAGGACGGAACGCGGGTGCCGATGTTCCTGAGCCATAAGAAAGGCCTGAAACCGAGCGTACCCGCGCCGACGCTCCTTTACGGCTACGGCGGCTTCAATATCTCGCTGACTCCCGCGTTCAGCGTGAGCAACCTGGTCTGGATGGAGCTGGGGGGACTGTATGCGCAGCCCAACTTGCGGGGCGGCGGGGAATACGGAGAGGCGTGGCATCTGGAGGGCACCAAGCACAAGAAGCAAAACGTCTTCGACGACTTCATCGCGGCCGCCGAGTGGCTGACGGCGCACAAGTACACGACGACGCCGAAGCTGGCCATTTCCGGCGGCTCGAACGGCGGCTTGCTCGTCGGCGCGTGCACGACTCAGCGCCCCGAACTCTTCGGCGCTGCGCTCCCCGCCGTCGGGGTCATGGACATGCTCCGGTTCCACAAGTTCACGATTGGCTGGGCATGGGTCGACGATTACGGCTCGTCCGACGACCCGGCGGAGTTCAAGTCGCTGCACGCGTACTCGCCGCTCCACAACCTGAAACCGGGAACGTGCTACCCGCCGACCTTGATCACGACGGCCGACCACGACGACCGCGTGGTCCCCGCGCACAGCTTCAAGTACGCCGCGGCGCTCCAGGCCGCGCAGTCGTGCGACAACCCCGTGCTGATCCGCATCGAGACCCGCGCAGGGCACGGCGCGGGTAAGCCCACGTCCAAGATCATCGAGGAAGCGGCGGACCGCTGGGCATTTCTGGTCAAGGTCCTGGGCGTGCCGCAACCAGCGAAGACGGCTCAACCGTGACAGCGCAACGCGGCTGATCGCTAACGCCGAGAACCGAGATAGGCCACCAGGTCCCGGAGCTCCTGATCCGTCAGCAGCTCCGGCAGACCGGCCGGCATAATCGACGTCGGCAGCCCCCGCCGCTCGGCGATCTCGGTCGTGTTCAACGTGAAAGGATCCCCCTTTGCATCAACATAAGTAACCTGATCCAGCTCCGTTTTCATGAGCAGGCCCGTGAACACGCGGCCGTCAGCCGTGGCGAGCTGCCAGTTTTGGTAGCTCGGTCCGATCGCGACGCTCGGTAGCAAGATTGACTCGACGATGTGCCTGCGATCGCGCCGGCCGATCGTGCTCAGGTCGGGTCCGACGTCTCGCCCCCGCCCGTCGACGCGGTGGCAGCGGAAACAGCCGGCCGCCTTTGGGTGGAAGAAGACCCGGCGGCCGGCGGCCGCGTCTGCCGGGCCCTCAAGCCGTTTCAGCCAGCCGTCCACGTCTTCGGGCACCGGCCGCCCCGCGGCGAAGCGTTCCCCGAGCACGCGCGCGACCAGTGGCGCGGCCTGCGGGTCGCGCTGGCTGAGACCGGACAATGCGGTACGATCCGCGGCTGAAAGGGGGACCGAAGTCAAATCGCGGAGCGCCTCGTTCCGCACCGCTGCGCCATCTCCCTGCGCCAGGCGTACGAGGTCGTCGCGCAGCTCGCCGGCCTGATCGGCCAGGCCGACGATCGCCTCGGCGCGGACGTCTTCGCGTGACGAGGGATCGAGCGCCACACGCTTCAAGACAGCGCCCCGCCGCGGGCTGCGCTGTTCGCTGAGTGCCCGTGCCGCTTCGAGGCGCAAGGCGGGATCGGCGTGGCCGAGCAGCTTGGCCAGGAAGTCGACCGAGAGCCGCGGGTGGTTGGCAGGCATGAGCTGGAGCATCCGGATCCGCGTGCCAACCGGGTTCTGGTCGCTGGCAAGCCGCTCGAAGAACGCGTCGGCCATTCGCGCTTCGCTCACGTCCTGATTGTCGAGCCGGGCCAGCGCCGTCGCGCAGGCTGAGACCATGCGGACGTTAAGCCCGGGGTCCTTGAGCATCGCGACGACGAGGCCGCGATAGGGCTCCAGCTTCTCGTCCGCAATCCACTTGACGGCCAGGAACCGCACATCTTCGTCAGGATCAGCGATGAATCTGGGAATAAGGCTGGTGGCTTCCCGAACTCCCGATGCGCGACTCGCAAGCAGCACGCCCGCGCGCTGGCCGGGCGTCGCCAGCGTGCCCCGATCGATCGACGACAACGCGTCGGGCGTCAGCGCGAGCCGGTGCACGGCTGCGCTCCGTAGGAACGGGTCCGGGTCGTCCAGGAGCGCAAGGAGCTCGCTCTTCGCCGTGAGTCCCTCAATGGCCGCGAGTCGCACGGCCGGAGGCTGCTCTTTCGCAAGATAGGGTTGCGTGTTGATCCCGCGGGCCGCCAGCGCGCGAATTGCCAGCGCACGGATTCCGGCGTCAGCATCACGGCTCACGACACTGCCGAGGTCGACGTCCGGATCGGCGGCGGCAATCAATGCGCCGAGCGCGGCGGCGCGAACGCGCGGGTCGGCATCTGCCAGTTGACCTCGAAGGAACTCGCGCCCCTGCGCGTCGCGCGCCAGCGCGTGCGCCGACGCGTCCCGGAGCGGTCGATGACGGGAAGCCAGGCCCTTTTTCGGATCCGCCGGACGATCCGGCGACCTCGGCTCCCTGGCGCGGACGTGCCACACGGCCCCTCGACCGTGCAGGTTGTAGTCGCGCAGCACCCAGTCGCTCACGTACAGCGACCCGTCCGGCGCGACGACCAATCCGGACGGGCGAAAGTCCTTGCCGCCCTGAACCAACGGCTCGGCCACCGAGGCGAACGAGGCGCCCCGCGCTTTCAGCGCGAAGCGCTCGACGCGATGATCGGCCCAGGCCGGAACGAACAGGTTGCCGAGGTATTCGGGAGGGAGGCCGTCCGACTCGTAGCTGATCACCTCGCACGGCGCTTCGCCCGTCCCGGCCACCATGGGCAGCGTCCCCGGCAACTCGCCATTCCATGCCTGGAAGACGTGACGCCCCGAACGGCCGTAGCGGAACTGGTAGCCGTAATCGCCCCCCTCCACGACCTGCACGAGACGGCAAGGGGGCATCGAGTCCGGGTCGTTGTCCACCGCAAAAAATCGGTCGTAGATATCTCGACACGAACCGAACGGGTTCCAGAAGCCCGTCGCCATCCGCCGTAGCTTGGCACCATCGGCTGTCGCTCGGAAGATGCTTCCCCCCTCACCCCCGCCGGCCAGGGTCATCCCGTCGGAGCCGTTTAGCGAATAATCCGCGCCGAGGTTCTCGCCCATGCCGAAAATCAGGTCGCCCCGCGCGTCGAACGCCAGCCCGGACAGGCCGTTGTGGGGATAATTGCCCGCCGTTTCGAGGAAGACGACCCGTTTTGATTCGTCGGCCTTGCCGTCGCGATCCGTGTCGCGCAGCCTGAGGATCTCGTTCCGCGTCGCCAGGTAGATGGAGCCGTCGGGGTGCGCGGCGATGTCCATCGTGAGGCGAGTTCCCTCGTAGAAAATGCCGAACCGATCGGCCCTACCATCGCCGTCCGTGTCTTCGAGCGTGCGCACGCGGTCGGTCTGCGGCCCCTGGTAGCCCTCGGGGCGAAAATGCGTATGGCTTTCGATCACGAGCAGCCGGCCGTTGACGTCGAAGTCAAGCGCGATCGGGTGAACGATGTCCGGCGCGCTCGCGAACCGTTCGACGACGAGCCGCGGATCGGCCGCACGCGGAGCGTCCGCCGCCGCGCGATCGTCGGCGAATACCGATGCGCCCCGCACCAGCGCGGCGAGCACGAGGAGCGATGGGACCGCACGACCCGATCGTTTCGCTGTCATCAGTCAGATCCTCAGTGTCCGCCAGTTTGTCGATCGCCCTGCTCGCGGCGCCGCACAGCGTCCGAGAGCAATTCCATCAGCCGCAAAAGCTCGCGCTGATCGTCTGCACTCAGCTCGCCGAACGGCGCGGCCATCTTCGCCTGCATCGGGCCCCACGACGCACAGGCCAGCGCAGCGCCTTTCGCCGTGATCTCGACGACCGTCGCGCGGCGGTCCGAAGCGTGCGGAGTTCGCTTGACCAACCCCTCGGCCTCCAGCGCATCGACCAGGTTCGTCACCTGCCGAGCCGACACGCCCAGCTCGTCTCGGAGGCCGCACATGATCGTCGGGCCGCCGCAGTTCAATACCCCCAGCAGCCTCATCCGCGCGGGGCTGGGGCTCTCGGTCTCGATGAGCGATTGGGTCCATCGTGCGAACGAACGCTCATACGTATGGAATACCTCGAGCAACCGCAGGGCTTGGTCGGATGGGCCAGGGGCTGGGCTTGACATTGCTGAAGGGCTTCACTATGAATTAGTCCAACATTGACCAGGAACATTTTACCGCCGAGGGGGCGGGAAGGCCACTTCGGCAGACCCATTCGGTATCTTTGTGTTTTGTGACCAGTCCGTTGTCTCGATCCAGAGGAGGGACGTCATGGTCTCTAGGTTTTCGATCGTGTCATTGCTGTCGGCCTTGGTCCTGACCGGTTTTACGGCGCGCGACAGCCGCGCGGCCGACGCCTACGCGGTGGACCCGGTCCACTCGGCGATTGTGTTCCGGGCGCGCCACATGAACACGAGCCACGCGTGGGGACGGTTCAACGACCTCTCCGGCACGTTTGCGCTGGACGAGAGCGACCCGTCGCAGAGCGTGCTCGACTTTCAGGTGAAGGCTGCCAGCATCGACACCGGCAACGCGATGCGCGACAAGCACCTCAAGAGCCCCGACTTCTTCAACGCTGTGCAGTACCCGGTCATCAGTTTCAAGAGCAAGTCGGTTACGAAGACCGCGGACGGCTACGAGGCGACGGGCGAGCTCACGCTGCACGGCGTGACCAAGCTGCTCAAGGTCAAGGTGTTGCCGGTTGGAAGCGGCAAAGGGCCGACGGGTGCGCCGATTGCGGGGATTGATGCGTCGTTCGTCGTCAAGCAGAGCGACTTTGGCATGACCAAGATGGTCGGGCCGATCGGCGACGACGTGTGGGTCAACGTGAGCATCGAGGGAACGAAGAAGAAGTAACCTCAAGGGCCGCTCAGGGCTGACCCGGCGTTGTGATCCGCACGCCGTTTGATTAGGACTGAAGCATGGGAATTCCCTCGTTCCCACGTTCTGCATGGGAGCTCCGTCTTCGCCGCTCCGCGGCCTGAATCCCAGGATCATCGGGCCGCAGAGCATCCGGGAGAGCGTTCCCGCGCGGAGCGTAGGAACGAGGGCAATTTGCGGACTTAGCGCCGCGCCGTTCGGCAAGGGGCGCTTGGTCTCCGTATCTATGGGAGGACGAGGCTCCTGCCGAGCCAAGCCCCAAAAGGGCGCCTCTGGCGATGCGCGGCTCGGAGGGAGCCTCGCCCTCCCATAGGAAAAGCATCCCGGCGAACGCCTCCAACGAGAGAAGGACCACGGGCACGGCATGACGGCGGAGCGGAATCTCGTTCTCGGAACGGCAGGGCATATCGACCACGGCAAGACGGCGTTGGTCCGCGCCTTGACCGGGATCGACACCGACCGCCTTCCCGCTGAAAAACAGCGCGGGATCACGATCGACATCGGCTTTGCGCACCTCGACCTGGATGGTGTACGGCTCGCCCTGATCGACGTGCCCGGGCACGAGCGGTTCATCCGGAACATGCTCGCCGGGGCCACGGGCGTCGACCTGGCGCTCCTTGTGGTCGCGGCTGACGACTCGGTGATGCCGCAAACACGCGAGCACCTCGAAATTCTCCGCCTCCTCGGGCTCAAAGCGGGTGTCGTTGCCCTGACGAAGTGCGACCTGGGGGATCCCAGTTGGCTCGACTTGGTGGAGGAGGAGGTGCGGACGCTCCTCGCGGGCAGTTTCCTGGCTGCCGCGCCGATCGTCCGGACGTCGGCCGCGACCGGACAGGGCATCGACGCGTTGAAGGCCGCGCTCCAGGAGCTATGCCGCCACGTCCCTAGGCCGTCTGATTCCAGCCTGTTTCGACTCGCCGTCGATCGCGCCTTCACCGTGGCCGGGCACGGGACGGTCGTGACCGGGACCGTGGCCTCAGGAAGCGTCGCCGTCGGCGACGACCTCGAGTTGCTACCCGCGTGCCGCCCCGTGCGCGTGCGGGTGCTGCAGCAACATGACCAGCCGGTCGAGCGAATCGGGCGGGGGGCGCGTGCGGCGATCAACCTTGCGGGGATCCACCACACCGAAGTCCAGCGCGGGGACGAGCTGGCTACACCGGGATATCTCGAGCCGACTCGGATCCTGACCGTCGACTTACGCGCCATAGACGACGCGCCGCGGCCGATCAAGCAGCGTGCGCGTTATCGGCTGCACCTCGGCACGGCGGAGATCACCGCGACCGTGGCTTTGCTCAACGAAACGCAGCTCGAACCAGGCGCGTCGGGGTTAGCCCAACTCCACCTCGCCGCGCCGGTCGTCGCCGTGTACGACCAACCCTTCGTACTACGCGAGGAAAGCCCGGCGGCCACGGCCGGCGGCGGCCGGGTGCTCCAACCTTCGGCACGTCGGATCCGACGCAGAGATCGGGTGACCATCGACCGCATCCAGCGCCTTGGCGATCCCGAGCCGGGTCGCCGCCTCGCTGCCACCCTCGCCCTGCAGGGGCTCGCCCCCTGCGGCGACCACGTGCTCTGCCGATTGACCGGCCTGGATGTTCATGAGGTTCGCTCCGCACTGAGCCGGCTGGTCGAGGCTGGCGAAGTCGTCACGTTGCCGTTGGGGGGCAAGCGGTCCTTGCAAGTTCTGTCCGAGACGTGCACCGAGCTGGAAGGCCGCATCATCCGTGCACTCGGCTGGCTCCACGCCGCTCGACCGCGCATCTCGGCCATCCCCCGCGCGCAGCTCGCGGCCGCCCTGCCCGACCTCGACGACGCGCTCGTTGCCGCGCTCAGCGCCAGGCTCCAAGCGTCCGGCAGGCTGGTTTGCAACCCAAGGACGGTTGCCGTGAAGGGTTATGAGGCCAAGCTGAGTCAGGGGGAACGGCGGCTGAAGGCCGAGCTGGCGGAGGCCGTTCGGGCCGGCGCGTTGGCGCCGCCCGACGTCGCGGAACTCATCGCGCAAGCGGGATCGCGCGCAAGCGCGGTGCCCGACTTGCTCCGGCTGCTCTGCGAGGAGGAGCGGCTCGTCGAGATCTCGCCCGAGCTGTTCCTGGATTACGAGGCCGAAGTCGAAGTCCGCAGGCGTGTCACCGAGCGGCTGTCGGACGGCTCAACCCTGACGATGTCCGAGCTCCGCGACCTGCTCGGCACCACGCGGAAGTTTGCCGTGCCGATCGGGGAATACCTTGACCGAATTGGTGTGACGAAGCGCGACGGAGACGTGCGGCGACTCGGGAGCGCGCCCCAGCGATAGGGCGCTGTGGGTTGGGTCAGCCCTGACGGACCGACCCAACCTCGGAAACGATCTCAGTCGAGCGCAACGGTGACCGTCTTCAGCTCGGTGTAGTTGTCGAGCGCCTTCTCGCCCAGCTCACGGCCGATGCCGCTCCGCTTGAAGCCGCCGAAGGGAGCCGCGGCGTCGAAGACGTCGTAGCAGTTGACCCAGACGGTCCCCGCCCGGATGCGGTCGGCGATGGCGTGGGCCTTGCCGATGTCGCGCGTCCAGACCGCGGCCACGAGGCCATAGTCGGTCGTATTGGCGCGCTCGATGACTTCCTCCACATCGCGGAACTTGATCACCGAAAGCACCGGACCGAAGATCTCTTCGCGTGCGATGGCCATGTCGTCCTTCACGTCGGTGAAGACGGTGGGAGCGATGAAGAACCCTTTATCGCCAAACCGCTCACCGCCGGTGACACACTTCGCCCCCTGGTCGCGCCCCTTGGCGATGTACGACAGGATCTTGTCGAACTGCGCTTTGTCGACCTGCGGCCCTTGCTCGGTGGCGGGGTCGAAGGGATCGCCGAGTCGGCGAGCCTTGACCTTCGCGGCCAGGCGGTCGACGAACTTGTCGTGGACCGACTCCTGCACGAACAGCCGGCTCCCTGCGCAGCAGCACTGGCCCTGGTTCAGGTACAGCCCCAGCAATGCGCCGTCGACGGCGGCGTCGAGGTCCGCGTCGGCGAAGACGATGTTGGGGCTCTTGCCGCCGAGCTCGAACGTGATGCGCTTCAGCGTGTCGGCCGCGCTTCGCATGATGATCTGGGCTGTCCGTCCCTCGCCGGTAAAGGCCAGCTTGTCGACGCCGGGGTGGCCGACGAGCGCGGCACCGGCGGTCTCGCCGAAGCCCGGGACGATGTTAATTACGCCCTCCGGGTAACCGGCCTCGAGTGCCAGCTCCCCGAGCCTCAGCGCCGTGAGCGGGGTCTGCTCGGCCGGCTTGAGCACGACCGTGCAACCGGCGGCGAGCGCGGGTCCCCACTTCCAGGCGACCATCAGCATCGGGAAGTTCCAGGGGATGATCTGCCCCGCGACGCCGACCGGCTCGCGCTTGGTGTAGCAGAAGTAGTTGCCCCGGATCGGGATCGTCTGCCCGTGGATCTTGTCGGCCCAGCCGGCGTAGTAGCGGAAGCAGTCGATAACCAGCGGGAGGTCGGCGTTCTTGCTCTCGCTGATCGGCTTGCCGTTGTCGAGTGTTTCGAGCTCGGCCAGCTCGTCGAGGTGTTTCTCGATCAAGTCGGCGAGCCGGTTCATGAGCCGCCCCCGGTCCCGCGCGTCGGTCTTGCGCCAGGGACCGGAGTCGAACGCCTTGCGCGCGGCCTTGACGGCCAGCTCGATGTCGGCGGCGTCTCCCTCGGCAACCTGGGCGATTTCTTCCTCGGTCGCGGGGTTGAACGTTCCAAAGGTCTTGCCGCTGACGCTGTCGCGCCACTGGCCGCCGATGAGCAGTTTTGTCTGGAAGGCCCTGCGCGTCGCGCGGCGAGGCTCGGTGACAGTGGCCATCAGTTGCACTCCCTTGTGACGTGGAGAGGTAGAACCTGCGGGCCCGGCAATGCTCGGACCTTCATGGGTTATCTTACGGCTGGCGCCGAGCGAGGATCAAGCGGCCGGTCGAGCGGGTTGACGAAGCGAACCCGAGGTCACCACTTATCGATCGGCCCGGTTGGCACCGGTATTCTCGGCTCGAAGTGTCCCGGCAGCGGCGCGGACGGGCCCTCGGCCCGGATCATCGCCACCGTCTCGTCAAATCGTGCGACGGTCTCCAGGTTGATGAGTCGATGATAGAAGGCCTTCGGCGGGCGGATCAGGTGGTTGTACCACTTGATGATCTTGCGGAACTGGAAGCACGCCAGGCGCGCACCGCGGCGAGCGACCAGGTCGTGGAAGTGACGCTCCATCACATTGACACGCTCATCGAACGACGGGTCCGGGCCGGGATCGCCGTGCTCCGCCCAATGGGCAAGCTGGCGGAAAATGAACGGATTGCCCAGGGCGCCCCGCCCGATCGAAATCGCAGCGCAGCCGGTTTCGCGAAACGTCGCCTCCGCGTCATCGAGCGTGCGGATGTCGCCGTTGCCGACGACCGGGATCCGCTCGACCGCCTCGACGACCGCGCGAATGCCCTCGCGGTTGACCGTCCCGCGAAACCCCTGCTCGCGCGTCCGCCCGTGGATGATCACGCCCGCCACACCCACCTGCTCGAACGCGCGAGCGAGGCCGGGAGCCGTGAGTGATTGATCGTCCCAGCCGAGCCGCATCTTGACCGTAACCGGAACGTCGACCGCGCGCACGACGCGCTCGACGAGCGCTGTAGCCGCATCGGCCTGACACATCAGCGCCGACCCGCCGCCGGTCTTCACCACCTTCTTGACCGGACAGCCCATGTTGATATCGACGATCGACGCGCCGAGCTCGACGACCTGGCGCGCGGCACGCTCCATCTCCTCGCCCACGTGCCCGTAGATCTGGATCGTGATCGGGCGGTCCTCAGCACAGGTTTCAGCGAGGTCGAACGCCTTCGCGCGCTGCTCGATCAACGAGCGCGCGTTGACCAGGTCGGTCGACGCGAGGCCGAGCCCGCCGCATTCGCGCACGGCCAGGCGAAATGCGAGGCTCGTGTAGCCCGCCAGGGGCGAGAGGAAGAAGCGCGAGGGAATGGATATTCCCCCGAGCGCCAACGGCTCGCGCACAAGCGGTGGTGGGGGGGGATACGCAGTTTCGCGCATGTCGCTCCGTCGTGGTCGGTTCCAGGGATGGTGACAAAACTGCGATCCGTCGATTCTAATCGCCGGGAGAGCGTCTCACGAGAGGAAGTGGAATGAGGACCGCCCGCGAGCTGGACGCTGAAGAATGGATCTTGTCGAGCCCCGAGGGGCAACGGTTGCTTGCGGAGGCCGCCACCGTGAGCGCACCGGGGCCGGCCGAGATCGCGCGCTGGCGTCGAGACTGGGCGCGCGAAGAGGTTGAAGCCGCCCTTCGTCTTTCCCAGGCGAGACGCCGGGGAGCCGCGAAGTTTTCCCGGGCGGACCGGATGTGGCTCGACCCGATCGGCCTGGAACAGGCCACGCCCGAGCCCGTGGCCCGGTACAAAGCGCGACGGTTTGCGGGCGAAAACGTCGTCGATCTCTGTTCCGGGATCGGCGGCGATGCGCTGGCACTCGGTGTGGAGGCGCTCGTCACGTGTGTGGACGCGGATGACGGGATGTGCCGCCGGCTGCGCTGGAACGCCGGGGTGTACGAGGTCTCGGACCGAGTCAACGAGTCGCAGGCCCAGGCCCGAGAATTCCCCATCGTCCCAGCGAGCCTGGTTCACGCCGATCCGGATCGCCGGGCCAACGGTCCGAGACGGGCCCAGTCATTGAGCGACTACGAGCCCGACCTCGGCTTTCTCTTGTCGCTTGCCAGCACGACCCGGGGAGGCGCCATCAAGCTGGGGCCGGCGAGCGATTTCGCGAGCCATTTCGGTGAAAAGCCGGTCGAGATCGAGTTGATCAGCCTGGGGGGCGAGTGCAAGGAGGCGACCGTCTGGTATGGCTCGCTCGCATCCTGCCGCCGGCGTGCGACGGCACTGCCGTCGGGAGCCACCTGGTCCGATCGTCACCACCTCGCGGGAGCCCCCGTTCCCTGCTCCGAAGTGCAACGATGGGTATTCGATCCCGACCCCGCCCTGCTCCGTTCGGGCCTGCTCGAATCGTTTGCCGCTGCCCACGAGCTGACGCGAGTCGCCCCGGGCGTCGGCTACCTGACGGGCCCCAGCCGGCTGGATTCTCCGTTTGTCTCCGCATTCGAAGTCCGGGAGACCCTGCCATTGGATCTCCGAAGGCTCAAGCGCGTTCTGGCCGAGAGGAAGCTGGGTCCGCTCGAGATCAAGGTGCGCGGACTCAGTCTTCGGCCCGAATCGCTGAGGGTCCAACTGTCCCCCCCGGGGCCGAATCCGGCGACGCTGCTGCTCGTGGGGGGCGGAGGGCCGGCAAGAGTCATCCTCGCGGAGCGACCGGGGCGGTCGTCTCTCGCTTCAGGCCGCCGGGTTACAGAGTAGTCTCCCCCCGTTGATCAAGGTTCGACCCACTCGACGCGACCGGACTCGTCGCGCGGCACCGGCTCAACGGCTTCGGCTTGCGGGACAGCGGCTTCCGCGAAATCGGATTGCGCATCACCGTTCGATCCGTTGCCGTCCGCGGAATGGCCGTTCGCATGCCCGTCCGAGGACGCGGCTGCTGACGCCGGCTCGGGCTCTTGCGGCGCGGCGACCGCCCCTGCTCGCTTGCCAAATCGCTCCTTGACGCTCGGGAGCCAATCTTCGGCGGGAATCGCGTAGGGACGGAACTTCTCGGCGCGGCCTTCTTCTTCGCTGTGATAGAGCGCGCGCTGGCTGCCGAGCTTGCCGGCGGTCGGGGCGTCAATGAGCGAGCTCGAGTCGTTGGCGCTCATCTGGAAGAGCACGCGCATCTCGAACTCCTTGAGCGACTGGCGATCGAACGTGCGGTTCAGGTTGTTGAGGCTGTCGCACCAGACGATCGTGTGGACATTGACCGGCGGGCCGTCGCGGAGGATGTTCCCGAAGAGCTTCGACGGCGGCACGGCCTTCTCCTCGCCATAGCGCGAGAAGCTGCCGAAGTCGTCGTCCCCCTTCCGCAGGTCGCGGAAGCGCGGCAGGTCGAAGATGATGATGAAGATGAGCGCGTTGTCGCCCGTGGGATCCGTCTGCCGGCGCTCCACTTCCGCGGCCACTTCCGCCATGTTCGACGCCAGCTCGCGCCCGGAGACCACCTTGACGGAGTGAGGCAGGACCTTGGAGATCTCGGCCAGTTGGCCGCAATTGACCGAATCGGCCGGGCTGCCGTCGAGCAGGTAGAAGCGGACTCCCGCCGGGCTGCGTTGCGCGGCCAGGCTGATCATGGACATGCTCAGAATGCCGAGCGCCAACACGTCGTTCTGACCCACGACGAGCAGGTTGCTGCCGCTCTGCGGCCGGAAGGTGGCACACGTCGGATCCTTGATGGCGATCGCCTCGCCGAGCCACGCATAGTCGGCCTTCGGATCGACGGGCCAGTCCGGGGCGCTCAAAAGGCGGTCGAGGATGTAGTTCATCGCCGGGATGGCCGGCAGGTTTCCCTCGAACACGATTTGCTCGACCGGCGGACGGTGCAGCTCCTGGTACATCTCCTGAAGGCGCTCGAGGTACTTGACGCGCTTGGCATCCGAGAGCCACACCACCTGGAAGACGTTGTTCCCCTCCACCAGGCCGTTGGCGTCGTTGTAGATCGCTTCTCCGGGCCTCGTCAGCAGCCGCGCGGCCGAGTTGTCGTCGCTCAAGATGAGGTGCGCGTCTGCCTCGTTGCACTGAAGGGCGATGCGTACGGCCATCTGACCGAGCGTGGCCCGCGAGACCGAGAACGCTCCGCCGAGCGTCTGCGAGCCGAGCATCACGTGGATGCCGAACGCACGGCCCTGCCGGACGAGGCGGTCGAGCAACAGGGCCACGTCCTGGGCGACCTTGTCGTCCTCGGTAAAGAACTCCTGGAACTCGTCCACGACGAAGAGGATGCGGGGGAGGGCTTCCTTACCGTTCGTCACCTCTCGGAAGCCGCGCAGGTCCTGCACGCCGAGCTCGCGGAAACGCTCGCCGCGCTCCTTCAGCTCGAGGTCGAGCTTCTGGAGCACGCTCAAGCCGAACTCCCGTTCGCTCTCCACCGCGATGACGCGCGCATGCGGCAGCTTGTACTCGGCGTAGACCTTGAACTCGACGCCTTTCTTGAAGTCGATCAGGTAGAGCTCCAACTGGTCCGGGCTGTAGCGCAGCACGCCGTTGACGATGAGCGCGTGCAGGAGGGTCGATTTACCGGACCCGGTCTTGCCGGCGATCAGGCCGTGTTGCGATGTCCCCTTGCCGAGCACCAGGCTCTGGAGCTTCGTCGCGCCCGCGCGTCCGAGCGGGATGTCCACGATCTTGCTCGTGTCGCCGGTCCAGTATTCCTCAGGCTTCGGCGCGATGAACTCGAACGGCACTTCGACGCGATTGGCGTCGCGCGCCTTCAAGCCGACGACGTGCATCAGCTTCGAGACGGTTTCCTGGGCAGGAGGCACATCGAGCTGGAGAGGATACTTGCCGAAATCCGGCTCCCGCCAGGCGAGCTTCCCGTCGCGCCAGTTGAAGTGAACCGTGGGACCTTCCAGGTCCTTGAGCTGGCAACCCGAGGGAAGCTGCTGTTTGACGTCCATCGAGATCAGCGTGAAGACGCCGCAGCGCGCCCCGCTGTTGGCAATGCTGACCAGCCGCCGCGCGGCCGATTCGCTGAAGCCGGCCGGGAAGTTGGCGACGACCAGGATCCGGTAGGGTTCAGCAACCTCGCCGGCGTGTACGTTGTATTGTTCGATCGTCTCGAACTCGTTTCTCAGGTACAACTGGATCACGTTCTCCATGTGCGCGGAGAGGTCGGCCAGTTTCTGTTCGATGTGCGGCGTTTCCGTCCAGATCCGGTCGGTGACGAGCAGGTCGTGATAGTCGCCCAGGTGCATGAATGCGGCAAAGCTCTCCCCCAGGCCGACCGGGTCGACGATCGTGAAGCGGGCCTTTCCGGGGGGCACCGAGGTCAGGATGCGGAGCATCGCCGTCTGGAGCAGTTGGTTCGCATCGCTCCGGCCGGCCTCGGCCGACTTGATCAGGATCGACGCCTGCGCGGGGAACGGCAGCAGCGACGGCATCGTGAACGACGTCGGCCCCATGGCCTTCAGCCGCGGGTCGGTCGGAATGCCCTGCGGAATGTCCTTCATGTCGACGGTGAACTGGCCGAACCGCATGCCGTCGGGCGCGACCTTCGGCATCTGCCAGGTGTCGAGGTCCGCGGTGTGCCATTCGAGGAAGGCATTGCCGGCGACCTGATTGATCTCCCCCACGTCGTTACCGACCTGGGTGAGCCCGTCCTGCCAGCGCTTCGCGAGGGTGTTCCAGGCCTCGTCGTGCAGCCTCTGGGTCGTTTCTTTCTGCTGACGGTACGCGTCTTGAAGCTGCTGCTGCTCGCGTTCGAACCGTTCCTTCATCTCGTTCAGCAGCCGCGGGTACTTCTCGTCCGCCTCGCGCAAGGCCTGGTCGCGGCGTTCCTGAATCTGGGTCAGGAGGGCCGGGTACTTGGCCTCGATCGCCTTGGTTTCCTTCTGCATCCACTCCTGGAGGTCGGAGTTCAGGCGGGCGTGCTTTTTCTCGGCCTCACGGATGGTCGATTCGCGCTTCTCCTCGACCTCGACCTTCTTGCGTTCGAAGTTCGCCTTGTTCCAGGTCTTCGACTGGTCGAGCAGCCGCTCGGCCTCTTCCATGGTGCGCACGAGGGGCGGGTAGAGCTGCGAGACCTCCTTCTTGGCCACGCCGGCCAGCCAGATCCAGATCCCGACGCCGAGCCCGATTGCCGCCACACCGCCGGCGACCCCGCCGATGGTCGGCGACATGCCCGCGCCGAAGATCAATCCACCAGCAACCGCGCTGCCCAGGATGAGGAAGGGCCAGATGTAGGTCTGGGGCTTCAGAAACTTGGGCAGCTTGAGTTTCGCCAGCGCGGCGGTCTGCTCCTCGGCAAGCTTGACCCGCGCCTTGAACTCTTCGACCGGGTTCTCGGGCACCGCAGCCGCCGGACTCTCGGCGGCGGGTGCTTCCGAGCCCCCCTCCGCGGGTGGCGCGGCAAGCGGGACCTCCGCCGCGTCCTTGGGAGCGAACCCCCGGCAGGCCGCCAGCGGGCCGGCAGCGTCCTCCTGAACGACCTGGAACTCCTGGGCGGCCGCGGCAAGGTCGGTTTCCGCTTCCTTGAATTGCTTGACCGCGCCGTCCTTGGAGGCTTCGAAGAGGGCCAGGGCCTGCCACTTCGACTCTTCCATCTCTTTCTTGGCCGACTTGCGACCCGACTTCACACGGGCTTCAATGCGGGCGCGTGCCTCCGCGTACTCGGCCTCGGTCGCCTTACGTTCGGCATCGGCCTTGCGCGCGATCTCCGTGCGCACCTGCTGGTAGCGCGTCTGGGTCGCTTCGGTTTCCGATTTCGACGCGCTGGCGAGTCGCTGGTGCGCTTCGCGAAACGACTTGGCCTCGGCGTCCTTCCGTGACTGGAACGCGACTTCCGTGTCGGTCTCGGCGGTCGCCCGCTCGGCGGACAGCCGCTCGAGGTCCCGCAGCGCCTGGACTTCTTTCTGGATCAGCGGTGATTCCGGCATGTTGGGCAAACCCGTGGTGCAAGCGGCGTGGAACGGGCGCGGGGCGAGCGGACCCTCGCGAACCTCGACACGAAAGGCTCGCTCCGATCAGGAGCAGTCGTATTTGACCTTCTGAATGACTTCCGCAATCTTGTCCATGCCGCGCGCGGCGTGAACCGTCTGGCTCTCGAGCGGCAGGATGTGGTTCTTTTCGAAGTCGAGCGCGACCTTGTCCGCCCATTGCTCACGGGCGATGTCCCACCGTTCGCGCAAGTTTTTCAACGCATGTTCCAGCCGGGGCGCACCAGAACCCATAGCATGAACCCTCCACAGTAACCCATCAAGAAGCGTGTTGCGATCCGGCAGCCTCGGCCGC
>JARLIH010000021.1 GCA_031291845.1 Isosphaeraceae bacterium | reverse complement strand
TTGGACCAGGCAATGAGCGGCTGCGGGACGACATCGTCAGGGTAGGACGGCAGTGGGCCATCGGTGCCGTCGAACGCGGTTGTGCCGGTGTAGAAGTCGGTCTGGCCGTAGCACGGCGGCTTCCGCACGGCGAGCGTGCCCGACCGGTTGGCCGCGTCGAGCGTCATGGTCTGGTGGTCGTAGAGCGCCTGCGTCCCGGTGCTGGGCCAGTCCGGCCCCTGGGTCGTGTAGGAGTTGAGCGAGAAGGACAGGGCGCAGTCCGTGGGCAGCGTGGCATTCGCCGAGACAGTCACCGAGACCATCGGGTACGTCTGCGCGCCGGTGGGGTAGCTGAAGTCGGCGAGCGGGCAGGCCGAGGTCGCCCAGGTGCCCACCTTCGCGTGAAAGGTGCCCGTGGCCTGCGCGTTCCACGCGTAGGAGACGCCACCCGCGGAGGCGGCGCCGACGGCGGCCAGGCTCACGAATGCGACGGCGAACCCGGCCCGGATGGCCCATCGGCCACGTCGACCTTCAGCCATCGTTGGGGCGCTCCTCCACTGTTGGGGCGACCAGGCGGCGTGCGCGTCGGCGTCGCGCTAGGCCGACCACCTCGTAGCAGGCCCACAGGAGGGCCGTCAGCACCGCGACGGCGAGGAAGATGTGCGAGACCGGATAGCCGAGGAGGGGCGTACCGAGACCCGGCAGAACGAACCACACGACTCCCCGGTAGTGGGCGGCGTCGACGATCGAGCCATCCAGGTCCGGGTTGGCATCTCCCTTCGTGCGGAATGCCGGCGTCGTCGAGGACATCGTGACACCGGTCGATTTCGAGGTCGCGTTGACCACAAGGTTGATCACCGCAGCGACCCGGTGGGCGACGAGGACGGGAACCTGCTCGCCTTCCTGGAAGACGATGATGTCGCCCTGCTTGACCTGCCCGATCGGGGCCGGTCGCGAGAGGATCAGGTCGCCACGGTTGAGGGCCGGCTCCATGCTCCCGGAGGCAATGTCGAGGACCCGGTAGCCCAAGAGCGTCGTTGCGACGGCGACGACCAGGAGGCCGCCCAGGACGAGCCCTAGAAGAATGGCCGCGAAGGCGCCGACGATGGTGCGAATGCGCGGTCGCCCGATCGGGCGAACGGCGGGGACGGTCAGTTGCATGTGATCATCGCTGCTGGCTCAGTCCGGGCACCGAGGGCGGCGTGGCGCCGCCCACGGTTTCTCAGCTCGAGTTACGGGGTCACGACGTTGACGTGAACCGTGTAGCCGATCGCGATGTTCTGGCAGTCGTTCGGCGCAAACGGGTTCATCGTGAGGGATGCCGACCAAGTGCCGTTCTGGTAACCGGCGGGCTGGATCCAGCCGCCGCCCGTTGTGAGGCCGCCGTCCGTGATCCCGCAGTAGGCAGCGTCAGTGATGCCGTCGATGAAGCCGCCGTTGCCAGCGACCGCGATGCCCGGATTGGCGGGGGTGTTGTTCTGGATGTTCCCGGTGGCGACCACGATGGGCGTGTTCGTCGGGTACAGGAGGTTTCCTGCATTAGCCGGGTTCACAAGCGCAACGCTCAACTGACCCGTACCAACCGAGTAGGTGCCGACCCCTGTGGTTGACCACGCGAACGCGACGCCGAGCGCCAGCGTCAGGATCGCGGAGATGCCGATGATCGACATGAACAGTTTTCGCATCAGATTTCCTTCTCTCCCTGGATCGGTCGATGAAGACTCCAAGACTTGGGACATCACGCTTGGCGATCTCTTGGGCTACCCCGCTACGCTCCCTCCCTCGACCTGCATCGGCTGTCCGCCCTGGGGCCGTATCTGTCTTCGTGACCCGGTTGCCGAGTTGGGAACGCCCACTCGGCGCGGACGACGCCGGCCCTGAGGCAGCCGAACGTACTAGGTAGTTCGGCGTACCGATGCAACCTTTGTCCCGTTCTCGTCGGCAGATCACGCAGACCGTTGCCTGGAGGCACCGGCCCCGGCGCTGGGGTTGGTACCATCGTCAGCTCCGTCGGCGCGTTGGAGGTGGCCGGTGGTTCACTGACCCACCTCCTCCGATCATCCGCGGCCGGATTGGACGCCGACCGCGACTGGCGGGACGCTGCCGCTTCAGGTCCTGCGTCCCCCTGTTCACCTTCTTGTCCGGATGACCGTCTCGAGCGAACGCCCGGAGTCACCCGGGCTGTGGCCGGCTCCCATACGGCCGACTCGCCGCACTGTGGGCGGCTCCAGTGGAGCCGTCATCCGTATTCGTACGTAGGCGATTACGTATTCCGATCTACGTGTACGTAGGCGCGAGTACGTACTCGACTACGTAATCCGACGGATGACGCGCGGGGTATCCATGCCTCACAGTTGCGCGATGGAGCGCTCCAACCAGCCGACTTCCGCGCAAGGCCCGTTTGACACGGCCGGTGCCCCCGCGCTCCGCGATGCGGCCGAGATCCTGGCCCGCGCGCAGGCGGACGAGGCGGCCGCCGACGCGGCCCGCGAGCGGTACCGGACGCAGCCGATGGCGGCGCTCGACCCGGACGCCCGGATCGGACCGCTGCTCGCGTCCGGGGAACGCGTCCTCGCGGTGCGCCGGTCAGCGATGGTCGACCGGCGCGAGCCAGTGCCCGGCTCGGACGAGCCGTCCGGGCTCGCGGGTGACCTCTACCTGACCTCGCGGCGCCTGGTCCTGGTGGGCCGCCATACGCTGGCGTTCGACGTCGACGAGATCGAGGAGACGCTGCTCGCCGGAGACCAGCTCCTGCTCGTCATGCGCGGCGGCCAGGGCGCCGCGCTGGGGGTCGACCAGCCGCGGCTGCTGCGG
>JARLIH010000258.1 GCA_031291845.1 Isosphaeraceae bacterium | reverse complement strand
CGGCGGTGGACATTCCCGTGCTGGGCCCCAGGTGGTGTGAATGGAGGGCGAAGGACAGCCATCCCCGCGAGGACCGGCTGCGCCGACGGAGTGGAGACGGGTTCGAGACGAGCGCAGCCGAGCGGAGGCCGTCTCCACCCACAGGGCCACCGACGGAATTCGGGACGCAGACCATTGTAGGACGATCGGCGTTTTCGATTCAAGCGTCGGGCGGCCCGTACGTCACGTGCCCGTCACTCGGCGGGCTCTTCCATGCGGTGCTCATATAGATCGCCCAGGCTTCGCAAGCACCCCAATCGACGCTCGCTCGCACGTTCTGCAAGAGGTTTCTGGTGTTTTTGGTGTTTTTGGTGACCCTCGTCTCAGTCAACCTGGTTCGCCCACATATCGAATTCCCGAGCTTGTCGTGCTGATGTTTCGTCAAATGCTTGAGCGGCGCTCGTCAGACCCGGCGGTCTGGTCTCAAGCGACCCTCGCAACGCTCCTGAGCCGACCCAGATGATCACCCGAAGCAACCCAGGCCGACCCAGCGCACGCGCGCACACTATGAGACGCTCGAGACGCCGCCGTTGTTCGAGTCGGTCGGGGATTCTTCCGCGAACCCTAGATGCTCGATGGAGCACATCCTCCCTGTTTGATTCTTTTTCTTGACAGGATGGGCGGAATGGAGGGGATTGAGAAAGAAATTGAATCCTTTCCGCTCAACTTCTCCGCAACTTGGGGCCCGGAGAACGTGTCGGGAATCGTTGATCAACGGGTGCCCGAACAATGCGAGCGCCATCGCTTTTTACTTGGACTTGTCGACAAAGAACGAGGGTATCTGCGTGATATTCGAGCCGTCCTGTCCGAGGGTCACCTGGAGGTCGGCTTCGCCGGTAACCTCGAAGAACTCGACCCGGATCGGGTGCAGCCCTTTCCCGAGGCGGAGCCGCCTGCTCGACCACTGCATGGGGTGAGGACCGTCGTTTGAGATGAGCAGATCGCCGCGCAGGTACAGGCGGCTCCCATCATCGGAACCGATCGCGACGGCCCAGACATTAGTCTCGGGAATGTCGACGTATCCTTCGAGCACCAAGGCGTACTGGTCGTCGGGCAAGCTTTCGATCGCGCCCAGCTTCAGGCTAGCGATCGAACCTTCGGCAACCGGCGTGAGCTTGTCAAAGTCGGGGCACTTCGTGAACCGACCGCGATACATACGGTAGTGGAGTCCGCGTTCGCGCCCCTCCGCGCTGAGGCCTGCCAGGGTCGGATACGACTCCAAAACGAGGGGAACCTCCCGCGTCTCCTGGCCGCGCGTAAAATTCACTTGGACTCGCTCATTCTGCCTGCGCCCCGCCAGGTCGACATAAAAATCGACTCCGTTGTTCACAGGCGTGTTACCCAGAGCGGTGATCGTGTCGCCTGGCACGAGACCGGCTCGGGCGGCCGAGCTTCCGTCGCGCACACGGCGGATCCGGGTGCTCGCGATCTCAAGGTCGATCCCGGTCCAGAAGTTGCCGCGCTCCTCGGGCAAGATCAGTTCATGGATCGATTGCTGAACGCGATCGATGGGCACCGCGAAGTTGATGTCTTGCTCCTGGAGAATCTTGCCAACGACGACGCCAACCTGTTGTCCCTCTGCGTTGATCAGCGGGCCGCCGGAATTGCCCGGATTGCTGGCGGCGTCGAACTGGATCATCCGATCGCGCGCGTCGTCCGGGAAGTTGGACATCGCCAGAGCGGAAGTGCCTGCCATCACGTTGGGGGAGCTGATGATCCCTGCCGAGAAGACAACACCGCGCCCGCCGGGGTTACCACCAACGAGGATTGGCTCCCCGGCAAGCAGGTCGTCGCTACGTCCAAGCGGCACGGTGATGAGCGGCCGGGCCGACTCGACTTTGATCAAAGCGAGGTCTTTCTCCGGCAATCGGCCGACCGTGCGGAACCGCAACGGCGGTTGATCACGGACCAGGACGACCCCTTGGCGATCTTGCACGACATGATCGTTGGTCAGGATATACCCGTCCCGGTGAATGGCCGAGCCGCTACCAACGTTGACGGTGTTTTCTTTGCCAAACGTGAACACGGCTACGACGCTCGCTCCGCAGCGCTCGATGATCGCGACGTTATGGGTCCGACGCGGCGAGTCGTTCGGCGGCGCGGCGAGACCGCACGGGGCGAACGAAAGTGCAAGGAGAAACCCAAGGCCCAGCGCATTGCGACGCATTCGACGCCCCTTTCTCGAGCGGGGTTGGCATAACCGATGACCGACGGCGGCGCAGCGGACTCGCCCGACCGCCCCGAACGGCGGCAATTAATGGTGGGACGGATGCAACAAGATTTCAAGACCCCGTGTCGACGCAACCAACGGCGTCGTCTTCTGGATCGCCGCGCTACCGCCGGGCCACCGCGATGGGGCCATAAAAGGTGCCAGGCCCCGTTTGTCAAAGGTTCCTGACAATTGTTCGGGGCCGGACCGGGCGATTTGGCAGAGCTCGTCGCGGGTGATGATGGCGGTCATGGTCTGGTTCATACTTGCTGGGACCGGAAACGGCGTCTGGGCGGAATGGCACGAGGATAAGCTGATGTGAGCTGGGCGGCACCCCGGACTGCGCGTCTGGTCGCGAACGAGGCCATCATACTAACCCGAAGCGCCAGCGAGGGATGCGAAAGATCCTCGCTGGCGCTTCGGGTTAGTAAAACCCGGGGTGCCCCGCGACGCGATCCATTATCCTCGTTCCATTCGCGTCTGGGCGCATTTATCAATGCTTCCTGACACCTTTTAGGGCTGACACCTTTTAGGGCACCCGTGAATTGAGCTTCACTGCCGCGATGCAGACGGTTGCCGCGGCCTGGCTGGTCGGAGCGATCGCCGACGAACACCTGCCTCTGCTGGGTAAGCGCACGGCGAAACCATCCGCCGGCGCCCGGCGGTCACGTTGGGGCATGTCGAATGGCGATGAAAAAAACGGCTTCCGGCCCCCGGGTTCCGCCAAGTCTGACGCCGCCACCCCAGGTCGAAGTAGGTAATTGCCGAACTCGGTATTGTTCGCGTGCCGCGTTCGAGGTAAAGTCGCCCGCCCCCCCCTACAGTGGGCCCACGAGGTCGGGGCCTCGCTTCATGATGCGCTCGAAGGGATTCGCAACATGCGCCATGTCTTTCAGCGCTCGCGGCGGCGAGCTGCACGCACAACGCGCGCTCAAGTCGGCCGGCTGGAGCCGCGCTGCCTGCCCAGCGGCACGACGCCGTTCCACATCGTGAACGTCGATCCCGGAGACGGCGCCGTCGTGCCGGCGCTGCCGAACGGGCAGGTGGTGATCACCCTGAGCGAGCCGGTCGCCGGGCTGTCCGACGGCCAGTCGCCGATCCAGGCGACGGGTGGGTTCAACCCGTACGACGTCATGCTCATCCCGCGCGGGCCGAGCGGCATCTTCAGCGCGCCCTCGGGCATCGACGGCGGCAGCCTGCCGGTCCATGCCAACGTGGTCTACCACGTCAACGGCGATGGCACGTCCGAATTCGTGCTCACGCCGACGGCGCCCCTGTCCACGGACGTGTTCCTGATCCACGTCGATCTATCCGCCTTCAGGGACGCCTCGGGGAACACCCTGACCGACCCCAACAACGGCGACACGACCTTCCTGCTGCAGCGCGCGCAGTCGGACCCGGCCCAGGCCTGGGGGGTCGTCAGCGTCACGGCCGACGGCAAGACCCCGATCAACAACAACATCGTGGCGCCCTTCGTCACGATTCAGATCTTGTTCAACCGCCCGCTGTACCCCGGCGCCGCCGAGGACGGCAACGTCCAGCTCATCGCCAACCCCGGACCGGACGACTCGGTCGTTCCCAGCGTGGCGGCGTACAACCCGACGACCGACTCGATCTACCTGACGCCTACGACCATGCTGCACCCGGGCGTGGTGTACGCGGTCCGCGTGGCCGGTAAGGATTCCGGCTCGACGTACGTGAGCGACGACCAGGGCTATGGCGGGCCGGGCTACCCGCTTGCGCAGACGTTCTACGACACCTTCGAGGTCAGCCCCATCGCCATCCCTCAAGTTCTGCCAAGCCCCTTCACGGTGACGAAGGTCTCCCCGACCGGGCCAACGACCGCGACGTTCGGCTACGTGGCGATCAGCCTGAACCTGGGCGAGTTGCCCGACCCATCGTCGCTGACGCGCTGGTCGGTGATGGTGATCCCGCAGTCCGGCGGTCTGGACAACAGTGCGTTCGACGCGGGCGACGTGCCCTTGAACGGCACCGTGGTGGTAGGCGCCGGACCATTCGGCAACGTAATCGTCGTCGTCCCGAGCCAGCCGATGGGAGACGATCAGTACCTGGTGGACGTCGGCTCGATGACCTCCGGTGGCAGCCCGCTCGTGAACAACGCCGGCCAGCCGGCGGGCGTCGGCGGCAATCCGCCGTACTACGCGACGTTCGGACCCGACGCTACGACGTTCGGACAGACCGGCGCAGGCTCGCCGTCGACTGACGCCGCGCCGGCCGTGATGCTCGCGACCATCCCTGACGCGTCCGTGACCCAGCCAGCCTGGCGGCCGCGAACTGGCTTTCGCAACTGACGTCCCGGGGGGAGCCGGACGCGAAAAAAGGGGATACGGGCGCGCCGGTCCACGACGCGGAGCCCGCTTCGCGCCACGGGGCCCGGGCGGGCCCGTTCCCCCGCTTCGATGCCGTCGAGGAGCCGGTGTCGGGAACCGTTGATGAACGGTTCCACCGGGAAGTTCCGGGTGGTTGCCCCACCCGGCCCCCCACCGATCCGTGCTCGCGCGATTCACGCGCACGGCTCCTCATTTCAAACCTTCGCTGCGCGATCGTACACCGAGTGGACGACGATCGCCGGCGGAAGCGGATACCGCGCCAGTAGGCGATACATACGGTCCCAGGCGACTTCGCCGGCGAGATGGCGACGGCCAAGCCATTGCCTCCAAAGCCCGACCACACCCCGCCGGAAGCGGTTCAGCGCAGCCGCGTTGCCCGTTATTCCGCAGTACGCGAAGTGGCACGAAGCTTCTGACTCCGGGTCGTGTGCTGTTGCGTCCGGCCCATCCTTGACGTAGGAGCCGGCCGAGCGTAGGTCATCTAACCGTCAGCCGTCGGCCAAGATGCGCCGGACCAACGTCCGCCCTATCCCCTGCCGCCGCGCAATCTCCGAATGGCGAACCCGCTCGCCCTTGAGCCGGCGGACCCCGTCCCCTTCAACGAGGCGGTTCGCGGGCGGCCCTGGGGCCGGCCCCCGTTGCGATACCGGAGGCTATCTCGCATCGTATTTTGTTTGCGCTTCCCTGACCTGCTCCCAGTTTGCCTTGGCCCAATCGACCAGTCCTTGCGTGGGGCGCAGCAGGCTCTTTCCGAGGTCTGTGATCTCGTACTCGACGCGCGGCGGTACTTCGGGAAACAGCTCGCGGATAACCAACCCGTCACGTTCGAGATTCTTCAGGGTTGAAGACAGCATCCGCTGTGAAATCCCCGGAACCGCACGTTCGAGTGCGGAGAATCGAGCGCGTCCGCCGAGGAGGTCGAGCGAAAGGATGAGGAAGATCGTCCACTTGTCGCCGATCTTTGTCAGCAGTTCCCGGACTGCCATCGGATCCGAGCTTCTGCATACTGCTGCGGGGTCCAGATGGCCGGATTTGCTCGGCTTTTTCATGACTTACCTCAAGGTAAGCTAGTGATTATAAAGTGCCTTCTTCTCCGGTGCAAGCTTCCAGTATAGAGTTAGCTCTCCTTCTACTACCAACCTTCTGAAGCGCATGGAGAGTCCACGATGCCGAATCCGAAATACGCCGCCTACCAGGCCGCCGACCCTTACTTCGATCTGGTTCGAGGGGCGCTGGGCGACCTCGTTGATGGTGAGCACTTCTTCGACATCGTCGCTGACGACGTCGTCTACGAGGTCCTCTACGACTTCCCGGGTTGGCCTCGCATCATCCAAGGGCGCGCCGATCTGATGGCCCGGTTCAGGGGCTATGTCGACAACATCGAGCTTCAATCCGCCGATAAGTTGGTCACTCACAAGGCAGACGACGGCCGTGTTGTCGTCATCGAATATGAAGTCCATGGGACCATCCTCGCGACGGGCGTCCAGTACAACAATCGGTTTTGCTCAATCATCAAGGTTGAAAATCGAAAAATCGCGCACTGGAGAGACTACATGGACTCTCTCGCGGCCTGGAACGCATTGTCGGCGCGCACTCACTAAGAGACCAGCATCCCGAGAGGGTCAGAGACACTGCCATGAAGCAAATCCTCATGATTCGAGTGAGTCCGAGGGGGAAGGACTCCGCAAGTCGTTCGGTCGCCGACACGCTCGCCGCACGGCTCACCGACCTCTATCCCTCAGCGAAGCTCGTGCAACGCGACCTGGCCGCCGAGCATCTGCCGCATCTGGACGACATCACGCTCCGGGCGATCTCGACACAGGACCCAGCCGAGGCGGAGAGCTTGAAGGAGGCGGCCCGCCAGTCCGACCGACTGACCGAGGAGCTTCTGGAATCCGATCTCCTGGTGATTGCCACGCCGATGTGGAATTTCGGCATTCCCGCCGCCCTCAAAGCCTGGATCGACTTGGTCGTGCGGCCGGGCAAGACCTTCCGGTACGCCGATGGCGGCGTCCTCGGTCTGGCGAAAGACAAGAAGGCCATTCTGCTTGTGGCTTCGGGCGGCGTTTTCACCGAAGGCCCATGGCGCCCGTGGGATTTTGTCGAGCCTTACCTGCGCCAAATCCTGGGCTTCATCGGCATTGTGGATGTGCAGACCGTTCGAGTCGAGGGGATGAACCTCCCTCAGTTGGCCGCCGACGCCGTGCCAAAGGCGAACAAAGCTGTCGAGGAGCTTGCTCTGTAAGAGGGCCAGGAAAGGTGTCAGGAGACATATATCAACGGTTCCCGACACGTTTTCGGGGCCCTAGCACCTTTCCTGACTCCAAAGGTTCCTGGCAACTTTCCTGACTCACGTCACCCGAACCCGATCGAGGACCTCGAGCGCGTTCACCGTCGCGACAAAGGCTGCCGTGTTATCGAAGATGCACCATACCTCGGCGGAGCGCGCGGCTTGGGTCAGAGTCTTCGCGAGGGCTTCGAGGTACTCGTACGGGTATTCGGAGTAATAGACCTTCGGCGAGCCGTGAAGCCGGTAGTAGACGAGGCCGTTCCAACCTCCCGGCTCCGCAGCCGCCGGGACCAGCGCCGGATCGGCAGCGACCCGAGCGACGCGATACTCCGTGACGACCCGCTCGGCCAGCGACTCGAACCAGCTTGCGTGCCGGGGCTCCAAGGCCACGGCGCCGTCGAATCGGTCCCTGAGCGCGGCGAAGAACCGCTCCGCGATGTCGGCCGAGAACGACAGGCTCGGCGGGAGCTGGACGAGCAACGGTCCCAACCGGCCGCCGAGTTGGGTCGCTGCCGCGAGGAAGCTCTCGAGCACGCCTTCTACGTTCAACAGGCGGCGCTCGTGAGTCGCCACCTTCGGCACCTTGACGGAAAACCGGAAGTCCGACGGGACAGATTCGGCCCAGCGGGCATACGTCGCCGGGCGATGCGTCTTGTAAAACGACGAATTGATCTCGACGGCGGGAAAGCGGGCGGCGTACCTCTCGAGATGCGTTCCCGCGGCTGGGAATCGGTCGATGTGCTCTTTCGGGAGCGACCAGCCGGCGGTTCCGATCCGGATGATGTCCGTGGGTTTTGACTGCTGTGCCACGTTGAGCCCGGGAGAGGAAAGCGTCCTGGCGTCACGACGCTCAACTCACTGCAATTTGGGGGCCGTGATTGAGGAGCTCGCACAATTCTTCGCCGTCTCCGTCGGCGGATCCACGGTTCTGGATAATCACCTTCACGTCTTGGTACGGCTCGACCCGGAACGGGCCGGGCCTGGTCGGACGAAGAGCTCGTGAGACGCTGGGGCCCGTTGTTCGCACCACGCGACAGAGCGAGACAGCCCATTCCCGTCGGCCGGACTGGAGGAGGCGCTCTGGCTCTGCCCGACCGAGGATCGACGCAGTATCGACTCAGCGCGAGAAGGGATGCTCGAGGGCTTCACCCTTGGCAACGACCCGCTGCTGGTCGAGCATGCCGAGCGGCTGTTTCGTGAGAGGAAGACATCGATCTCGCGCGAGCGCGCTACGAATCGTGGCAATCGCGGCACTTGAAGCTGAGCGAGGGCCGGCTGCTCGGCCGGTGCTTCGCCGCCGGCCGCCAGCGACTCAGGGACGTCGCCGAGCATCCCGGTGTGCACCACCTGGCAAACGTCGCCTGTTGTACGGCACGCTGAATCCGCACGAGTTCTCGTTCCCCACTCAACAACGCGAGTGAGTGCCTCCCTCTGCTCTGGCATGCCCACGTCTTCGTGGGCATGCGCCCATCCGTCGGCCCGGCTCGCGGCGCAAGCCCACGAAGACTTGGGCATGGCACCCGGACCCCCGGCCTCGCGCTGGAGCGATAATCGGTGGCGATCGGCCTCGAGTGTCCCTTTTTCAGGGACTATCAACCGCGAGGCCAACCGAAGGCCAAACCCGTAGGCCTCGCCGTCTTGAAGGGCGGCTCCGGCCCACCCTACACCGAGCGGGACACCTGCTCGTACACACTCTCCGTGTCAGGTGACACGATTCCCCGTTTGGCTCCCACCACGAGCGGACGGCTCAATACGCGTCGGCCGAGACCACCTCGTTGCCGGCCATGGAGATGATGGACCACCAGGCGGTCGGGTTGACGGACGACTTCACTCCGCGGACAGAGCCGTCCATCATCAGGCAGTTCGCGACGCCGGAGTGACGGCTGCCGGCCGTGATCGCGTCGGCGTCGCTGTCGGAGTTATCGCCGGAGAAGTCACAACTGTTGCCGTTCGGGGGCATGACCCCGTTGAACCGGCTCTGACCCGAGCGGCCCCACCACCAGCAAGCGCCCAGCGGAAATCCGCCGGTGTTGGCACTCGCCACTGGGGGAACACCCACCTTGCACGCAGAGTAGTCGGTTATCGCGACGCCACTGACCGCCGCAGCGAGCTTCACGGGGGTCGCCGAGGGACTGAGGTTGTCGAGGTTGTTGGCAAACCCACCAACACCCTTGACGATCTCGGCAAAGGCGACCGTGTTGGACGTGCCATCGATTATGTTGCTCAACTTCATACATTTACCCGTGTTCCCCGGGAACGGACCACAGGTCGCGTCGATCGTCGTCGCGCTGAAGGTCGAGGCGGTGTTGCCGGCGTTGGCGGCGTAGTTGTTGGCCCCGGGGTTGACGGCCGGGAACCCATTACTCGCCAGGTTGATCCGGTTGATATCGGATGGGCAGAGGAAGAGGTTGACCGTCGTCAATTGGCCCGTCGAGTTGATGACGTTCTGGACGTTCCAGAGACCGTTGTTGATGGCCGAGGAGAAGTTAAAGACGTTGTAAAGCGCTGACTGCTCGAGCTGGGGCAGCATCAGGAGGAGGCTCGAAGGGTCCGTGTTCAACCCGTAGCGCCCTTCTCCCCAGGGGAGCGAGCCGATGGCGCTCTCGTAATTGTGGATCCCCAGGCCGATCTGCTTGAGGTTGTTGACGCACGAAGCGCGGCGGGCGGCCTCGCGGGCGGCCTGGACGGCCGGTAAGAGCAACGCGATGAGGACGGCGATGATGGCGATCACCACCAACAGTTCGATCAGAGTAAATCCGCGTCGTCGCATGGCTGTTCTCCCCTTGGTTTCGTTCGACTCTTCCGAGAAAAAGGAACTGGCTGGACTTTGAGCGGACAGCGCGGCTCGCCAGGCGAAGACGTGCACCGCACGCGATCTTGGCTTGGGACTCTCCTGGTTTCGGAAACACACACGCATGTGGAAAACACCTTCCGGAACGACCTGATAAAGGTGTCCGACGATCAAAGAAGTGTGATAGCGATCGATCATTCGGACCGAGACGGGCGGGCCGCGAGCTGAGAGTGGGCTCGGATCTCCTCGGGGGCGAGCGGCCGGTTATAGAGGGCGACCTCGTCCATCAGGCCGACGAACCCGCGACGGAATCCGGTGTGGTGGATCGTCGCGCTCCCGGTCAACGTGCTCAGACGGCCGAGGATGACCTGGCACGACTTCGTAGAGCCGGGAGGATTGATCGGTTGCGATGCCTGGGCCAGCCCGTCGAGGTACAGCTCCATGCGGTCGCCGGCAACCTGCGCCACCAGGTGTCGCCAGCGGAAGGGAACGTAGTAGTCGTCGGAAAACAGGTTATGACCACCGCCACGACTCGTCGGCCAGCGATAGAGGAAACGGACCGACCCCGGGCGGAACAGGGCCAACCGGCTCGACGACGTCAGCTCGACCAGCGAGAGATGGTCCGTGGTGTCCCTGGGGGTGATCATGCTCACCAGCGAGGCGTGGCCAATCGTCTCCGCAAGAAACCAGAGCTCGATCGCATAGCCGGGGTAGCGTTCCGGCCTCCATGGACCACCCATCAAAAAATACTGGTTATTCTGGCCGGATTCGAACTGGGCACAACGGTTGCCGGTTGCCGATCCCACGAGTTGGATCGGGCCGGTCGTCAGGAGGGGAGGACCGGCCGGAATCTCGTTGGGGACCTTGCCCTCCACCATCGACTCGAACCGCCAGTAGCACACCGGGCCTGACGCGAGCACCGAATCGCGATAGCCCGGGGCCAGTGTCAAGGGCGAGGCGGACGGGACGAAGGGGGCGACGAATTCCTCCGACTCCCTGAGGGGGTTGATGAGGCCCGATCCGGGGTCGATCTCGAACGCTTCGCTCCCCTGCCTGACGACCTGGCTATGCCTGAGCGTGCCCGCCGTGCCGAGCACCGCGGCCTCGACCTCTCCTTGAAAGACCTTGCCGTACGACTTGCCGTCGGCCTTGACGTTGATGCCGAACTCAGTTCCCAGGTCGACGACCGCCGTGCCGGGGCCCGAGATCACGAATCCCTCGGCGCCTTCGGGAACCCTCGCCCGGAGCTTGCCGCGGTTGCAGGCGATCCGGTCGACGGAGAGCAGGTCGACGTCGGCCGGCCCCTCGACGATCACGGTCACGCCGCTGAACATCGAGATGATGGCCCTGCCCGCGCTGACCTGGAGCCGGCCCTTCGGCAGGATATCCCCTTCCTTCGGGATCCGACCGTCGTCCGTCTCCCACCGGAGATTCTCCGCCCGGACGACCACACCGACGCCATCGGCCGCGTCGACCTTCTTGGGAGCGCGGGCGACGACCGCCGATTTCCGCGGCCCCGGTGACCAGCGCACCACGACCAAGCCGATCGCGAGCAGAACGGCAACCGTCCAGCCGACCACCGCCGTTGAGAGCCAGTTTCGGATCGGCGAAGGGGCGGCATCGGTTTCCTCAAACCCTGGCCCGAGCGTGCCGCCCACGGCCAGTTCGAGTAGCGGCGTTGACAAGGGCTTGAGAGGCATCGACGACTCGCCCGGCACGTCGGTCGGCCTGGAGCCGGAGTCGTAGTCGAGATGGAGCTGAGTGTGGATCCTCATGAACCACAGGTACAGATCCTGCGCACCGGGGTCGTTGCGGAGCAACTCCCGGAGCCGATCCGTCTGCGCAGAGGTCAGCCCGCCGTCGACCAGTTCGGAGAGCAGGCCGAGCAGCTCATCGGATTCGGGGGATTCGTTCGTCATGGGTCGGCCGCCAATCGTCTCTCGATGCAGTGCACCAACTGTTTTCTGGCCCGCGACAGGGTGACTTTCAGCGCGCCCTCCGACTTGCCGACCCGCTGGGCGATTTCCCGGATCGAGAGTCCGGAGCCGTACCGCCGGCCGATGAGCCATCGAAGATGGTCGGGGAGGGCCGCAAGGCAGTGGCGCAGTGCGATGCGAAGCGCGTCGTCATCCTCATCCGGCTGAGACCGGTGAGCGATCTGATTCAGCAACGCTTCGTCGAACAGATGGCGATCGCGCTTTTTGTCGCGCAGGAAGGCGAGAACCTTGAAGTGGGCGGTCGTCCGGGACCAGGCCGCGAAATCCGTCCCCACGACGAAGTCGGACGACTTCCGCCAGAGCTCCAGGTTCGTCTCCTGGAGCACGTTCCTCGCCTCATGCACATCGCCAAGCAGCGCGACGAGGTAGGCGAAGAGCCGACTCTGATGGTCGGTCAGGCATTGCATGAATTGTTCTGTCCGTCCGTCGCCAGTCATCGCTGAGGTCGCACAACCGCCCACCGCAGGATCGCCCGCATTTTGTGAGGGAGCGAGTTCGGGCATGAGTCTTCGAAATTCGGGTTTTGGAGAGATTGTCCCCGGCTATATACCGGGAGTTCTCGAAAGGTTACAGGAATTCGGGTCGAGCCGATCGGGCTTCGCTGTTCTGGGCTCTCAACTCGCTGGCAGTAAAAAACAGGTAGGCGGCAGCCAGTCGGCGCGCGGAACTAGGAAGCCTGGGGTGCCGGCGTCAAGTCCGCAAGGCGAAGCCCCAGGAAGTCTTGCCGGTGCGACGGGACCGGGGGCTTCGCCCTGCGGGCTACCCCTTCCAACGTGGCCGTTCTTCGGAAAGACACAGAAAGACAGGCAAGCCACCCCGAAAAATCTCGGGGACACCCCTTGACGCCTCAGATGATTTGTCTTACCCTTCAATCAGACATTTCGTCTGGACCCAGGGAGTGAATCAATGGCCAGAACATCTCAGGATGTGACGGAGGCTGAGCTCGCACTGCTGCAGGCGCTTTGGGACAACGGGCCGGCGACGATCCGGCAGTTGGCCGAGGGCGTGTACGGCGACGCAGGCGCGTCGACGTATGCGACGGTGCAGAAGCTGCTCGAGCGGCTGGAAGCGAAACAGTGCGTGAGTCGCGATCGGACCGGGAGCGTGCACGCGTTCCGCGCAGCGCTCGACCGCGACGCGCTGATCGGCCGCCGGCTGCGCGCGGTGGCCGACTCGTTGTGCGGCGGGTCGGTGGCCCCTCTGCTCACGCACCTGGTCGAGCGTGAGGGGCTCACCGACAAGGAGCTGAGCGAGTTGCGGGCGCTCGTCAAGAAGCTGGATCGGCCGCGCTGAATCGACGGGAGGAACAGACCGTGGATACACTCCTGCGCAACGGGCTGAGCAACGCG
>JARLIH010000257.1 GCA_031291845.1 Isosphaeraceae bacterium | reverse complement strand
TGGAACCTGGTCCTGCAACCCGATTCCGAGGGACCTACCCTCATCTCTCACGCAGCTTGGCGTTCGAAGACACTCCTGAAGTCGTCCTCTCACACCTTCGTGGCGCACAGTCGTCCGCGAAGCAGATCAGGGACATTTGCTCCTTGTGGCTGTTGCGATCGCCGAGGCGGAGGCCGGCTCATTGTTGCGAGCACGGGAATCGGTCACCAACTCGATCAACGATCCGATGTCCCGATGGGCGGCGATAGGATGCCGCAACGGCAACTCGGGGTGGACCTTATAGCGATTCCGCCGGCCGGCGCGGACTCGCTCCACGTACTGCCCTGCCTCCAGATCGGCGATAATTCGCTGGACCGCGCGCTCGGTAATCCCAACCAGTGCAGCGACCTCGCGCAGCGTCGCGTCAGGGTCGCGCGCAATGGCCAGCAGGACATGTCCATGGTTGCTAAGGAATGTCCAGCTCGCGCGACCGCTGTCTGGCGCTTTCAAACCCACGGCTTGACTCCACGCGGAATTCGCGATAAAAAATATACGACAACATTGTCGTCTATCAAGCAGGCTCGCCGACTTCCCCTCCCGAGCCGAGCTTGAGGCCGCGAACCACAAGGCTCGCATGAAGAGAGAGCGGACCCTCGTGCACTCCGCTGCATGGGCGCTGGGGCCCACCAGCTTGCATCACGTCGGGTGTCTCCGACCGCGACGTGTTGGTCGTTGTTGCGGTGGGCTCGCCCGGCGAGCGGTAGGCTCGATCGTCACCGACCTTAGCGATGGCGTGCGGCTGCGGATCGCGTCGAAAGGGGTTGGCCATGCATGAGACCGTCGCAAGGGAGTTGAAGAGAACCGGTCTCCGCAACCTGTGGGGCGATATCCACCCGGGTGGTTGGTACTTCGCGCTGCTTCGGGAATGGCACAGCGAGTTGGCAGTCGATTCCTCCCCAGGCAGTCCGGGGCGACGGAGCACCAGGATCTGCCCGACCGTTTCCAACAACCCCAGCCCAAAAGAGCTGGCGGTCGTGCTATTCTATCGCGCGAAGGAGTGGACAGGGGGATTCGGTCCGGCCGAATCGACCCATGGCACCCTTCGGATCGAGCGAGCGAGGACGCCGCGGGACACTTTCCACCACGCGGTCCGAGACCGCCTGGCATGCGTCGCGTTGGTCATCCTGGTCCTCGTTGCGGTGCTAATGTCACCGATCGAACGCTCGTCTGCATCCGACTCCCAGCGTCTTCCGGAAGGAGTCCGCCGCAATTTCACTCTTGCTGCGTCCGACTCCTCCCGTCTCTCGGTGACAGCGTGGATCATGCACGAGGACGCAGTCGCCACCGTGCTGTTGGAAGACGACGAAGAAGAAGATGACGAGCCTTGTAGCGCAACGCGGCAGGCGTACGATACCTACGATCCCTCCCTCTCCCCTTCTCGCCGTGCGCCGGCTCGGAACCTCGCAGGGTCTAACCGCCTCTCGGCACCGCACCCTCTGCGCTGCTGAGCCCTCCTCCCCGACCTTTGGCTTGACCCGATAGGGTCAACACGCTGGCGACCGTGCGACCCCCCTCGCATGCGGTAAAGCCCACACGCTTTTATCTCTCCACACGCTTGGCCTCGATTTTCTTCCCCCTGGCATCCCCGTTGGTGTCGCCTTCATGCACCGGGCGCAGTTCGGTCTGCGCCATGAGCGATTAAGCGACGGCACGACAGGATCGGTCAGCCACGGAGTTGTGGAGCTTTAACGCAACTAGCTCTCACGTTTTTCCAGTTTACCCATCTGCGGTTACTGGAGAGCTGTTGGAACTTTTGACGTCGCACCGGACACATTGCGAATTGGAGGCTGAACCATGAACCCGATTGTCTTTGCCATGCGGCGCCCCGTCAGAACCCTCACGCTGTTTGTCACGCTCGTCAGTGGCGGCGTCGTGGGGTTGTCGGAGATGGGGGTCAATATCTTTCCGCCGTCCATCGCGCGCAGAATTCACGTCCAACTTCATTCCGCCGGTACGCGCGCCAAGAAGATGCAAGCGTACATCGTCAGCCAGGTTGGGTCGTATTTTCACAAGCACGGGGAGGAGCGCCACGAGGAGCAGCGTAAAGTCGTGGTCACCAGCCCCGAGGTAAAGGCCGTCATCACCACCCAGCCCTATGTCTGCCAGATCCACTCACAGCGACACATCAAGGTCCGTGCCTTGGAGAACGGGTATCTCGAGGAGATCACCGTCAAGGAGGGTCAGGCGGTGAAGAAGGACGATGTGATGTTCAAGGTCATACCAATTCTTTACCAGGCAAAGCTGGACGCTGAGTTGGCCGAGGCCCAGCTCGCGCAACTGGAGTTCAATTACACGCAGAAGTTGTCCGAGAAAAAAGTGGTCTCTACGAATGAGGTGGCACTGCTCCAGGCCAAATTGGCAAAGGCCCAGGCCAAGGCGAAGCTGGCGGGGGCCGAATTGAGCTTTACGAGCGTCAGAGCACCGTTCGACGGCATCATCGACCGCCTGCTCGAGCAGCAGGGCGCCCTGGTCGAAGAGGGGGACATGCTCACGACGTTGTCCGATAACAGCTTGATGTGGGTTTATTTCAACGTACCCGAGGCCGACTACCTCGAATACATGGCCGGCCATGATAAACAGGATCGGCGAATTGAACTGGTGCTGGCCAACGGCAACAAGTTTCAGCAGACCGGCAGAATCGGTGCGATCGAGGCCAAGTTCAACAACGAAACCGGGACCGTCCCCTTCCGCGCGGATTTTCCCAACCCGGACGGGCTGCTGCGTCACGGTCAGACCGGTACCGTGTTGATCCACCGCGTGTTGGATGGCGCTACCGTCATCCCTCAGCGTGCGGCCTTCGAGATTCTTGACAAGCGTTACGTTTACGTCGTCGACAAAGATGACGTGGTGCATCAGCGCGAGATCGCCGTCCAGGACACACTGGACGACATCTATGTGATCAAGAACGGAGTTAAGGTGGGCGACAAAATCGTTCTCGAGGGGATCCGACAGATTCGCGACGGCGAGAAGGTGGAATACGAGTTTCGTGGCCCGGAACTGGTGATGGCAAACCTCAAGAACAAGGCCGAATAGCAACTGCCTCCCGGTTCGGAAACCAACCCAACCCCCTTCCCGGCACGAAATCCAATCCAACCCCGATCATAAATAATCATGTTCGCAAAGATACTCTATCGACCGGCATTGGCGATCGTTATCTCGGTGCTCATCGTGTTCCTGGGGATGCTGGCAATCAAAACCTTGCCAATCTCCCAGTTCCCGTCCGTCGCGCCGCCGAGCGTGGTGGTCACGGTTGCTTATCCCGGCGCCAGTGCCAATGTCTTGGTCGACTCGGTCCTGATTCTCCTGGAGCAGGCCATCAACGGCGTACAGGACATGCGCTACATGGCCTCCGCCGCCACCAGTGCCGGTGAAGCAACGATCATGATCATCTTCGAGCCGGGCACGGACCCGAACGTGGCGGTCTTGAACGTGAATAACCGGATCAACATGGTGAAGAACAGACTCCCTCCCCTGGTGGAGCGGGAGGGCATCATCGTCATGCAGATGATGACGAGCATGTTGATGTATGTGAACGTATACAGTGTACAGGAAGGTGTCGATCAAAATTTCCTTTACAACTACGCTTTTGTCAACATTCTGCCTGAGATCAAGCGCGTCCGGGGCGTCGGCACCGCCACGATTCTTGGCAGCCGCCAGTATGCAATGCGGGTCTGGCTGAATCTCGACCGCATGCGAGCTTACAATGTATCCTCCGAAGATGTTATGAAGGCTCTGGGACAACAGAGCATGATTGGTTCGCCCGGACGACTCGGCCAGGCGACGGGCAGGACGTCGCAAACAGTCGAGTACGTTTTGACCTGGGTGGGACGCTACAGCAAGCCGGAGCAGTACGAAAAGATTATTCTCAAGGCAACTCCTGATGGTGAGATCCTTCGGCTCAGGGACGTCGCCAAAGTCGAACTGAGCGCGTCGTACTACAACCTCTACTCGGACATCGACGGTCATCCCTCGGCTGCCATCGTTCTCAAGCAAACCCCCGGTTCCAACGCCGCCGTCGTCATTGAGGAGGTCAAGCAGAGGCTCGAGGAGATCAAGAAGGAGTCGTTCCCTCCTGGGATGGACTTTGCGGTCACCTACGACGTCTCCGCGTTTCTGGAGGCCTCCATCGATAAGGTGCTTCACACCCTGTTCGAGGCGTTCGTGTTGGTGGCCTTGGTGGTCTTCCTGTTTCTCGGTGATTGGCGTTCCACGCTGATCCCGACCCTCGCGGTTCCGGTATCGTTGATCGGGACATTCTTTTTCATGCTCTTGCTCGGTCTCTCGATCAACCTGATCACGCTCTTCGCGCTGGTGCTGGCGATCGGGGTCGTGGTGGACGACGCGATTGTCGTGGTCGAAGCGGTGCATGCCAAGATGCACGAGAAGCACCTCTCACCCTATCGTGCGACCATGGAGGTTGTTCACGAGATCAGTGGCGCGATCATCGCCATCACCATGGTAATGACAGCGGTTTTCGTTCCAGTGACCTTTATGACCGGGCCGGTCGGCACCTTCTACCGCCAGTTCGGCCTCACGATGGCCACGTCCATCGTTCTCTCCGGTGTCGTAGCCCTGACGCTGACGCCGGTTCTCTGTGCGATGATTCTCAAGCCCCACACGGGCCACGTGAAAAAACGCGGGCCGCTGGCCATGCTGCTGCATCTTTTTGACCGTGGAGTCGAGAAGGTCACGGGCGGGTATGCCGGGGTCCTGCGCCGGATCGTCACGCGCCGCGCGCTGACGTCGCTCATCATCATGGGCTTTGGCACCGCCATTTACCTTGTGAACATGGGGCTTCCGTCTGGCTTCATCCCGCTCGAAGACCAGGGCATGATCTATGGGATCATTCAGACACCTCCAGGCTCGACCCTCGAGTACACCAACTCCAAGGCGCGCGAGCTGCAGGCGATCGCCAAAAACATCGAAGGAGTCAGATCGGTCTCCTCGTTGGCCGGTTACGAGGTTCTGACCGAGGGCCGTGGCTCGAACGCGGGAACCTGTCTCATTAATTTGAAGCCCTGGGCCGACCGCAAGCTGACCTCGAAGCAGATCATTGAGCAGCTCGACGAAAAAACCCGTGTGATGTCCAATGTTAAGCTCGAGTTCTTTGAGCCGCCCGCGGTTCCCGGCTTTGGCGCGGCCGGAGGTTTCTCCACACGTGTTCTCGACAAGACGAACACGATGGACTACCAGCGGCTCGGAGAAGTGACCGAGAAGTTCATGGCCGCCCTATCGAAACGCAAGGAGGTGAAGGGCCTGTTCACCTTCTTTGCTAGCAACTACCCGCAGTATGAAATCGTCATCGACAACGACGTGGCCATGCAGAAGGGTGTGTCAATCGGAACCGCGATGGACAATCTATCCGTCGTCGTCGGCAGCACCTGGGAGCAGGGCTTCATCCTCTTCGGCCAGTTCTTCAAGGTCTTTGTCCAGGCCTCGCCGGAGTTCCGGCGGTACCCCGAGGATTTGCAAAACATGTTCGTCAAGAACGACCATGGGGAAATGGTTCCCTACTCGGCGTTCATGACGATCAAGAAGCGGCAGGGCTTGAACGAGATCAACCGCTACAATCTGTATCCCTCGGCCGCTATTCAAGGTGCACCGGCTGCGGGTTACAGTAGCGGTCAAGCGATCCAGGCGATCCAGGAGGTCGCCGCCCAAACGCTGCCTCCCGGTTACGGCCTCGGCTGGGAAGGCCTATCCTATGACGAGGCGGGAAAGGGGAACCTGGCTGTATATATTTTCTTGATCGTCGTCGCGTTCGTCTATCTGGTACTGGTTGGGCAATACGAGAGTTTCATCCTGCCGCTGGCAGTGATCCTGTCGCTGCCGGTCGGGCTCTACGGTTCCTTCCAGTTCCTGGACGTCATGGGGTTGTCCAACGACGTCTACGCCCAGATTGGTCTGGTCATGCTGGTCGGTCTGCTCGGCAAGAACGCGATTCTCATCGTTGAATTCGCCGTGCAACGGCGCCGGGAGGGCCTGAGCCTCGTGGAGGCGGCCATCGAAGGAGGAAAACTGCGATTCCGGCCGATTCTGATGACCTCCTTCGCCTTCATCGCCGGTCTCCTTCCGTTGGTCGTTGCTACCGGCCCCGGGGCGATCGGAAATCGCACCATTGGTACCGCTGCCGTCGGCGGGATGCTCGTGGGCACCTTGATTGGCGTTTTGGTCATTCCGGGCCTCTACTACATCTTCGGTAAAATCTCTGACGGGCGCTATCTACTCAAGGACGAGACGGATGAACCTCTTAGCGAGATTTCCGCGCGCGGCGCGTACGATCGGCACGACGAACACGGCGGGCACGACGAACACGACGCATAAGACGCTCTTGATCGTTTTTTGCAGCATCCTGCGGGGTCTGCCGTCCCTGTGAATCCCCAACCGCTGTCAGGCGGACCCGAGCCCCAGCCGCACCGGAAGGCTTCAATAGGGCGACCAGCTCGGAGAACACATCTCTGGTCGAGATCGAAGAGTTTTTCAGTGATCCGACGCGTCCGAGCTTGATCAACCAGGCGCTGGTCAACAACCAGGAGTTTACTATCCGTACGAGAGAGCAGGGTCAAACATGTGGCCGACGGGTAGAGGCTCGAACCCTTCGACGCCCGCCGCCATGACGAACTCTACCGCGATGCCCTCGGGGCCAACGCATCCCCGACCCGGCCATGGCACGAGACCTCTGCCGACGCTTCGCCGAGGCCGACATCGACCGGCTCTGATGGAGATGTTCAGCGAGGCCCGGCTGCGGGCCTGGTTGCGGGAGCCCAAGGGCTTCTTCGAAGAGCGATTATCGATGCCGATCGGGCGTTGGCCCCCTCTGATCGTGTCGCTGGTCAGACGAGGCAAGCCCGCAAGGTCCCCGTCGATAGCCTCGGTGCCAGCTTATCGAGCGTCTGTCGCGAAAAACTGCGTCGTTTCGAACCTGGCACGGGACAAAATACGAAAAGCTGAGAAACTTCCGATTTCAGCGCCGGGAATTCCTGTCTTTTGTTCCCAATCGCGCGATCCGTTACTAAAGTCACAACCCGCACGAGTCGATCAATAGACAGTCCTGGGCTGACATGGACTTTTCGACCACTCGCCGAGGACGCTCACGAATCCCCCCCGCACGAGTCACGAGTTGATCGCCTATTGCTTGTTCGGCGGGAGTGCCAACAAGCGCAAACTCCTCAAGGATGAGGCGGATGAACTTCTCAGCGAGATTCTCGAGCGAGAAGCGTATGCAGCATGTGATTGCAAGAGCAATCATTTGCAGCATCATGCTGCTGGTTCTGCCGTCCTGTGGAATCCCCCATCTCCGTCGTCCGGAGCCGGCACCATGCCTGCCGCCAACCTTCAATGGAACGACCAGCTCGGAAAACTCAGCTCAGCTCGGGATCGACGAGTTTTACAATGATCCGATGCTTACGGGCTTGATCCACCAGGCGTTGGCAGGCAATCGGGAGCTGAGGATACTGAATGAGGACGTCCAGATCGCCAGCAACGAGATTCTGTCGCGGTCGGGGGCGTACCTTCCCTTCCTCACTGTAGGGGGCGGCGCGGGGCTGGACAGATACAGCCGCTTCACACTTCCCGGAGCCGGCATACGCGACGACCCGTATCAACCCGGGAAGTTCCTCCCCAATCCGTTGGGAAATTTCGTGGGAGGCTTAAACCTCTCCTGGCAACTCGACATCTATAGGCAGTTGCGAACTGCCAGGGACGCGGCAGGGCAGCGCTACATCGCCGCCATTGAGAGACGGAACTATTTCGTGACCACTCTGGTCGCAGAGATTGCCGAGAATTATTACAGGCTTATGGCGCTCGACAAACGCCTTGAGAACCTGAATCAAATCATCGAGCTTCAGGAGCGAAGCCTCGAGATCGCCCAGGCCAGGAAGGAAGCAGCCCGCGGCACCGAGCTTCCTGCCCTGCGTTTCCAGGCCGAGGTTCAAAGGAACCAGAGTGAAAAGCTGATCGTTTACCAGGACATCGTCGTCGCCGAGAACCGCATCAACTTCCTCGTCAATCGGTTCCCGCAGCCTGTCGAACGCAAGTCTGCGGAATTCTACGATCTAACCCTTCACGCACTGAGCGTCGGAGTGCCCTCGCAACTGCTTCTGTTACGACCCGATGTCCGCCAAGCCGAGCGCGAACTGGCGGCTGCCGGGCTCGACGTGTATGTCGCCCGGGTTAACTTCTTTCCTCAGCTGGTGCTCAATGGCGGTGTTGGCCTCCAGGCCTTCGACGTGAGACATCTGTTCGAGCCGCAAGCCGTGATTGGCAATATTGCTGGTGGCCTGGTCGGACCCTTGGTCAACAAGAGAGCGATCAGGGCCCAGTACCTCAGCGCGAACGCCAGGCAATTGCAGACCATCTACAACTACCAGCGCGTTATCCTTAACGCCTTTACCGAGGTTATCAACCGCATGTCCATGGTGGAGAAATACAGCAACAGCATCCAGATCAAGAAGCAGCAGTTGGCATCGCTCGAGGCCTCGGTCAATGTCGCCAGCGACCTTTTTCAGAATGCCCGCACCGAATACATCGACGTGCTATTCGCCCAGCGTGACCTCAGGGACGCGAGAACGGCCTTGATCGATACCAAAAGCCAACAGCTGTCTGCCATCGTAAACACCTATCAGGCCCTTGGCGGCGGCAATTTGTTGTCTCTTATCACTCCGGCAGACTTTCGCGGTCAGATCCCGTACCTCCACACGGTCCGCAGCGGCGAAACCTTCCGCACGATCTCGTGGCTCTACTACGGGTCGGACCGGTATTGTAAGGCCCTCTGGGCGGCCAACGAGAAGGTCGTCCCCGACCCCGACCGCTTGGCCGTCGGCGACAAGATCCTCATCCTTCCGATCGACCAGTTCGACCCGGCCCTGATCGAGGAGGTCCCCGCGCCTGCGCCGCCCGGCCCCGAGATGGTGCCGGTCGACAAACCGGGAACCGCTCCCCCGCCACCGCCCCCAGGCATGCCTGGCCCGTTCAGCCACAACGGGCCCCCTGACCCCGCCGTCGAAGCCACGGGCGGCATCACCCCTCCCGAGGCCACGCCGAAGCCGGCGACGACGGGGAAGTGACCGGCCGGTTCGCTCATCGTAAGATCGAGAAGGCGGCAAAGATAATTTCATCATAACTAAATATTTTAGAAATGAATAAATATCGAGTTATTCAATTATTGCTATAAGAGGGAATGCCGCGGTCATCTCCGGGTCGGCGGAAAGCCTCCTTGAACTTCGAGAACATCTCCTCGACCGGGCTGAAGTCCGGCCTGGCTGGCGGCAGCGGCAGCACGCTCTCTCCGGCCCGTTCGATCGCCTCGGTCACCGCCGGCCTCAGGTCCGCCGCCAGCCAGGTTGTCGAATATCACCATGTCTCCCTCGCGCCACGCGGGCACTGGCAACTCCCTGACGCAAGCCGGAAAAGTCACGGCATCGGTGCCTCCCGCAGACGCGGACAGGGCACGGGCGCCGTCCCGGCCCATCGCCGCGATCACCGTCACCGACTCCCACGACGCTGGGGCGACGCGTTCACCTGCTCGCCACTCGGAGCACGGCCAAAGGCGGGCGCCATTGCCGTCGTGATCCCGGTTTCGTCCCCGATATCGAACCGTTTGGGCTTGATTGGCGCGACCTCCTCGCAGCAAATCGAAGCTCCTCCTGGACGTCGAGGCGGTCCTGCTCGGTGGCGACCGTCGTCTTCTACCGACGAGGGATACCGGCCCTCTCCAAACCGCGCCCGAGAGTTATGATCCTGCCGGAGATACCTAAAAGGTCCGCTTGTGTTAATCGAGCGCGGCGTCCGGGTCTGCAAGACGATTCGTCGCAAGCGTTCCAGGCCCTCTTGATTGAGGGTCGGCTCGGTCCCGCCGCGTGGGGTCTGGGCTCGAACGCTCCCCTCTGGCGGCGGAATGAGAGCCGTCGGGTGTTGGTCGAGACATTGACGGAGAACCCGTCGGGGAGTTCACGGCGACACCCTTCGCGGCAATCGACAGCGGCCAGGATGCGTTGGCGAAGGCCCTTCGACTAGGGTTTCGAGAGTCATCTTCTTTCGAAGGTCTCCCGCTCAAGTCGTGCGGCAAGCCATCGTGAACTGGGCTAAAGGGCGACAAGGAGCGCGACCAATCTTGGTTGCCAATGAGCGGAACAAAATCGTCGTCCCATCTTCGCGCGCCCGGGACTTCACCCGGGCGGGGTAGGGCCGAGACACCGAGGAAGCACAATCCCCGACGTTCGTGGCTCCTTCCGGCCGGTGCGATTCCAGGAGCACGTCGCGAATCGTAGGCCGACGCCGGTACCTTGCAGCGGCGCAACGTACCTCGATCCGACACGCCTAAAAACCGCGGTGGGCGTCTCTTTGCCCTGCGACCTCGCGCGGTTTCCATGTTTGGAACCCAGGGTCGACCGGGTCGTGACCGTGGATGGCCGAACCTCCGCCCGCGAGCGAGGGTCTATGACCCGCGCGTTGATGGGCCGGGTCAACCCTCTAGCAGCGGGGCCGGCTGCACTTTGGCTGCGGTCGAGGGACCGAAGCCCGCGGAGTTGGGGGGCCAGGCGGAAGCGCGAGCGGCGTGGATGATCCATCGCACTCGCCCCGAGTCGCCCTGCTCGAGTCAAATGATCGCAAATTGAGACAGCTTCTCTCGCATGACTCTCAATTGCCTTCGCGCGCCGAAGAGGCCGCGGCGATTGTGCCCATGGCCCGTCGTGACAAGAGCCTCGGTTTCACTATGACTTACGAAGTAAAAAGTGGAGGCGGCGGGAATTGCACCCGCGTCCCGAGATCCATTAATGTGGGCATCTACGTGTGTAGCCGTTCGTTTGATTGTCGGCCTGGGGTCCCCGAGCGACAAGGTACCTTTTGGCTTATCCCATCATGAGTTTAGCTCAAGCCGCAACGGGCGGTTAGGCTTGAGCGATCCCGCATTGTCGTCTTCGGGCGGAACTAGCGGGAGAAGGCCCGCCGCGAAGCCGTTTCTACCTCAATTAGGCAGCCATACGGAGAGAGGGAGTCCTCTCGGCAGATAAAGTTTGGTCCGCTTTTTACGAGGCCTGCTGACCAACCTCGACACGCCACCTCACACCTCAGTAATCCGGTCGATCCTGGTTCGCCCCCGAATTGTCAAAGACCTGCACCGCAGCCTTCCTTCGAAAGCGTCGGAACGTACTATTATTCCTAATACGAACCGCGGGTCAAGCGGGTTCGGGGAATTCGTTCCGTCATCCGCGGCCGCGCAGAGCGCGGTCCATATCACGGCGGGCGTCTTGCTTCTTGAGCGCTTCGCGCTTATCGAATAGTTTGCGGCCGCGGGCGACGCAGATCTCGACCTTCGCCATGCCCTCCTTGAAATAGATCTTCAGGGGCACGATGGTGAGCCCGCGCTCCGAAGCCTTGGCTTTCAACTTGTCGATCTCACGACGGTGAAGAAGTAACTTTCGAGGGCGCTTCGGTTTATGATTCATCCGGTTGGCCTGCAGATACTCCGGGATATCGCAGCCGTACAGCCAGACTTCGTCGTTCTCGATCCCCGCGTACGCTTCCTCCAGGCTGGCCTTGCCATTGCGGAGGCTCTTGACCTCGGTGCCGGTGAGAACAATGCCAGCCTCGACCGTCTCCAAGAGGTCGAACTCATGGCGGGCGCGGCGGTTCCGAGCGACGATCTTTTGACCGTCGTCCTCGGCTTTGCCCTTCGCCTTTCCCCCGGCCTTGGCCATGGTCCGTTGTCCTTCGTGACTCGTTGCGTGCGTCTGTGAATGAATTATAAGCGCGGGCGGTCATCACGCCAGCCGGGACGCTGGATCGCTGGGCTCATCCCGCTCGCGTCGCCGCACAAGCGGCCAGGACCTTTGAGACGACGTCGCGTGAAGCCTCCGTCGCCACCGGCAAGATCGGGACTTCGCCCGTGTAGAAGGAAACGGCTGACGGCTCCGCGACAACAAAGGTTGGCGTCACGATTGTGCAGCGCACGGCTTCGGCAGCTTCATGAAAGTGGTCCCGGTCGGCATCCGTCAAAGCCTTCTCGGCGAAGTACACGAACTCGTCGAACCAGAACGACGTGACCAGCCAGCGGTCGTCGGCGAGATCCCTGGTCCAAGTTGCCGGGTCGAGCTCGGTCCGAATGTCCTCAAGTGAGTTCAGAAACGCGGACGCCGCCTCGGAGTAACGCCCGGCGCCGGGGAATTTGGCCGCGAATCGCTCCGTACGCCCGCTGCATCGGGCCGCGTTCAGGGCTGTCACCAACATTGCTTCGACATCGCACTCGATGCGGTTGAACGGATCGCAGATTGCCACATAGCTCGGCCGCCGATCGAGATTGGCGAACAGTGAGGCGACTGAGCGGCCGGTGATAGGGTCGATGGCGTCCGGGGCGATTTCGGCGAGCGGAGCCAGGACGAATCGCCGAAAGGGAAGCCAGGGATGAGGGACTTCCAGGTGCACGACTTCGGTAGCAGCCGGCGGACCGGAGGCGACGATACGGATTCGGTGATCGCTGAAGAGCAGGAGATCGAGGTCGAGCGTCCTCTCGCCCCAGCGGTCCGATCGCGTGCGTCCCTCCGCGCGTTCGATGGCTTGGAGCGCCGCGAGCAATTCGACCGGTGCCAGCGACGTTTCGATCGCTGCGGCCGCATTGAGGAACAGCCCTTGCCCGGGTGCGCCTCCCACGGGTCGCGTCTCGTGGTAGGAACTCGCGGCGAACAGAGCGATTCCAGGCGTTGCATCGAGCGCGTCGAGCGCGGAATCCAGATGGGCCTTTCGGTCGCCCATGTTGCTCCCCAGCCCGATGAAGGCCGCCGCGCCCATGGAGTGAATTCCTTTGCCGACGTTCGGCGTCAACCCACAGCGTCCGAGCGCGTGGAGTTCTCGAGGAGGTCGAGCCAGCGCGTCGCGTCGAACAGTCGTTCGGTCATCATTTCGAGCCGGTCGAGCTCGCCGACCCGCTCGATCGCGGAGCGTGTAGCGGCGTCGGGAGGCCCGAAGCGTTTCGAGCACAACTTGAGCAGGATGGCGCGGGCTTCTTGGGCCCGGCCTTCCGCGCGACCTTCGTCAACGATGATCTGATAGACTGACGATTCTTTCCAGAAATCCATGCGGAGGCCTCCGACGAGCAGATCCTTAGCGATGTCCGGAGCCAAGCGCAACCCCGCCAGCAACCCCGTCGCCGCCCAGTACTCCCGAGCCTGGTCAAGTTCTGTCTCCGTCACAAAGCGATGCCCAACCGGCGTGGCGACGTCCACCAACGACGACTGGCCCAGGTCCGCGATCAATGCGAGCGGCAGAGTCGGCAGGCCACCGGGAAGTAGCTGCTCGACGGGAACCTCCGATACTCGTACCACGGCGTAGTGAAACTTGTGGCAGAGCACGCCGTGAGGCAAACGCCGCTCATGGAAGCCGCTTACCAAGGGCCCGTCGGCCTTGGGCCGAAGTAAGACTGCAACGCTCAGGACGGGCAAGCCGTGGCGGTCGTCCACACATTATACCGCCACATCCGCCGGGCGAGAGCGCTATCCGCGCTCGCTTGGAACTCGAAGTGGACCAACCAGGGCTGGGGGCCGTCGACCCGGCGGGCGCCATCGACGGTGGCGGTTACGGTAGAGACGTCGGTATCGAGGCCCGTCACCGGGCCGTCGGCCGCGAGACCGGTGAGGGCAAGCCAGGCATCGGGCCTCGCTTTGAGCAGCGTCTTGGTCGTGGCGTCATAAGGCTTTCGCAACGACGCGCGCCCCCGCGACCGGGTTACAGCTTCAGCCGCCCAATGCGCTCGACCGCCTCAACCAGGCGCGGGGTCTCCACGGTCAGCGCGGCGCGGATGAAACCGTCTGCCGTCCGGCCGAAACCGAGGCCCGGAGTCGTCACGACGTCCGCCTCGTCGAGCAAGCGGCCGCACAGTTCGGTCGAGGTGTAGCCCTTCGGGCACGGGATCCACACGTAGAAGGTCGCCTCGGGTGTCGGAGCGTCCCAACCGAGCTTCTTCAGACCCGACACGAACGCGTCGCGCCGTTCTTTGTAGAGCGCGCGGATGGGGGGGGTCAGGGTCTCGTAGTCGTCGAGGGCCGACTTGCCGGCGAACTGGATCGCCGTGAAGATGCCGGAGTCGGTATTCGCCTTCACCTGGCCGAGCGCGGCGATCAGGGGAGCGCCACCGATCGCGAAACCGACTCGCCAGCCGGTCATATTGAACGTCTTCGAGAGGCTGTGGAACTCGATCGCGACGTCCTTGGCCCCGGGAACCTGAAGCAAACTGGGGGCGGGATGCTCGTAATACATCTCGTTGTAGGCAGCGTCCTGCGCGATCACCAGGTTGTGGGTCCGGGCCCGGTCCACGACCTTTTGAAAGAAGCCCAGGTCGGCCGTTCCGCCAGTTGGATTGTTCGGATAGTTAAGGAACATCAACCGGGCGCGGTGGTAGACGTCGGTCGGGATCGCGTCGAGGTCAGGGCGGAACTCGAGCGACGGCTCGAGCGTCATCGAGTAAACGTCAGCCCCGGCGAACATGCTGCTGCTGCGGTAGACCGGGTAGCACGGGTCGGGGACGAGGCTGATCTCGCCCGGGTTCAGCACCGCGAGTGGGAAGTGCGCGATGCCCTCCTTCGACCCGATCAGCGGCAGGATTTCGCTGTTGGGATCCAGGTCGAGCCCGTAGCGGCGCTTGCAGAAGCCCGCGATCGACTGACGCAGCTCAGGTGCCCCCTGGTCGAGCGCGTATTGGTGAAACGCCGGGTTTTCGACGTGATGTTGAAGGCTGCGGATGATCGACGTTGGCGTCGGCCGGTCGGGATCACCGACGCCGAGGTTGATCACGTCGCGCCCGGCGGCGATGGCGGCCTTCTTCTTTTTGTCGATCTCGGCGAAGAGGTAAGGTGGAAGCTTCTGAAGCCTGTCGGCCTTCACAAAAGGAGTGGTCGCCATCGGTGGTCCTGTCGAAAATCGCGGGGCTTGTCGTGAAGTCTAGCAATGTAACGGACTCGCGACGGCGCATCAACGTGCTGCCTCGACAAGGGGCGAGCAGCCGATTGGTTCGAGTTGGGGCCCGTTCGTGACAGAACCGCCGCCAGCCAAGAGGAAGCGCCGCAACGGGGTGAGGTGGTTGGTTCCCAGGATGGCTGGACACCCCAAGAACACCAGGACAGCCCGTCAGCGCCCCTGCGAAGCGGCGGCGGCCGTGGAAGGGCGTGCCGAGGCGCTAGGCCCGACGGGATTTCGACACCGGCACGCGGCGAAACCGAAGCCGCCGCGGTGAACGCCGACCGATCCCAAGGGATCGATACCCTTCCTCACGTTACAATGCCGCTTGACCGGCGGCCAGTCAACCGGGCGCTGCCAAAAATCGCAAGCGCAGGCGCGAGCTATTTCGCGAGACCCGATTGAAATCGCCCCGGGGGTGCGGTGAAGTAGGATCACTACCGGATGTCACCGCCCCAGCACAACGGATCCGCCGGCTTCGCCCTGCGGGTCGCACGCTTCCTTCGGAGCCCTTTTATGAGATGGACCGTCGCCTTTCGTCGCCTTCCGACGGGATGCCTAATGACTCTGCTCATTCTTAACTCGGCTCGGGTCGTATCCACTGCCGCGGATGCCCAGTCGGTTGACAACAATACGGAACAGACGCCCACGCCAAACAAGTCGGCGGAGCTCCTCGCTGATGCGATCGGCGCAGTCAAGGACTCCGACTTGCCGAAGGCCGTTCAAAAACTCGAAACGCTGCTCAAGACCGATTCGAAGAACCGTGAGGCGCTGTTGCTCCTTGCGAAGATCAAGGAGGAACAGGCGATGGAGCAGACCCGGCCTGAAAGCTCCGCTCTTTTCCTCCAGGCCGCCGACCTGGCGCGCCAGGTATTCGCACTCCCCAAGGAACTGAGCAAGCATGAAAAGGCCCTCTTCGCGTCGGTCTTTTATTACGAAGGGGCGACCCATGCCGTCGGCAAGAAGCCGGAAAAGGCGCTGGCGGCGCTGAGGGACGCGGCGGGTCTCGGGTTCGTCGACGTCGATACGCTCGACACGGACGACGAGTTGGACGCGCTACGGGATCGGCCGGATTTTCAAAAGCTCCGCGGGCAGATCGAAGAGAAAGCCCTGCCGATCGCTCGGCAACATGCGGCCGAGTTGCTCTCGGGCCACAAGCCCTTCCCGTTCGGCTTTGAGCTTCGGAACCTGGACGGCAAGAAGGTCTCTCTCGCGGACTTCAAGGGCAAGGTCACGATTGTTGACGTCTGGGGTACGTGGTGCCCGCCGTGCCGGATGGAAATCCCTCACTTCGTCAAGCTCTACGAGCGTTATCACGACAAGGGGCTGGAGATCGTCGGTGTGAACTACGAGCGCGAAGAAGATGACGCAAAGGCAGCGGAGCTCGTTCGTGCGTTCGTGAAGAAAAACGGTGTGCCCTACACCTGCGTGCTGGGTGACGAGAAGACAGAAAAGCTGATTCCCAACTTCCAGGGATTCCCCACGACGCTCTTTATCGGCCGCGATGGAACCGTGCGCCTGAAAGTCGTCGGTTACCACTCGATCCTAGACCTCGACGCAATCGTCGGTCACCTTCTCAATGACGTGCCTGAGAAGCTCCCGTGAGGCGGGGCCCGTTCGTATCGTGTCGAGTTTCGTCAGACCCACGAGGAGAGAACGCAGTATGCCGACCAACCTGTTCGATCTGAGCGGCCGCTCCGCGCTGGTCACTGGGGGGAGCAAGGGGCTGGGCAAGGCCATGGCGCGTGCCTTTGCCGAGGCGGGGGCGGACGTGGCCATTTCGAGCCGGCACCAGACTGAGCTCCAGGCCGCGGCGGCCGAGATCCGCGAGGGTACAAACGCGCGCGTTCCTTATCTCGTGGCCGACATGACTCGCCGCCCGGACGTGGACCGATTGGCTGACTGGTCGGTAGAGACCTTGGGGAAAGTCGACATCCTGGTCAACAACGCGGGGAGTAACCTCCCTCAGCCGATCGACCAGCTTCGGGACGAGGATTGGGACCAGCTCATCCAGCTCAACCTCACCTCGTGCATGGCGCTCAGCCGAGCGCTGGCGGCCGGGATGAAGGCGCGGCGCTGGGGTCGTATCATCCACATTTCCTCGGTCCTGGGGCTCACGGGAAAAGGCGGCCGAAGTATCTACTGTGCCACCAAGACGGGCTTGATCGGCCTGGCGCGCGCGAGCGCCATCGACCTGGGCCCTTATGGAGTAACCGTGAATTGCATCGCGCCGGGGCCGTTCCTGACCGACCTTCCCATGAACCTGCTGTCAGAGGAAGAAAAGGCCCAGTTCGCCGCGCGCACCGCGCTGGGGCGTTGGGCCGACCCACGCGAGCTGGCGGGGACCGCGCTCCTGCTCGCCAGTGAGGCGGGCAGTTACATCTCGGGCACGACGATCACGGTTGACGGGGGCCTGCTCGCGAAGGGGCTATAAAGGAAAGCGAGCCTCCGGTGTCAGTGCACCCGGATCCCGAGCGAACGCAAAGTTGCTTGGACATTCACGCGTTCTTCTTCCGAAGCCTCCAGGAGTTCGGTCAACTCCTGGATTTTCTCGCGGGCGCTGGCAAGGTCGGCTCGGTTCTTGATGGTCTCGTCCGTTTCGGGCGCGAACTGGGCCTTGGCGCAGACGGCATCGTCGAGCTGGCGCTCGAGGTCTTGAACGCGGCGGGCCTGTTCGGTCTGGGTCGCGTGGAGCAACTCGATCGCACGGGCTCGTTCCAACACAAGGTCGTCCTGAGTTCGACGTGCGCGCAAGAGATCGTCCCGCAGGCTCTCGGCTTGCGCGGCGAGCTCTTGGTTCTCCCGGGTCAGTTCGGCAGCCCTCCGCCGATCGTTCGCCACGGCTTGCTCCGAGCGGTCCATCTCCTCGCGCTGCGCTTCCTCCAGACGTTGGAGCGCCGCTTCGACCTCTCGCCGTTGCTGGATCTGAAGCTCCTGGTCGCGGACGAGTTGTTCGATCCGTCGTGCCGAGCCTTCGAGAACCGTACGCCCACGATCCGACTCCGCACGGAGCTGGGCGAGCTCTTCCTTGAGAGCCGACCGTTCGTACGCGGCCTCGCTCTGGACCCGTTCGAGCTCGGCCTGAGCGGCAGCGAGGTCGCCCTCCCACCGCGAACGTTCTACGGCGAAGATACTCTCCGCATGCCGGAGTTGTTCCTGTCGCTCTTCTTCCCACGCAAGGCGGGCAGCGTCGCGCTCTTCCTCTGCGCGGCGGTGTGACTCTTCATGCTCGCGCCTCAGTTCCGCGAGCGCGGTTTCGTGCGTTTGGGCGGCCAAACCCAGGGCGAACTCACGCTCTGCAAGAACCGCTCGGAGTTGCTCCGAGGCTTCCACGTGGGAATCGTGGCGCTCCTGGAGCGCGGCCCGCTCTTGCTCAAGGGCGCTCATGCGCTCTCGCTGCGCCTCGTGCGCAACGGCCTGCCCGCGGAGCGATTCCGCGTCCTCCGCCAGACGATTTCGCTCGACTTGCAGGCGCTCGTGTTCGGATTGTAGCTCCGCGAAACGCTCCGCGACCTGTCGGGCGGCGGTCAGATCGGACTTGAGACGGCCGAGTTCCGCACGCAGGAGGTCGCCCTCTGCTTTCAGACTCCGCGTTTCGTCTTCGAGAGTCCGGACCCGAGCAGCGTCGGCCTGGAGCGCGTCGATCGACGACTGGAGAGCGAGCTCGCCCTGCTGCGACTTCTCCAGCGCGCAAGCCAACGCGTCGAGGCGTACGTTGGCTCGCCGGGCCTCCTCGCGAGCCACATCAAGCGCAATTCGATCGTCCCCGAGACGCTCCCATTCGGAACGCTCGACCGCGATCATCGACTCGGGGAGCACAGGCTCGGCCGGCGGCGATTGTTCCCGCTCGAGAGCGTCCGCCCTCGATCGCTCGAGCTCGTCGTGAAGCCGAGCCCGCTCAGCTTTCAAAGCGCGATTCTCATCCTCGAGACCCGCGATCTCCGACTCGCGCCTTTCGTTCGTTCCAGCCGCCTCGTCCCGAAGGCTGTCGGCTTCCTTCCGCGCTGCCGCCAGTTCCACCTGGGCCGTCTCTAACAACGCCGACGTTCGGGACGACTCGTCCCGTTCGGTACGCAATTGTTCGAGATCGGCGTGGAGCTGGCCCCACTCCGCCGCTGCCACCGCAATCATCCCCTCACGGAGCCCGGCCGCCTTCAGGGCCTCGACCTGCCCGCGTAAGCTCTCACTCTCTGCCGACAGCCGGGAGACCTCGGCCTCGAGCCCCGAGGCCTTCGACGCCTCTTGCCGGGCCGAAGCCAGTTCCGCCCGAAGGTGGTCAGCGTCATGCCGCGCAGTTTCAAGGTCCTCGGTCAAAACGCCGAGGCGCTCCCTCGCCTCCTGCCGGTCCTCACGTTCGACTCGAAGGGACCGAACCTCCTCCTGGAGTTGGTCCCAGACCAGGCGATCGACCGTGACCGTATCCTCGAAATGCGTGGAAGGACCATTCGGCGGGGCGTCCGTTTCGACCGTAAACAGGGGGTCGCCATCGGAATCAAGCGCGCGGTCATCCGGCACGACGACCCGGAATGTCACGTTGCAATGCTTGCACTGGACATCCTTGCCGACATACTCCCGGCGCACCTTCAGAGCATGCAGGCAACTCGGGCACGGGAAGCGGAAATGGGTTGACGGCATGGTGAGCGCTCCGCGGTGCGCGGCAGTGAAGGGCGACGCGATCTAAGTCGAGCAATCAAAAGTCGTTAGTGAATGAGTCTATCACTCACAACGCGGGTTCGCAAATCGGAAACGAACCGGGGGCGGGTCCGGCTGCGCAGTCGCGCGGTGGCGTCCGCCCCCGATAAGCGGTTCGAAGCGCAACGAGGGTATGGTGTTCAGTCGGCGACGTAAGTCTCAAGGAACCGAGCCAGGCTGTGGAAGTCCGAGTCACGTTCGATGTAGCGGACGACGGTGACCAGCGTGTTGGGATCGACCAGCTCCTCGAACGGCACGTACCTCAGGGCGAGCTGGCCCGATACGGAAATCATCACGCCATCGCGGCCCGCCTCGACCAGGGCTCGGTAAGCGCCCACGCCGAGCTGGCTTCCAAGCAGTACGTCAAAAGCCAAGGGGGGGGCGCAGCGTGCTTCGTAACCGAGCTGGAGGCCGGTCACCTTGCGCTGCCGGCCGGTCACGCGCTGATATTCCTGGGAGACGAGCTTGGCGAAGGTTCGACCCAGCTCGACCGACGGGATGGCAATGTGGCCAAACTCGTCCACGCTGATTCCCTTGAGCTGCTCCATCGGCAGGAGCTCAGCCAGGCCCTCGGCGAGGACGAGCACACCGAATTCCTTCCCTTCGGCCTCGCGTGCGGTCATCGTGCGGACGATCCGCCGGACGACTTCGTCGGTGACCATGATGGGCCGCTTGATGGTGCGACCGGTCTTTGCGTCGGTGACCTCCTCCTCGGAGCGATACTTGCCGACGATGTCCTCCACGCTGATCACCAGGCTCGCTTCGCCGGCGATCGCCGCGCCATAGGCCAGCCAGCCAGCATTGCGGCCCATGGTCTCGCAGAGGTAGTACGCACGCGTGGACTCGGCGTCGGCGAGCAGGTTGCGGATCTCGTGGGCGAGGGTCTCGACCGCCGTGAAGTAGCCGAACGTGTAGTCGATGCCGCAGTAGTCGTTGTCGATCGTCTTGGGAATATGGACGATCGGGATCCGCTTCGAGCCGGCGGGGAGTCGGTCCTGAAACAGCTTCAGCTTGTTGGCCGTCTTGAGCGTGTCGTCGCCGCCGATCGAGATCAAGGCGTCGACTCCGAGCGACAACAGGGCGTCGTAGACCGTGCGCAGCGGTGCGCTGCGCTCGGGGTCGAGCAGGTCCTCGGGGCCTCGGATGAGCTTGCCGGGGTTCGCGCGCGCCGAGCCGATGATGATGCCACGCGCGTTCCTCGTGCGTTTGAGGAGCTTGTGGTCGACCTTCAGGTAGTCGCGACCCTCCTGGAGCGGGTGGTTTCCGCTGAACTCCAGCAGGTGTGAGTAGCCGTGGAGGATGCCGAAAACCTCGATGTCGTTGCGGAGGAACGACACGGCGGCCGTGGAGATCACGGCGTTGGCGGCGGGAGCGGGGCCGCCGGAGAACAGGATCGCCGCGCGCCGGATGTTGCTTTTCAGGTGGGGCGGGCGTGATAAGGTCGTCATACCAAGGGCTCCGTAGCAAAGAATTCTCGCAAAGCGAGCGCCGCAGTCAGCGCTGCGTCTTTCCCAGTCCCGGTGTTTTCCAAGTCGGAGGGAGACCTGGTACGGGTCGCCTCGGGGGCAGGGTTCGAAGTTACCCCGCGGCCGCGTCCGTCGCAATGTCAGCCGAAGCGGGACGGGCTATGTGGCGGAAGGGTGGCAAGGAGGGGCGAGGCTGGGTTGAAGAAACGCCGGTGAAGAGTGCGAGAAGACTTCCTTACGGTTTTGTGGACTGGCACAGCCCGGCCACGGTCATTTTCCGGCGAAGGCCGGACTACCGATCCACAGGTTCGTCCCACGGGGGAGCGGCCTCGCCATGTTCTTCCGGAACGGGATACACCATGTCGCCGGCGCCGTTCACCCGTAATCCTGAGGACAAGCCGCGATCGTCCCGCCGGTCCGGACCGACGCTGTAAAGGAGCCACTGGCCCGGTTGGGTCAGGGAATTGGCGTGAAACGCCGCGCTCGCGACGCCGGCGGCGAGTTCTCCAAGAGGGGGAACACCCTGGCCGTTCGAGCGCAGATATCCGTACTGATGGCCCGAATAGGGGTCTACGGGCAAGCGCGCCAGCTCCGAGGGGACAAGTTCCGCCAACTGCTCTGGGGGATGACCGTCATGACCGAGCTGCCACGCGCGAATGGCTAACAATGTGATCAAAGCGCGACGGTCGACAACGTTCCGGTTCACCCTGAACATCATCGCGTCGATCCCCCAACCGAAGAACCTCAACACCGGCGTGCTCCGGAAATCATAGGCGATTTCGCTCGCAGTAAAGAGGCGTGGGCGGCCGTGGACGACAACGCGCAGGTCATAGAATCCTTCGTAATCGTGCCCGGCGGAATGTCCCCACGGCTCGCGGTCCGCGTATTCAAGAGCATCGGTGAAGTAAATACGGCCCGCGCGACGTGCGCGCTCGCGTTCCCACGGGTTCACCAGGAACCACGAGAAGAAGGCGAAGGCCCCTCGGCCCATACTACTCGGTTTGGCGACGGTCGTCAGAAAGGGTCTGAGCTCGTTCGTCGGGAGTGACAGGGTTCGCTCCCAAGTCGCCGCCTCGACCTTGATCGTCTCGCCAAGCGGAAGACGCTCCGGCATTTGTTGCAGTTCTTCGAGCGTTGCGTGCAGTCGCTCGCGACTCTGGCCGGGAGCCGCCGCCCACGCCATTCCCATGTGAAGACCTTGCAGCTCGACAATGGTCGCAACGCTCAAGCGGGTCGCGTAAGCCCTGTCGGCGAGTTGGTGCGCGATCTTCAGGGCGGCCCTCACGTCGAGCCACGCTCCGTCGAGATCACCGCGGAACTCACGTTCGCGCGCATCGAGCGCAAGCAGGCGGACCAGCAGCGGGAGTTCGCTGATCGTCCTCACGTCAGCCGGTTCAGAGAATAACGTCTTCTGCGCACCAAAGGTCCCACCGGGAAGCTCGGCTCCCTGACGGACCAGGTCGAGCGCCCGGCGGTTCTGCTCCCACAGCGACACAACGACTGCGGCGCTTGGGTCCCAACCGTTGCTGATTACACGGACGACTGCGTCGTTTGCGGCCGCTCCCTCGCCGCCGTTTACCATGGCGAAGCCGGCATTGCGATAAACCTCGGCCGCGTCCCGGCCAGGACCATGTGGCGGCGCCTCCGCCGAAACCGGCGCGGGGAGGCGTCCAATGTCGGGTATGCTCCAGGCGCGGTAGGCCAACTGCCCGCCGAGCAGACACCCGAACGGCACGCATAGTCCGACCGCCAGACGACGCCATCGTCCGGAACGGGCCAGCATCCAGTCGCCGGTCCACGCCCAGGAGACGCCGAGAAGGATTAACGGCGGGAGCAGCATGGCCCCCTCGGGCAGAACGGAGATCGCGGCCATGCCCGCGTACGGCACGACTAACAAGAGCGTTACCGCGACGCCGACCACGGCCGCTGTAATCCCTCGTTCAATCACCTGACCGCACAATACCCCCACGGCGAAGCCCATCACCAGACTAAGCAGGGCGATCGCCCGCACGTCGTACCACCGGAGGACCGTTCCCAGAACAACGAGCGTGAAAAGTAGCACGAGCGTGAGCCACGTTCCGGTCTTGGCCCACCAGACACGCGAAGGGGAGACCCCGTGCTGCACGTAGAATCGGAACGTCCGAGCACGGTTCTCCGCATGGAATACGTTCACACCCGCCAGCAGACTGCCGAACACGCCAAACGCTACAAAGAGCTCCGGCGCAACACGCTCAATCCAGGCGCTCCCCAAAACGGGCCCCGCCAGCCCCAGAAGCAAGAGAGCGAACCATGCGCCTGTCGCCTCCCGCCGTGTTTCCCAGGCGAGGCTGCGGCGTGCGGAATGGCGCCGTTTCATTCGCAATCGGCCGAGCAGCGTGCGCAAGGCAGGACGCGGTAGGTTGAGCTTGATCCTCTGCCGCCTCGGTTTGCGAGTGAGAACGAGCCACGAGGCCGGCAGGAGCACGGCCGAAAGCGCGAACCGCAGAGGCGCCGTGCGCTCGAGACTGCCGAAATCGAAGAAGATGCGCTCGACGGCAAACCCGGCGACGGTCCCGACACAGACAACGGCGAGCGTCGCGGCGAGTAAGACGCGTTCTACGAGGGCGGACCAGAATAGCCCCCAGGCGATCGTCTCCAGAAAAAGCGCTGAGGTTCCGAGCGCGATCGCCGCATAGCCGTAGACCTTCTCGTCACGCTCGCCCGTACCGAAGGACGCCAGCAGACCCAGGAGGAGGGCGAGGCCGAACGTCGAGACCAGAGCAAAGCTCGCCTTGCCCCCCCAGAGCGTCCGGCGGTCGATCGGGATCGCGTCGAGCCAGCGGAGCGTGCCGTGCTCGCGCTCGCCCGCGAAGGCGGCAGCACTTATCGCGAAGGCGTAGAGCGCCGTCCACGAGAGAGCCAGCAACGACAAGCCTCCACGACGCCACCCCGGGTCGTCGGACTGGAGGGCTAACCACTGCGCAACAACCGCCAGGACGAGCACAAAGGCGCCGAGCGGCCAGAACGCCCGCCACTCCTTCCACCACAACCGTAGAACCATGGCCCACCCACTCCGGTGAAAAGATACGCGTGACTCCGGCGCTAAACGACGATCGCTGCCGCGGCCGGCATTTCCCGCCGCTTGCCGCGCATGTACGCGATGTAGATTTCCTCGAGGCTCGGCGATTCGACGACCGCGTCGAGCACGCCACTCCAATCCCTGGCGATCTCGCAGGCGGCCCGCTCCGGCGCGTGGACCACCCAGCGGCACTGGCGTGCGGATTCGTCGACGTCGATCAATTCCAGAGGCGCACCCAGCGGCGGAGCGCTCAGGTGCGTCCCCGGGGCCAAAGTGAGCGAAATCGCGAACGTCCTCGCCCGCAACTCGTCGAGCGGCTCTGCCAACACAAGCTTGCCCTTGTGCAATAGCGCCACATGGCTGGCGACGCGTTCGACTTCCGCCATCTGGTGACTCGAGAGCAATACCGTCCGCCCTGCCCCCGCCAGGTCCACGATGCTTTCCAGGAACTCCCTCCGCACAAGGACGTCGAGTCCCGAAGTCGGCTCGTCCAGCACCAAGAGCTCGGGCTGCGACGCGAGGGCCAATGAGAGTGAGACCTCGGCCCGCATTCCCTTGGAAAGGGTGCGGATCTTGCGGTCCCGCGGCAGACCGAAGCCTGCGACCAGCCGGTTGTAATAGTCCTGGTAGCCAACCTCCGGATGGAACCCGGCGGCAAACCAACCGATCTCTGCGACAGTCATCCAGTCATAGAGAACGGGTTGCTCCGGCACGTACCCGACCCGCCGGCGGACTTCCAGGCCGTGCCGGACCGGGTCGAGGCCGAGCGTGCGGATGCGGCCCTCGTCGGGCTTGATCATCCCCAGCAGCGCTTGGAGTGTCGTGGTCTTCCCGGCCCCGTTCTCACCGAGGAGCCCGAACACGGCTCCCGTTGGGATTTCCAGCGTGAGCCCCTGCACCGCTGGCTCCCCGTGGAACCGCTTGGTCATTCCGTCGATGCGAATCACCGGCACCGCGCTCATTACGCGCCCCCCATCGTTGGCTTCGCCCGCCCGTTCCCCTTGGCCCACTCCTCACGCAAGATCGACTCGATCTCCGCCGGGTCCAGCTCGCTGCGCCGGGCCTCCTCGATGGCTGACCGAAGTCGACTCCGAACGAGCTCCCGCCGCACCGTCCGGCAGGCCTCGGGGGCCGTACTTGTCACCTGCAATCCGGTCCCCCGCACCAGCTCGAGCACACCCTCACCTTGCAGTTCCCGGTAAGCGCGAGACACCGTGTTGGGATTTACCAAGAGTTGCTTCGAAAGCTCACGCACCGAGGGCGCCAGGTCCCCCGTCCGCAACACGCCTGAAGCGACGGCAAACTTCACCTGATCCGCAATCTGCACGTAGATCGGCCGCTCGTCCGTCGCGTTCAGATGGATCAGCAGCATTTATTACTCCCTACTGTATTAGCTCACCAACACAGTATTAGGCCATCCCTGACATTTGTCAAGACATCGTCGGAAAGTTCTGACAGGGGGTCCGCCGGATTGAGGCGGCTGATAAGATTCTCCGGCAAGCCTCCGGAGGTTGGGGGCGATTCGAGTATGGCGGACGACATGTCGCTGAAGGTTGTGAATCTGCGTTTGGAACTCGGCGAACCCGAGGACGCGCTGCCGGACAAGCTCTCGGCGAGGCTGGGCGTGGAGCGCGACGCGATCGCGCGATGGCGGATTTTGCGGAAGAGTCTGGACGCAAGGCGGCATGAAGACCTCCACTTCGTGTACGCGGCTGAGGTCGAGATTCCCCACGCCGAGCGCTGGCTCGAGCGCGCCAAACTCTCGGACGTGGAGCTGTTCACCGCCGAACGATTCGAGTGGCCGGAGCCGGGCGCCGGGCCACTCGCGCACCGGCCGGTCGTTGTGGGAGCGGGCCCGGCGGGACTTTTCGCCGGCTACTTCCTGGCGCTCGCCGGCTACCGTCCCCTGGTGCTGGAGCGCGGGCGCGACGTCAAGCAGCGGGTCGCAGACGTGCGCCGATTCGACGCGGGCGGGCCGCTCGATCCGGAGAGCAACTACCTCTTCGGCGAGGGGGGGGCTGGCACGTTTAGCGACGGCAAGCTGACGAGCCGCAACACCGGCCCCGACGTTCAGCGCGTGCTGGAGGTCCTCGCCGACTGTCACGGCAAGCCGTCGATCGTCTACGAGCAACGGCCGCACCTTGGTTCGAATCGCCTCCCGCTCGTGGTCCGAACGCTCCGCCGAAGGTTGGAAGAGCTAGGGGGCGAGGTTCGCTTTTCGTGTCGGCTCGAAGACCTGGACCTGACGGACGGCCGACTCAAGGGCTTGATGACCAGCTCAGGATACCTCGCCGCCGACGCGGCCGTCCTGGCGGTTGGCCACAGTGCGCGCGATACGTACAGCATGCTCCTGCGCCGGGGCGTGCCTCTGGAAGCGAAGCCGTTCCAACTCGGGGTCCGCGTCGAGCAGCCGCAAGCGCAGGTCAACGTGGCCCGGTACGGCGCCCACTCGGAGCACCCGGCGCTGGGCGCGGCGGATTACAACTTGGTCGTCCGCGCGGGCGAACGCGACCTCTTCACGTTCTGTATGTGCGCGGGGGGCTACGTGATGCCCAGCGTGAGCGAACCGGGCTATTTCTGTACGAACGGCATGAGCGAGAGTCGCCACGATTCGCCGTTCGCCAACAGCGGGCTTGTCGTGACCGTGGCTCCCGCCGAAACGGGGAGCCGGCATCCGCTCGCGGGCGTCCATTACCAGCAACGCTGGGAGCGGATGGCCTACCTCGCCGCCGGCCGGAGTTACGCCGCCCCCATCCAGTGGGTCCGCGACTTTCTCGCGGGCCGCCCGAGTCGCGGACAGCTTCCGAGCAGCTACCCGAGGGGCACTGCACCCTTAGACCTCGGCGCGATCCTACCGCCGGTGGTGCTCCAAGCGCTCGAGCGGGGCCTGCCGGCCATGGATCGCCGTTTCCACGGGCTGTTCCTGAAGAACGCGACCCTGACCGGTCCTGAGTCGCGGGGCAGCTCGCCTGTGCGCATCCCGCGCGATCCAACGTCGCGACAGAGTCCTGCGATAGTGGGCCTTTACCCCTGCGGCGAGGGAGCGGGATACGCCGGCGGAATTGTCAGCGCAGCCGTCGACGGCCTGCGGACGGCGAGGACGATCGTCGCACGCTATGCGAGGCAATCGTTGTAGGGTGCATGAAATACACCGGTGCATTTCATGCACCCCACAATCGCTTATTCGGACTTCGCCGCGGCGGCTGCCTCGGCCTTTGCCTTTTTGGCCGCGACGCGGTTGGCCCGCTTCTCCGCCTTGGCGGCCTTCGCCTGCTCGGCCGTCGCCTTGCCGCCGGCAAAGCGCTCCTTGAGGCGCACGGCCTTGCCCGAGCGTTCCCGCAAGAAGTACAGCTTGGCCCGGCGCACCTTGCCGGAGCGCTTCACCACGATGTCGGCGATGCGCGGCGAGTGTACCGGGAACTTCCGCTCCACGCCCTCGCCCTGCACGATCCGGCGCACCACGAACATCTCGCGCGTCTTCGTTCCCGACTTCGCAATGACGACCCCGTTGAACACCTGGATGCGTTCCTTCTCGCCTTCCAGAATGCGCACGTGGACGTCAACCGTATCGCCGACCTCGAATTTTGGCACGGCCTGCTTCATGCTGGATTGTTCGACCAGCTCCAAGAAGCGGTTTTGCATGGTTCATTCCACCCTTTCAATACGTGTCTCGGTCGCTTGTTCTTATCGTCGGTGCTGGCGACGCCAGCGGGCGATCGCGGCGTGGTCGCCGCTCAGGAGGATTTCCGGGACCGTCAGCCCCCGGTATTCACGGGGGCGGGTATATTGCGGGTATTCCAAGCCGCCGTCCGGGCCGAACGACTCATCCACAGCGCTCTCGGCATCGCCGAGTACGCCAGGCAGAAGCCGCATCACGGCGTCGATCACCACCATCGCCGGGACTTCACCCCCCGAGAGGATGTAGTCGCCGACCGAGACGGCCTCCGGTGTCAGAGTCTCGAAGATCCGTTCGTCATATCCTTCGTACCGGCCGCAGAGCAGGACGAGCCGCGTTTCCGCCGCCAGTTCCCGCACCAAGGGCTGATCGAGCTTGCGTCCCTGGGGCGTCAAAGCAATGAGCCGCCCTGGTTGGTCTCCCTGGTCCCGGACCGCTTCCACGGCCGAGACGACCGGAGGGGCCATCAGCACCATGCCGGGGCCGCCACCGAAGGGACGGTCGTCTACCTGCTTGTGCTTCCCCTCGGCCCAGTCGCGGATGTCCCAGCGGTTGACCTCGACCAACCCCCGCTCGATCGCCCGGCTCAAGATGCTTTCGCTCAAGAAGCCGTCGAACAGGGACGGGAAAAGGGTCAAGACGTCAAACCGGAACGCGGCCATCGGGTTCGCTCAATGCGTGGCGGTCGGGTCAGGATGCCGGAGCCGCCGGGGGTGCCTCGGGAGCAGCGGAAGCCGGCGCAGCCGCCGGCGGTTCCGGGAGCTGCCAAGGCTCGCCCGGTGCGGGCTTCTTCACGCCGTGCTTGTTCAGGAGCACCTGGACCTTCTCGCTCGGCTGGGCGCCCACGGACAGCCAGTAGCGAATCCGATTGACGTTCAGGACCGTCCGTGCGTCTTTGTTGCGCACCATCGGGTCGTAGTGCCCCAGTTCCTCGATCGAAGCCCCGTCGCGCGCCGTGCGCGAGTCCATCGCGCAGATGCGGAAGAAGGGGCGATGGCGACGACCGAACGATTTCATGCGAATACGGACCACTCGTAATCTCCTCGAAAACTCTCGGCTCGGAGGCATGGCGAGTCCAGCGGGGACCTTCCAAGCTCCTGGTTGACAAGGCCGGTCCCGAGCCTGCGGCGGCCTTGCGCGCCCCTTTGGGCACGTCCCCTCTCGATCGGTAACACTGCTTGCACTGGTGATTCGGTGAGATCCTTGGAACCTGAATAAGGCACCGAGGAAACTCGGCCCTCTCGCGGTTCCGAGGGTCGCTTTAGCGGGGCCGCGCCGGCGAGGATGAACCGTCGTCCCGGCCCTGGTTTTTCTCGTCGCGCCGTCGTCGGCGCTCTTCTTTTTCTCGCTCTTTGCGAAGCTTCTCTCGCTCTTTGGGCGTGAGCCGTTTGCCCGTTCCCTGTTTCGGGGCCAGCAGCTTCGCGCCCGGATTGAAAGCGCCCGCGCGGCCGAGCCCTGTCATCGCCCGCAGCTTGTCCATCATGCTCATCTGTGACATCTGCTTGACGAGCGAGGCCATTGCGTCGAACTGCTTGACGAGGCCCGAGACGTCGGACGGATCCACGCCCGCCCCGGTCGCGATCCGCCGCCGGCGCGAAATGTCGATCAGATGCGGGTTGCGCCGCTCGTCCGGCGTCATGCTGTCGATGATCCCCTGGATGCGCTGCACTTCGCCGTCGGCATCCAGCCCGTCAAGATCGGGCATCGCGTTCAGGCCGGGGATCATTTTCACGAGGTCGCGCATCGACCCCATCTTCTTCATCTGCCCGATCTGCTGGCGGAAATCGTTGAGGTCGAATT
>JARLIH010000256.1 GCA_031291845.1 Isosphaeraceae bacterium | reverse complement strand
GATGAGCTCCCCGCTGCCGACGGCGACGGGATTGACGCGAACGCGTTCTCCGGAGGGGAGTGCGAAGGCGGAGGCGTTGAAGCGTTCGGTGGCGGCCTCGACCCACTTCTGCTTCTCGGAGCCGTAGGTGAACAGCAGCTCGAGCGCGGGGGCGGGCTTGGGCGGAGCGGTCTCGGCCGTCGCCGGGGCCGTCTGAGCGGCACGGTCCCCGTCGAGAGAGGCCGGCTTGGGCGCGATGGCCTCGGGGAGCCGTTTCGAGGGAACGGGAGGCAGCCCCGCGCCGCCGGGCGATTCCCAGGCCCCGGCCATGCGGCTGCACGGGATCCACGTCAGCAGCAATGTCACGAGGAGACGTCGTCTCATCAGAATATCCTCCGCTCAGGAGCGAGGCTCCAGAGCCGTTCGAGCCACGCGGAAGCCGGTGTCTTTGTGCCGCTCGTCGGGTTGCAGAGCGAAGCGCCGGGCGCTGCCGATGTCGGCGCGATAGGCGTTCCAGCCGCCGCCGCGGATCACGCGGTAGAGCCCGTCGGGGGGGCCGGTCGGGTCGGATTGCGGTTCGGCGCCATAGGGGCCGTCCCAGTCCCAGCACCACTCCGCGACGTTCCCATACACGTCGAACAGGCCGAAGTCGTTGGGCGACTTCTCGCCGACCGGGTGGGTCCGTTCGTCCGAGTTCTCACTGAACCAGGCATAGCGCCCGAGCATCGTGGGGGAGGCGCCGAAGAACCAGTTCCCGCGCGCGCCGTCGCGAACGGCGTACTCCCACTCGGCCTCGGTCGGCAGGCGGTAGCCTTTGCCCCCGGGCTCGGGGACGGCGACCTTATCCCCTTCGATCCGGTAGTAGGGGACCAGGCCCTCCTTCACGCTGAGGCGGTTGCAGAAGAGCACCGCGTCGGCCCAGGAGACGATCTCGACGGGGTGCCGGCCTGTATCGAGCCCGGCCACCTTGTCGCGACCGGACCCGTCGGCGTTGCGCGCGAACCAGCTTGGGTTCGGACGTTCATTCATGAGGGCGCGCCACTCGGCCTGCGTCACTTCGTGGATCGCCAGGTAGAACGGCCGCGTGATCCGTACCTCGTGCGGCGGCCGGTCGTTGGGCTCGTCGCTGTCGGGCGAGCCCATCATGAATCGCCCCGTAGGGATGAAGGTCAGGCGCATCCCGAGCGAATTGACGACGGGCCCCGGTTGCTTGGGCGATGACACGACCGTGGCCGCCGTCTCGCGCGCCGGCCGGGGCATGGTCTCTTTTTTTTGGGGGGGCGCAGCGACCGGGGTTCGCGCGTCCGCCGCGGCCCGGCGCACCGCCGGGCCCGCCGTGCGAGGCGCGATGGCGAGCCCCCGCCAGACCCGGAACGTGAAGGCGACCGGGGCGATCATCAAGAGCAACAGCGCCACGACCCACCGCATCCCGCTCCGGCTCCGCGTCCGCCGTCCACCCCGCGCCTTGGCCGCCTTGCGGAGCGGCTCGAACCGTTGGAGAGCGCCCCCGGCAGGCTCGGCGGGACGGCCCGCCTCGACGGACAAGTTCGGCCGCACGACCAACACCTCGGGCACGAGGGGAACCGGCCGGCTCCCTGCGCTTAACTCTTCTATGGCCCAGCGCGAATCGCGCTGGGCCGGTCCACTGCCGCCGGCCTTCGCGGACTCCGGCGCGCTGGCCGCGGCGCGCCGCTCTGCCCAGTCGAGCGGTTCCCAGATCACCGCGCGCGTTCGCGACGGCTCGTTTGCCCCGGGGGTGACCTGACCGCGCACGACGATCGAGCGTCTCACCGCCACGGTGCTCAGCCGCAGGCGCCCCCGGACCGGACCCTCCTGAGCCGGCGCGACGAAGCGGAGCACAACCTCGTTCGGCCCCGGCGCCACAAGCTCAGGCTCGACCGACAGGCCGGCCAGGTCGGGGGCGAGCCGCGCGTCGCCGGGCAGATCGAACCGCAGACTGAACTCGTACGCCCCGCCCGGCCGCAGCCGCCCGAGGTGCAACACCTCCGGAAGCCGCCAATCGGCCTCGGCGGGCTCGTCGTCGCGTCGGCCCGACGCCGGCACGCTCGCGAGCTCGCCGGCAGCGCGCCCGGCGCTCTCTTGCTCGACCGGGCCTTGCGCCTGGGGAGAATTGACGTCGCCGGCCGGCTCCCCCGCCGCCGGGAGCCCGGGCGCTGCGGATCGCCCGCCGAGGAGGTTGCGGATCGCCTCGCCGGCCGCGGCGCGCACGGATGCTTCGCTGTCCTGCGCCAGAGTGCGGAGCGCTGGTAAGGTGACGCCGGTCGCTCCCCCCATCCTCCCCAGGACCGTCGCCATGGCCGCCCGGATCGACGCGTCGGCATCGGCGAGTCCGTCGGCCAGGATCGGCACCACATCGGGTCCGATCCGCACCAGCGCATCGGCGGCCTGCGACCGGACGTACGGGCTCTCGTCCCCCAGGGCCTCGCGCAGGGGCGCAACCACCTCCGACGCCTCCGCCCCCAGCTTCCCCAGCGCCTCGGCGGCCACCTCGCGGACGGACGCATAGTGGTCTTTCAGCGCTCTGACGAGCGCGGGCACGGCCGCGCGCGAAGTCGGCGCCATCATGTTCAACGCTTCCGCCGCCGCCACCCGCAGCAAGACCGACCGGTCACGGAGCGCCTCGGCCAGGACGGGCACCGCCGGCTCGGCCGCCGCCCCGAGCCGGCCGAGCGACCGCGCGGCCTTCCAGCGCAAGGATGCCTCCCCGCTCTGCAACTGCTCGATCAGGCGAGGGACGGACTCGCCATTCATCACGCCCTGATCGACGACGGCCATGGAGTTCCTGCGCTCTGGTCCGGGGTGCGCGCGCGTTGATCGCCGGAGGTCGACTGCGGCATTCCGGCTCGGCTCGGACGACATCCGAACTCTACAATTTAGTACTCTTGATTTATTTATTAACAGGGCCGATGCCAGGAACGCTGAATGATAATGGACCAGTACGAAAAATTCCGGGGAATCCGGTGAAGATTCGGTAAGGACACCGCCGCGCACGACCCGCCCGCGCGGTGTGCATGGCGTGAAGCCTTGATGATAGTTGTGTAATATCGTGGAAGATCGACTTCCGGACTCGAGTTCGACCTCGTACGATTTTGAGTCGCTGGGCGTCCGTCGGGACGTGACCGGTTCGGCGTGCGCCCGGGGAAATCGGTCGATGGCGTTACTGTACACGCTCGAAGAAGCGGCCGGGATCTTGGGCATCAGCCCTGGCGAGCTCAGGGCCAAGGCCCAGGCGCGCGAGGTGCCGGCCATCTTGTGCAGCGGGACCTGGAAGCTCCGGTCGACCGTCGTCAACGATCTGGCTCGCCAGCGAGGCGCTCCGGTCCGTCCCTCCGAACCGGCGCCTCGAGCGCAGCCGTCCGAAGCAGGTGGTAGGCCGGCGCCAACCGCCCCTGCCGCGCGTCCGGAGGCGCCGGCCGTGCGGGTCCCCGAGCCCGAGCCCCCCGCGCCGCAGGCGGTCCCGGCGCCTGACCTCAGGCTCAAGGCAGCGCCCGACCTGGCGCCGCCGGTCTCGACCGTCGCCGCCGCGGTCGTCGCTTCCAAGACAAGGCCCGAGTTACCGCCCCCGGTCGTCGTCGCGCCGGCGGCCTCCGATCGACCTGCGCCCGAGGTTCGAGCCGAAAGCGCATTCCCGGTTCATCTCGACCCCGATGCGTTCGAGCGGCTCGTCCAGCTTCCCCCGGGCGCCCTTGCGCGTTCGTTGCCGGCCGACGGATCCGTACGCGAGACGGAGCACCACGGCCCGGCGCCGGCCGACGCTGCGCCACACCTGATCGACTTTTCGGCGTTCGACTTACCCGCGTTCGCCGATGCCCCGCACTCGGCGGGTGACAGTGAGACGAGCGCGGTAGAGGCCGACCCGCCCGAGGCGATGGACGAGCCGGCCGAGCTGCCTGAGCTGCCCGCGGAGAAAGAGCCGAGCCCCCCGCGCGTCATGACGTGCCCGAACCTCGCGTGCAGGAGTCCCGGTCTCGTCCCCACCAGCAGGCTCAACCGGCCGATGCGCTGCAAGGTGTGTGGGACGGATTTCTACTGGGATGCCGCCAGCGATGCCTTCGTGATCGGCCTCCACCACGAGGCGGTATCGACGAGCGGTGCGCAGGCGAGGCCGGCGAGCTCGGCCCCCACGACGACGATCACGACCCCCTACCGGTACCGGCGCTGGACCCGCCAGCGCGTGCTGCGCTGGGCACGGGCTGGGGCCCTGGTCGTGCTGCTGGGTGGCGCGGCCTTCGCCGCGATCGCCCGGCTCTCGGTCAAGCCGGAGCTGCCGAACCAGGTCCAGGACCGCGCTCTCTTTATCGGCAAGGCGCTCTGCCGGGACGACCCGTCGAGCATCCAGGCGGTTGTCGAGCCGGGGACCTGGTCGGACGCCCAGGCTTGGTTCAAGGAGGTCCGGCCGACGAACTGGCCCGCTTCCGACGCGGGGGCCGTGATCGAGCCGCGGATCAAGTTCGCGCGTGTCAAGTCGGGGGTCGGCGAGTGCGATCTCCATATCTGGCCGGCCGTCGGCGAAGGTGGCGTGGCGCTGGGGACAGCCTGGGTCTGGTCGGGCGAGCGCTGGCAGCTTGACGGGACCAAGACGCTCAAGTTCAAGAGCATGCCACTCGCCGCGCGCAAACCCCCCGTAGGCCCGTCGCCGGGGGGCCCTCCCGGCTCGCGTCCCTCGGGCAAGCGGGGGGGCCCGGCCGCGCCGGTGCCGCCGCGCGTGGACGACACTCCTTGAATGTGTGGCCGACGTCCCATCATCGGAAATTCACTTGCCAGGTGCTCGGGACCAAAGCATCTTAACCCTCCGTCCGCGCGGGATGAGACGGCACGTCCGCCTGTTGACGTTCTGCGAGACCCGGCTCTTGGGGCGAACCGCCCTCGGGAGATGGCGCGATGAACCGCTGGTTCCTCCTGTTCCTGCTCGCCCTGTTCGCGGCCTTCGTGGGCACGCGTCTCTTCGAGCTGTTCGGCGACGCGTTGCCGCCGGGTACGCTCGCCGTGGTCCATCCGCTGCACATCAACCGCATGTCGGGAGTGCAGAAGGCCGACTTCTACGCCGACGACGGCCTGAACGACCGGCTGCCGCAAGGGATCGAAGTCCGGGTCCTGAAACCGCTGGGTCCGAAGCAGCGGTCGCGCCTCGCGACGGCCGACCGGGTCCGCGTCGAGATCCTGATGGGCACCCATAAGGGGCGCATCGGCTACATGGCCCGCAACGACCTCGGGCCGGCCGTGAAACGGAGACGCGGCCCGCAGCCGTGAGCGGTCTCTGTGGGTTGGCGGAGCGGCACTGGTGTGGGGTGCGTGGAACGCGCTCTTTAGATTGGCGGAATCACATTGTGTAAGGTGCATGAAATGCACCGGCGCATTTCATGAACCCTACACAAATGCGCCCGTCGCTAGCGCGACAGCGTGGTGATGACCGACAGGTAGGCCGAAAAGAAGGCCACGACCAGGAAGAGAACGATCCCGCCCATCGAGATCAGGATCAGCGGCTGGATCACGTTGCCGATGTTCTTGACGATGTATTCGACCTGGTTCTCGTAATCATCGCCCAGGAGCGTCAGCATTTCGGGGAGCTTGCCGGTCTCTTCCCCGGACTTGATGAACGCGATGGTCTCGGTCGAGAAGTACCGCGCGCCGACGAGCGCGTCGCTCAGCGAACCGCCTTGCCGGACGCTCTCGAAGGCCCTCGCGACGACGAACTGGGTGGGGCTCAGCATCAGGGTTTCGGCCGTCAGCTCGAGCGACGTGCCGATGTCCACGCCGGCGTCGAGGAGTGGGGCGAGCCCGCGGGCGAAGCGGGTTGTGTCCATCTTCCGGAGCAGGCCCCCGATGCCGGGAATGAGGAGCGCGATGCGGTCGAGCGCCGCCTTGCCGATGGTCGATCGGTAGGCCAACGTCACGAGCACGACCGAGCCGAAAAACACCAGGGGAAGGGCCCACCACCCCGTGGTACGCACGAAGTCGGTGAACTGGATCAAGATCCGCGCGGGGAGGGGGAAGACGACCTTCTTGACCCGCACCAGGTCCTGGAGCACCGCGATCAGTTTCGGCAGGACGACGATCGTGAACAGCCCGCAGACGGCGATCCCGATCAGGATGACGATCGTGGGGTAAATGAGGGCCGACCGCGCTTGGCGGACCAGCCGGAGCCTGGCCTCGTACTGGTGCGAAAGCATCCGGAGCGTTTCGGGGATCCCGCCGCGGACTTCGCCCAGGTGGATCATGCTGAGGAAAAGGGCGTCGAAGGCCGGGTCTTCGTTCGCGAACGCGACCGTCAGCGACTCGCCCCGCCGCACGGCGGTGATGATCCGGCCCAGGATCGGCCCCAACTCCGTGCGGCGATACTGGTCGTGCAGGCTCTCCAGCGTGCGGTTGAGGCTCACTCCCGAGTCGAGGTACGTCGCGAACTGGCGGCAGAACATCGCCAGGTGCTTCGTCCGTACCTTGGTCGGGAAGACCCGCCGGAACAACGACCGCGCCGCATCCCCGGCGCGTCTCAGCGGGGACCGTCCGGCACTGCCCGGGCGCGGGCCGGTGGAGGGAGGCGCTCCGCCGTCGACCGGTGCGGACGATCCGCCGCCCCACCCCCCCGTGTCCGTCCTGCGGTCGCGCTGTGTGAGGTTTCCGCCAACGCCTTGACTCATCCGTCCTCCTCGGAGGGACCGGCACAGACCTGGGGAAGGCCGGCAAAAGCCGCATTGTGGGACGGTGCCATACCGGGCCACGAGCCCGCGCCCCCGCCGTCCAGTGGCCCAGGCGATTATGCAGAAACACCCGGCTTATGCTCGTTAATTATCCATTAAATTAGGTTATAGATTTTATGTAATGGCCTGCGCCGGGTTGTACGCCGCAGCGGGCTCATTAGAATCAGCACGCGGGCCGGGCACCAGCGCACGATCGGGCGGCTGGGTCCGCTGACGTCCCCGGGGCCGGCCGATTCTCAGGAAAGGGCGAGCCATGAAGCGAGACGACCGTTCTTGCCGTTTCCGCCTCGCCGCCTGGGCGGCCGCAGCGTGTTTCTTGGTCCCGGGCGGCGGTGCCTTGGTTCCCGTCCTCGCCGCCGGCACCGAGCCGGCATCCGTCCCGGCCGCAATCCGTGTGGCGTACGGGGCCGGCAAGAAGAAGGTCGTTATCCCGCCCGGCGTGTACCGCTTCCAGCCGACCAACGATCACGGGCACCTGGCTTTCTCCGACCTGGCCGACTTCGAGATCGACGCCTCGGGGGCGACCTTCGTCTGGCAAGGGCAGACCGAAGAGGGACTCCGCTTCGCGAAGTGCCGCAACGTCAAGCTCCGGGGCGCGACCCTCCAGCGGGGGACGGCGGCGTTCACTCAAGGGACGGTCGCCGCGATCGCTCCGGACGGCAAGTCGTGCGACGTCCGGATCGACGCCGGCTACCCAAACGACGCCGATGACCCGAAGTCGTTCGGCGAGAAGCTCACGGCGCACATCTTCGATCCGAAGCTGCGACAGTGGAAGGCCAGCACGCCCGACTTCGCCTGCACGCGCGTCGAGCGCCTGGGCGAAGGCCGGTTCCGGCTCTCATGCGAGCCGGCGCTCGCCGCCGAACGGGTCAACGTCGGCGACCTTTTCGTACTGCGCCGGACGTGCGCGCCCGAGATCAACATCGTGGACTGTCACGGTATAGATATCGCCGATGTGACGATTCAAGGTGCCGGGGGCGTTGGCGTCAAGGAAGAGGGGGGCGAGGGGGGCGGGCACTATACGTTCTCGGTCACCTATGGGTCCCGCCCGGCCGGCGCCGGGGTCGACCCGCTGGTGGCGAGTGCCTCGGGGGCGTTCGGCAGTCACGGAGTGCGCAGGGGGCCGGTCCTCGAGGGCTGTTACTTCGAGGGAACGTGCGGGGATGGCATCGCGATCCATGGCGCCTACGCGCGGGTCGACCACGCCGAGGGGAAGACGCTGTTCGTCGACTGCGTAACGGACCGAGTCCCTTTCCGGCCGGGGGAGCCGATCTGCCTCTACGACCGGCAAGGAGCCCCGGCGGGGCGCGCGGTCGTGCGTGCGATCGAGGCGCGTGAGGGGACCAAGGCCGCCAAGGACTCGGTGCACCCGTCTTTTACAAAAGGCACGCTGCATGAATTTGCGCTGATCTTGGACGAAGCGGCGGCGGCGGAGTCCGACTTCCTCGTCAGCGCACCGGGTGCCTGCGGGGCGGGTTACGTTGCGAGGAGCAACTCGATCCGCAACCACCGCGGGCGCGGCCTGTACCTCGGCGCTGCGGATGGGGTCGTCGAGAAGAACTTCCTCGACGGCAGCACGATCGCGGGGATCGTGCTGGCCCCGGACCTGGCCGAGAACGAGGCCGACTACTCACGCAAGGTCGTCATCCGGAACAACACGATCCGGCACGCCGGCTACGCGACGACCGGCCCCCGTTCGGAGCAAGTCGGCGCCTTGACGGTCGCCGGTGGTCGCGGCCTGGGGCACGAGGGCATCCGGATCGAGGGGAACACCTTCCTCACGAACGCCGGGGTCAACCTCCAGATCGAGCACGCCCGCGACGTTCTCGTCGTAAACAACCGGTTCAACGACGCCAACCGGACCCCGTGCCGCAGCGGGTCCGAACGCGGGATCGACCCGGAAGCGATCATCTGGATGTCCGACTGCCGGGGAATCCGCTTCGAGGGGAATACGTACAAGGGCCGGGGGCCGTTCGGCAAGCAAGTCGTCGGCGTGTCGGCAACCGCCGAGTTCGACGGCCTGAAGGGGGGCATGCTGCTCGACCGTTAAGGAGGGACCGATTCCTGGAAGGACTGTCGTGCGCTCCCCGTGGCGGGCGAGCCGCACAGCGGCCGGGTGAGGGCGAACAGACACTCGCGCCCATTCAGCGCCCTCACCCGGCCGTTGCACGGCCGAGCTCTCCCCGGGGGAGAGGTGATCGGAAACCTCGCTCCTCGGCGCTCTTTTCAATCGGAAACCTCGCTCCCCGGCGCTTGGTCCTTTGAGGATCGTTCATCCTTTCTTCACTCGGCCCCGGGTCCCGGTCATTTAGAATTAACGGCATGTCATCGGCACTTGGACCCGCCGTTCAGGCGCCCGCTGCCCCGGTCCGGGGGGAAGAGGGGTCGGCCATGAATGCGAAAGCGTCTCAAATGATTGATATTGAGAACTGGACTGACCTCGAGATCTCGGACGGGCGGTACAAGGTCCTCGAGCTGATCGGCGAGGGGAGCATGGGGGTGGTCTACCTTGCGCACGACCTCCGCTTGAAGTGCGAGGTCGTGATCAAGTGCCCCCGCATTCCGGAGGCCTCGGTGGAGGGGCCGGAGACCCTGGAGCGGTTCGACCGCGAGATCCGTTCGCTGGTCAACCTCTCACACCCGCACATCGTGCGTATCAGCGACGTGGGGTCGTTCGAGGGGTCTCCGTTCGTCGTGATGCAGTACCTTTCGGGGGGGACGCTCAAGGACCGGATGGAGCACGACTCCCGCTCCGGGCCGCGGCCGATGGCGCCGCACACGCTGCGCGACTGGCTGATCGACGTGGCCAAGGCGCTCGATTTTATCCATGGGCAGAACTACATTCACCGCGACGTCAAGCCGGCCAACATCCTCTTCGACCGGTTCGGGAATACGTTCCTGAGCGACTTCGGGATCATCAAGGCGCTCGCGCATGAGGCGGAGGCCCAGGCGCAGAGCCAGTTGACCGCGCCGGGCAGCCTGCTGGGGACGCCGAACTACGTGGCGCCCGAGATCATCATGGGGCTTGCTTGCGACGGCCGGGCCGATCAGTATTCGCTGGCGATGACGGTCCATGAAGTCCTCATGGGATCGAACTGCATGGAGGGGCCGACCCCGTCGGCCACGCTGGTCAACCAGACGACGGTCGAGCCCCCGGCATTGATCGACGTCGTTCGCGGGATCCCAGAGGGACTGTCTCACGCCGTCCAGCGCGCGTTGTCGAAGGACCCGCGCGATCGTTTCGACGATTGCTTGGAGTTCGCGACCGAGGTCCTGGCCAATCTTCCCACCAGTAGTGCGCCGCCGACGGCGCCGATCGCCGGCGTGGCGCAGGAATCGCGCGGCAAGCCGGGCGATGTGCATTGTCCGGCGTGCCAGGCCCCGCTCGAGCTTGGGCGCGAGCATGCCGGCGAGCGGGTGCGCTGCCCTCGCTGTGAGGGGGTGGCCTTCGTCCAGGTTTCGAAGAACGACACGCTGATCCTGAACCAGGTGACGCCCCCCTCGCGCGCCTGGGCCCACAAGCCGCTCGGGCCGGGGGGCGTGTTGCCTTCCGGCTCGTCGAGCGGCTGGACGCCCCGCCCGTCCCGGACCACGAAGGGGGGGACGGGCCCGTCGGGGCGCCCGGCCGCCCCGCGGAAACGGGGCTGGGAGAGCGCGCGTTGGTGGGGGGCGTACGCGGTCCTGGCCCTGATATGCGTCGGCGCTGCGCTGTCGATCCGCCGCGAGCTGCTCCATGAGGCGCAGGTCGATTCCCATCGCCTGGCGGCCAAGCCGCCGCGGGGCGGCGATTTCCACGACGAGGCGGCCGACACCGCGGGCCCCGATGGCGCCCCTCCGTCGGTTCCGCCCGCAAAGGACGTGGTCGAGATCAACATCGCCTACGGCACCGAGAAGGAAAAATGGCTCAAGGACGCGCTCCGCGAGTTCGAGAAGACCGAACCCGGGCGGAGGAGCAGGGTCCACCTGATCGGGATGGGCTCACTGGAAGGGGCCGAGGCGGTCCTGCGGGGCACCGAGGGGGCGGGACAGAAGCCGATTCACGTCTGGTCGCCGGCCAGCAGCGTCGCCCGCGACATGCTCGAGACCTCTTGGCTGAAACACGCCAAGGGGAGCCCGATCCTCCGCGCGGAGAACCTGGCGCTGACGCCGATGGTCTTCCTCATGTGGAAGAACCGTTACGACGCGTTCATCAAGAAATACAAGCAGGTCGACTTCAAGACCCTGGCCCAGGCCATGGGGGAGCGCGACGGATGGGCGGCGATCGCGCAGAAGCCCGAATGGGGTTATTTCAAGTTCGGTCACACGGCCCCGCAGCTTTCGAACAGCGGGTTGCTGGCGATCGTCTTGACGGCCTACGAGAACGCCAACAAGGTGCGCGGGCTGACCGTGCAGGACGTGACCGGCCCGCCGTTCCTGTCGTGGCTGCACCGGTTCGAGACCGAGGTTACCCCCCAGGGGCAGAAGCTCAACCACAGCACGGGCACGCTCATGAAAGAGATGGTGCTGCGGGGTCCCTCGCAGTTCGACTGCCTGGTCGTCTACGAGAACCTGGCCATCGAATACATGGAGCCCGCGCTCGAGCACTGGGGCGAGGCCGGGCGCCTCTACGTGTCGTACCCCGATCCGAACATCTGGAACGAACACCCGTACTACGTGCTGAACGTCCCGTGGAGCGATTCGCGGCAGCGGGAGGCCGCGAACGAGTTCCTCGACTTCCTGATGAGCGAGCCGATCCAGCGCAAGGCGCTGGAGCACGGCTTCCGGCCCGCCAACCCGGCCGTTCCGATCCGGCAACCGAACAGCCCGCTCGTGCGCAACGAGGAATCGGGCGTGCGGATTGACGTCCCGGCGATCTGCGAGCCGCCGCGGGCGGCCGTGGTGCGCGAGCTGCTCCACTGGTTCGAAGAGCACCCGCGCTGACCCCGGCCGTTGCGCGGGCTCAGTACTTCAGTTCCGCGACCGGGATCCAATCGGTGCCGTTGACGGACTCCGGCTTCGGCTTCGCCCGCCAGTGGTGTCCCTTGATCGACTGGAGGCTGACGACATAGCCCTGCGCCTCCCTCGTGACGAGCAACGACGGCGCCGAGGAGTTCAGCAATGACGTCGTGCCCGTGTGGATGATGGCATCCGGGTTCAGCCAGCAGTTCATCTCGGGATCGACGATCAACGCCTCCGCCTCGACCACGAAGTGCTCTCCCGGCCGGGTCTCGCAGACCCTTCGTTCGAGATACTCCTCCGGCAGTTTCGCCGACGTCCGTGCCGGGATCGTGGAGAACTTGCCCGTCATCCCGCTCGCCTTCGTCATAACGATCACTCCGGTCAGTGGACCGACCCTCTCGGTACCAATCCGCGCGGGCCGCCGGATTGTGTAGATTCGAGGGCAATCCCATTAAAAAAGCATGAATTGAATATCTTCGACGCATCCGACTTTCGAGAGAGGTTACTGTGTCTGCAACGAGTTTTCAATCAGTTTTCGGGGCGAGCGTCACGGATCAGTACGGACCACGCGTCATTGTGGGACACGCCTTGCCGCGCCTTTGCGCACGGAAATCGACCGGCCGGGCCGCCCCCTTTGGGCAGGACGATCGCAGTGTCGCATGTCTAGCGCCTTCAGCACGTTTTGGGTGGCACGCCACCCTGATCGAACCGCGATCGATTTTGCGGTCGTCCTGCCCCCCTGCGGGTTCGATCCATGCCGCGGAGCCGGTCGGTCAGGGCCTCGGCGCCTCGGGGGGCACGTCGTCGAACACGGTCCCCCGGCTGGTGAGGCCCAGGACGCGCCGGATCTCGGCCGGGGACGTTATCCCCTGCTCGACGAAGACCCGCGCGCGTTCCCAGAGAGTCACCATGCCGCTGCGCCGCGCGGTGGATTCGAGGTGTTCGCGGTCGGCCCGGGAGAGGATGGCATCGCCGATGCTCGGTTGCTCGACCAGCATGAACTCGGCCATGACCGCGCGCCCTCGATAGCCAGTCATCCGGCACTCGGCGCAGCCGGCCGGCACGCGCGCGGCGCTGACCGGCAGGCCGAGCAGGTGCTGTGGATCGTCGACCGGCCGCGCGCAGGGGCAGAGGCGGCGGACCAGCCGCTGGCAGACGATCGCCCGAATGCCGCTACTGAGCGCGTAGGGCTCGATGCCCATCCCCGCGAGACGGCTGATCACCGCCGAGGCGCTCCCCGCGTGGAACGTGCTGAAGACGAGGTGGCCGGTCAAGGCAGCCTGGAGGGCGACCTCGGCCGTCGCGTGGTCGCGGATCTCCCCCAGCGCGATCACTTCGGGATCCTGGCGAAGCATCGAGCGCAGGCCGGTCGCCAGGTCAAACCCGGCGACCGTGTGGATCTGGGACTGGGCGACGCCCGACACCACGACCTCGATCGGGTCCTCCAGGGTCGCGAGGCTCCGGCTGTTCCCCGAGAGGGCCAAGAGCTCGCGCAGGCAGGCGTACAGCGTCGTCGTCTTGCCGCTCCCCGCGGGACCCGCGATGAGCACGGCGCCAGAGGTCTCGCCCAGGAGGCGGAACAGCGTCTGGCGGATCTCCTCGGGCATGCCGAGGTCGCCCAGCCGCTGGTAGCGGCCGACCCCTCCGAAAAACCGAATGACCGTCTTCTCTCCGAAGAAGGTCGGATAGGTGCTCACGCGCATCTCGCCGGTGCCGTTCGTGGCCCGGATCCGACCCTCCTGGGGGATGTCGGTCCGGTACGTCACCATGTCGGCCATGTGCTTCAGCCGAGCGACCAGGTTCGGCAACAGGCCGATCGGCAACACGCCGGCCGACTGGAGGACGCCGTCGATGCGCAACAGCAGGTCCACGCCGGCGGCCGTGGGCAAGAGGTGAATATCACTCGCGTTCACCTCCCGGGCGCCCAGCGTGAGCTGGTCGACCAGCTTGATGACGTAGTCCGCATCGGAGGCGTCGAGCGCCGCCGAGCGCTTCAGGAACGAGTCGCTCAGTGAGTCGGCCATCCGTCAAAATCCTCCTCCGCACCCCTTTGGGCCGTCCGAATGCGCCCGATCTTACACGCGCCGCCGTATTTATACCACTGGTGAATTTTGTTATGAAACGAATGTTGGTCTCTGTGAAAATGAATGGTAGAAAAAATGAAGGACGGGACCGATCGTCGGGCGCGGGGGCCGTCAGCGGCGCTTGACGACCGCGAACACCGCGCCTTGGCGGCCGATGGTTTTGACGACCGGCGACTCGGGAAAGTTTTTGTCGAGCCCGTAGCGCGTGGTTGCGATGTAGTAGTCGACGTCGTCCGGGAGCCGGCCCGTGAGGCCGGTATCGAGGGTGTACATCGTGACGGTGACCCGACGATCGCGGTAGCGCCGGGCGCAGTCGAGCGCGAACTCGCTTGCCGCCAGGGCGACCCGGGTCGGTCGTCCGCGGGCCCGCGCGTTGACCCACTGCATGGCCTCCCTGTAGCTGGTGACCCAGTAGTCGGTCTCATAGCGGCCCGACGCGCCCCGGACGCCGCCGACGAGCTCGTTGTAGTACGTCATCTGGTAGGGATGAAGCTGGACGATATCGCGCAGCGGCCAGAGCAACGCGCCCGTCACGACCACGGCCAACGCGTAGCGCACTCGCCCGGCCTGGGCTGCGCGCAGCAATGCCCGGGCGCCCGTCCCGGCGCAGAGCGCCAGGGCCGGCAAGACGAACAGGAAGTGCCGCATGCCGTCATAAATGTTCGAGCGGGTCGCGGTCCAGGTCGCGATCGGCACCACCAGCCAGGTGAGTACGACCCACGACCCTCTCGCCCCGGCCGAACGGGGCTCGCGGATGATCCGGCGGAGCCCGGCGCCCAGTCCCACGCCCGCGAGGACCAGGGCGGGCAGGGGGGTCGTGATCGTGACGAACGCGAGCAGATAACGGCGCGGCAGGGCATCGCTCGAGTAGACCCGGCCTTCGAATAGGACTTCGTACGGGACCGTGAACGCGAAGGCCTCGCGGACCGCCCGTAGGGGGTTGAGCCAGGGGTCTTGATGGGCCCAAGGCCAGGGCAAGACGACGATCGTCCAGGCCAGCGCCATCGCCGCGATGATCTTGAGCCCCAGCGCCGCGGCGGCGAACGCGCTCCCAGCGCCGCGCCGGAAGACGAGCACAAAGCCCGCTGCCAAAACCGATTGGAGCGCCAGCAGCGGCAACGCTCCCGGCCGGACCGCGGCGGCCAGCCCGAACGCCAGCCCGCAAGCGAGTGCCGAGGGCCAGCCGGGCGACCCCCGCGCGCAGGCGGCCGCCAGCGCCGTCATCGACCAGGCGAAGAAGCACGCGAACGGGACGTCCTTCGCGTTGACGAACGCGTGCCCGTAGAACGACGGCATCAGCAACAGGGCGAGGCCGCCGAGGACGCCGGCCCAGGGGTCCCCCTGGATCCGTCCCAGCAGGAAAAGCGCGGGCAGGGTCAGCAGTCCCAGGACCGCGCTGACCGCGTGCCGGACCTCGGTCTTCCAGCGCAGGTGGTCGCGGTAGAGCAAGGCCGCGGCGAGGTCGACGGTCGGTTCGTAATAATAGAGGTTCACGAAGCGATTACAGGACGTGTCCGTGCCCCCAGTGGCGAAGTAACCGAGCACCAGCTCCGCGTAGCGTGAGTGCAGCGGCTCGTCCCAGCTCATGCCGTAGTCGGCGACCGTCGCCACGATGACGAGCAGGCCGGCTCCCATCAGTGCGACGAGCGCGAGACAGGCCTTGACGGTGGTCGAGCGATCGCGGCTTTCTTCGGCTTCCAACGCTTGAGTCCCCCTGGGGGGCATGGTCGACCCGTCCTGGTCGTGCTCCACGCTCGTCGCAGGCTCCGGGCGTGCCACCCCGCGCTCAGGAACGGTGCACTAATGGGTCAGCACCTACCAAATGTTGCCGACGGCCGGCATCATCTCGTTCCGGGGTGGCCGTTCGCCTTCTCCGGAGCCACGCGCCGGCGATGCAGCCGGCGGCAGAGACCGCACACACGGCCGAGACGGCGAGCGAGACCACCAGGTAGCGCGGACGATAACGGAAGGACACACGATGCGTGCCCGACCCATCGAGCCGCACGGCTTGCAACCCGCCGTTGGCACGAAGCACGGGTTGCTCCGGCGCATCATCCACGCTGGCGAACCAACCTGGGTAGTAGGTCCGGGCGACCACCAGGTCGCACGCGCCGTCATGTTCGACCGCGAGCGTTTCGAGCCCTTCGCTTACAACCCGCGCCGAGCGCGCCCGGGGGGACTTGCTCGGCGGCGGCCGGTCGCCGGGCAGGTAGTAGGCGACGTCCGTGTCGTCGCTGGCGGAGAGGACGGCGAGCACCTCGTCGAATGAGGACGCCACGGCCTCGCGGCGGGCGGCGACCGCGGCGGGGGCGATCCCTGGGTACCGCACGATCCTCCACCGTTGCGGCGGCGGAGGCCCTGGCTTCTTGTAGGTCAGGCGGTCGAGCACGGGATCCGCGCCCTCGGCCAAAAGCTCGCCGCCGAAGACCGGCTGAGTGCCGTCCCAGACTGCGTGGGTCACGCCGACGCGCCGGAACCAGCGAGCGACCTCGGGGACCGCGAACTTCCGGGGCCGCCGGGCCAAGTCGAAAATATGGTTCGGCCGTGGGGGAGTGATCGCAATATAAGGATAGGCCGGAGTGAGCCCGGCCAGAACCGGCAGGTTGTCGAGCTGGCCCGCGACCAGGCGCACTCCCGGCTCGGCGGCCAGTCGCCGGAGCGTCGGGCTCTCGGCCGCGCCCGGGCCGGCCCAACCCCAGCTTGCGGGTCCGTGGTAGAAGAGGAAGACCAGCTCCAGTGCGGTGACGCCGAACGGCAGCCAAGGCCCCGCGCGGCCGGCTCGCCACGTGATGAGCGCCGCAAGCGCGATTCCCCACGCGACCGCTGCCTCGACGACGTGCGCGCGCAGCCGCGCCTCGCCCAGGCGGGCCAGGACCTCGGGCCCTCGGGCCCACGCGATGCCGAACGCGAACGCCGCGGCGCCGAACGCCAGCGCCAGCAGCACGCCCAGCCGAAAGCGCCGCGCTTCGAGGGCCCGGTCCAGACCGGCTCCCGCCAGCAACGACAGGCCGAGCGTGGTCACGAGCGTGAACCGCGCGCTCGCGCGGAACGTGCCGAAGCCCGGGAGCCGTGCGAGCGTCGCATACATCCCCGGCGCCAGGCGAGGCAGGCACGCCAGCACGAAGCTGACCGGGATCAGCAACAGCCAGGGGCGCAGCGCGCGGTTGCGGCTCCCGGCACCGCCGATGAAGGCCAGCAAGAGCGGGACCGTCCCCACGTAGAAGCACGCCTCGCCAGTGCTCGTGTCGCGATCGATCCAGTACGGGTCGACCGTCCCCCCGGGAAAGTCCATGAACAGCCGAGGCAGCGCCAACTGCGCCCACTGCTCGGGCAAGAGCGAGAACATCGCGAGCGTTTGCAGCGGGCGGTGGAACTCCGAGACCTGGACCAGCTCCCACGTCGCGACGAGCTGGAGGGCTGCGACCCCCAGGCCCCACGCGAGTCCGGCGAGCAGCATGAGAATCCGCCGCCGCGGGCGGCCTTCCGCCAGCACGGTCCACGCGCCGAGCACGAAGACGAGCACGCACGTGAGCGCCTGGATGTGAAAATGGCCGACCAGCACTTGTATACCCAAGATGAGGGCCAAGGCCGCCAGCCAGCCTGCATTGCCGCCGCGCGCGTAACAATGCGCGGCTAGGAGCGCGAGTGGCAGGTAGGGGAGGGCGTTGTAGAGAGGCTCGTGGACGGCATGGGCGGCCGCGAAACATCCCAGTGAGAAGCTCAAGCCGGCGACCGCCGCGCCCCAGGCGCTCTGGCCCAGGTCGCGCGCGTAGGCGAACGTCGCCAGCGCCAGCGCCACGAAGCTGAGCCACATGATGCCGCGGTAGGCCGTCTCCACGTCGAACAGCCCGTAAGCAACCAGGTTCACGGGGTAGAACGCGGCCAAGTGACTCTCGGCCGCCAGCGGGACGCCCAACCCGAGCCGGTCGGTCCAGAAGGGGAGCTGCCCACGGGCCAGCGCGCGCGCCAGCTCCGCCTTGATCGGCTTGTACATCAGGTCGGGGTCGACACCAACGGGAACAAAGCCAACCCCCAGGCCCCCGAGCGCCAGGCCGACGACCGCGAGCAGGATCCCGAGGGGTGCCCGGACGCGCCCGTCCTCCGCCATAACGGGATCGCGTTCGCGCGCGCTGCAGACAATCTTCACGTTCCCGACACCTCAGTCTTCACACGCGGCGGTTACCGTCACTCCCTCCCGCTGATCTACGGACCATACCACCGACTCCCTCGCGATGTAAATCGTATTCTGATTTTGAAGATCCGATGAAGTCTTCAAGTTATTCCACAGTGGCCGAGGAGTGCGGTGGGGTCGCCACCGCGCAGGGGACATTGGCGCGTCGGGGTCTGCGGTCCGAGGTGGGGGACCTGGTCTTGCTGGCCGTGCTCCCCGTGGCGCTGATCGCGCTCAACCCGAACTGGATCGTGTCGGGGCTGTTCAACGATCCTTGGATCTATTTTGGGTACTACTTCAACCTGCCCGGCTATTTGCGGGCGTTCGAGAACGCCTACTACGGCACCCGCCTGAGCGTGATTTTGCCGGGTTACCTGGCCTACAGCGTGCTGCCGCCGTTGTCGGCCAACCTGGTGCTGCACCTGGGCCTGTACGAGGCGGGCGTCCTCGCGCACTACGCGCTGGTGAGGCGTGTCTGTGGACGTCGGGCCGCGCTGTTGGGGTCGTTGTTGCTGGGGACGAACCCGTTTTTTCTCGAGGCGGTCGGGCACGACTACGTCGACGGCTACGGGATCGTCTATTTCCTGCTCGCGGAGCTGTTCGTGGCGATCGGCGCCGGGTCGCGCCGGCCGGTCTTGGCGGCGGGTGCGGCGGGGGTGGCGACGGCGGCCCTGGTGGTCGCGAACCTGGGCTACGGGCTCCTCGCTCCGTTCGTTCTCGCTTTTTTCCTGGTGCTCAACGGGGACCGCCGCGGTCCCTTTCCGGTTCGCGCGTGTCTCGCCTTCGGCCTGGGGGTGGCGGCTGTGCTCGCTGCGTTCAGCCTGCTGACGGGGGAGATCTCGGGCCGGTACGGGTTTCTCGGGCCCAACTTCGACTTCGTTGCGAAAACGTCCAAGGCGCCCAATCCCTTCAAGGATCGCTCGCACGCGTGGTTCCTCGCGTGTTCCTGGCTGGTGACCCCAGCGCTCGTCGCGGTATCAGGGTCGGCCCGGCTGCTGCGCGCGCTCGGGGAGGCCCGAGGGGGGCGGTCGACTCCGTCTTCATTTTTGCAGTGGCAATTTCTCGGGTTCTTCCTCATTCTCGCCGGCTTGGAGTTCGTGGTCGGGAGCATCCACCTCCAGGCCTGGTACTACGCGAGTCTTCTGGTCCCGTTCACGTTCCTGGCGCTCAGCGCGCAGTGGGCGCCGCTCGTCGAGCGGCTCTCGGGCCGGCAGTTCATCGCGCTCATGACCGTGGGCGTCGTCGCCTCGGTCCCGGCGATGGCCGTGCCCCGGACGGCGGGCGCCGCGACGCTGCTGGGACTGCCGCCCATCGTGCCGATTGCCATGCTGGCGATCGCCGTCGTGGCCTTGCTGCTCGATCGTTCGGCCGGGCTAAAGGTCCAGGCCGCGACCCTCGTACTCTTCGGCCTGCTCCAGTGCCTCTCCTGGTGGTCGTTCCGCGAAGAGGTGAGCGTGCCGCTCCTGAACGCGGACCCGGACTACTGGAGGAGGCAGGCGCGGGCGTTGCCGCCCCGGAACCTCCGGCCGTACGGGGTCCGGATGCACGACTACGACCGCAACCGAGTCGACGTCCTCCGCACAATGGCTGAGGCCGTCCAGGCGATGAGAGGGGTCGACGCGACGGGGTTCCTCTTCGTCTGGTTCGACCTGGCCGAGCCGGACGGGGTGCTGTTCAACAACATCGCCTGCACGCAGACCTGGGGGTCGCGCCTGATCAACCTCGATTTCCCTGCGTCGGACGGCCGGACCCTGGCTCGGGACCCACTGGCCCCCGGCATGAAGATCGTGATTTTGTCGGGCCGCCCCGGGGCTCTTTCCCGGGCTCGCGCGGCTCTCCGCTTCCACGGCTTCGATGCACAGCCGATCGGCGAACGGCGGATCGAGCACGGCACGATCGCCTTCACGATGACGTTCTTGTCCCTCACCCGGCCCGACGCAGCGCTCAAGGATCGATGATGTCCCGTCCCGAGGTCCTCAAGGTGCCGCACGGCTTGCTCTTTGATCACGTCGCGTGTACGCACCTACTCGACGGCAGGCACCCGAAAGCGTGTTCGTGGTTCGCGTCACACGATCAGCGGGCGAACGGTTTGCGGGCTTCGATGGCGTGGCCGGAAGCGATCACCGTGGCGTCGGGATGAGAAGCCAATAGAATATCGAAATATTTTAAGGGAGAGAGCACCCACATTAGAGGCAGCAGCAGGCGATAGAGTCGCCGGCTGCCGCAGGAGAGGGTCAGGGCGAGCCATTCCTGCAAGATCCAGAGCAGCCCGGAGGTCGGGCCGCCGGCGACGCGCGTTTCGATTTCCTCGAATTCCGCGAAAAGTTGGCGCAGACCCTCTGCGGTCAGGCGTTGATAGTCCCGGGGGGAGGCATGGAAGCCCTGGATGAACGGGACGAAGCAGAGGACGCGTCCGCCCGGGCGAAGCACGCGCAGCATCTCGCGCACGTGTGCCGCCGGGTCGGCCACGTGCTCGAGCACGGCCATGCTGATGATTCCCGCGAGTGAGTCGTCGCGAAACGGGAGTTCCTCAAGGCTGGCGACCACGTGGACGTTTGGGTAGTCCGCCCCATCAACGCAGACCGCGCGCTCGTCGTGGCCGGTCGTGCCGCATCCCAGGTCCGCGACCAGGTCGCGTTCGCTGTCGAACGATCGGAGGAAGTGCTCGACCACGTCGGCCCCGTAGACGGGCGAGAGTGCGCGGATTGCCAACGGGTAGAGGCGACCGAGCTTTTTCTTGGCCTTTTCCTTGCGGCGGTTCAGCCAGTCGGCCTCGATATCTTCGCGCTCAAAGCCCCCCAGGAGGAATTGCCCGTTGCGCGTTCGACCCTTCGGCCCGCAATGGGGACAGGCCAGGGCCGCCTCCGCCGTCGCGGCCTCCACGTCGATCGGGCCCTTGCAGTCGGGGCAGGCCAGGACGCGCGCGATCCTCGAGAGCAACCCCGCGCGCGTGCCGTCGACAGGGTGAGAAACGTCGGTGCTCGTCATGGCCGTCGGTCCTCAGCGGGGGCGACTGCGGCCCGGTCCCAGACGAAGCGGGGCGCGTCGGGACCGGTCATCAGCAGCAGGTCGATGACGGAAACCTGGGGGGCGAACGGGGGATACAACTGGGGATACTCCGGGTACTCGTAAACGATGTATTCCAGCGTGATTCCCGCCGCGGCGAGCTTCGCGTCTTCCATGTAGTCGCGGGCGGAGGGACCCGAGATGTAATGGGTTGCCCCGAGGTGGGTCAGGAGGTCGACGAGACGGTCCGTCTTCGCCCCAGTCGCCGGCAGGTCGGACGAGCGGACGAACCGCGTGTGTTCGATCCCCAGCGCACGGGCGAGCGCAACCGTCGTCTCGATGGTGAAATCGGCGAGGAGCGGCGGAGTCGCGGCGTAGAACTCCTCGACCATCGACCTGTAGCGGCCGAAGTAGGGGGCCTTCGCGTACGACTGGCGGATCGTCTCCCAGTGCTTCCGCGCCCAGTTCTGGGTCGAATCAATCTCGATCGCGCGGATCGGCGTCCCTTCCACCACGTTCCCTCCGCTCCGGACCGGGATCGTCAACCACTTCGTGCCACCGGCCGTCTTCACGCGGTTGCGGTTCCGCCAGCCGTGCTTGTCGTACTGGACGTCATCGTAAAAGACGAACACGTCGGCCCGCTGGATCAGGTCGAAATAGCCCCGCCAGGGGATGTACGACGGCTGGAGGATCACGCAGTTCATGGTCGCGTGCCACCGATCTTGGTTCCGTAGTACAAGTTGTTATAAAAATACGAAGGGAAGCCCGCTTCGTTCATCGCGCGGGCGATCGAATCGACGTCGTACGCGACGCGCTCCAGGGTAATCCGGCCGCGGTCCATCCACGCGAAGGCCGCGCGGGGGTCTCCGTCGCGGGGCTGGCCGACGGAGCCGGGGTTGCAGTACGTCTGCGCACCGAAGTCGACGAGCACTTGCACGTGCGTGTGGCCCGAGAAGAAGAAGCGCCCGGGCCGGCCGCGGAAGTAGTCGGCCTCGACCCGGTCCAGGTACTCGTCCACCGGGTCAAGCCAGCCGCCGTGGACCATCGAAACGTCGCCGACGGTCAGGGCCTCGCGCGCCTGGGACAGCCACTCCAGGTTGTCGGGGCGGATCGCCTGCCGCTGGAAATCGAGGCAGACGTTGGCCGAGCTCGAACGAGGGCAAGCGCGACCGGCAGCCAGGTAGCGGTCGTGGTTGCCCATGAGGTGCGGAATCGCGCGCTCGCGGAGGAGGTCGATGCACTCGTTGACCTGGCAGTAATAGCCCGCGACGTCGCCCAGCGAATAGACTGTGTCGCAGCCCAGCGCGTCGATCCGCCGAAGGACGGCGTCGAGCGCTGGCAGGTTGCCGTGGACGTCAGACAGGATCGCCATCATACGTCACCAGGTCTTCGAGGAACCGCACGGCACACCCGGGCTGGATCGCCCGAGGGCTCGGCCGGCGCCCCTGGAGATAGTACTCAAGACAGAGCTCGACCTCGTTGATCCCGAACGCCGTTCGCAGGGAGTTCGACGACGATAGCCGCGGGTTGACCTCCAGCAGCAGGAACTCCCCCTCGTGCCGGCGGAACTGGAGGTTCGTGGGCCCGAGCGGACGGAACAGAGCGACCAGCTCGGCAATCCGGCGCTCCAGACCAGGCGGCGACTCGACCCACGCCTGCGCGGTCGAGCCCTCGCTGCTGAGCCGACGGCGGAGGGTAATCGCGTGCGAATAGCTCCCTTCGCCGTAGCCGAACAGGCCGACCGAGTATTCCGAATCAGGGTTGCCGACGATCCGCTGCGCCATGAAGGTGTCGCCGGCCTCCGGGCGCCAGTAGTGGAGGTCCCGGGCGTCGTGAATCGTCCGGATGCCCTTGGACGCGTAGGAACGCCTCGGCTTGAGCAGGAATGGCGTGCCCAGCTCGGCCGACAGCTCATCGAACGAGCCCCCGAGCCGTGTCGGTATGACGGGCAGCCCAGCCTCCACAAGCCGAAGGTGCGTGAGCCACTTGTCCGCGGCAACCTCCAGCAATTCGGGCGGGTTCAGCACGAACTGGGCGGGCAAGTCGGCGAACGACGCGCGCTCGGCCGACATTCGGGCCACGTCTTGCTCGATGCAGGGTAGGACCAGGTCGACGGCATGGCGTTGGACCAGGTCGCGCACGAACTCGGGGTACTCGGGCGACGCCGCCGGCACGGCGCGCTCGAAACGGTCGCACCAGTGGCGGCCCGCGGCGTTGCCGTAGATGTCCATGCCGACCACGCGGACTGGGTAGCGCGCAGCGCGGGCAGACCGCGCAGCACCGTACCCGATCACGGCGCCGACGCCCGTGACGAGCAGGGTGTTCATGTCACCTCCTCGGCCCTTGAATCCCGGATCCGGGCCAATCCCTCGCGGAGTTCGGTTGCAGGGCGGTAGCCGATCGCCTCGTCGAGCCGGCGGTCGTCCGGGAGGTAAACCGTGGGGATGTCGGGCCGCGAGGGGTCGAAACGGACCTGTCCCCCGCGGTCGAACACCTCGAAGGCCATCGTGGCGACCTCGCTGAGCCGGTACGAGACCGGCGCAGTGCACGGAAAGGTCCCGGCGACCTGGCCCGCGATGACGCGCGCGATGATGGTGGCGACGTCCCCGACGAAGAGGTAATTCCGGACGGCGTCCGAGCGGCCGAAGAGGACGACGTCCTCGCCCCGGCTGGCCCGGTCGACGATGTGATAGAACAAGGGCTGGTGCTTCCTCGCCTCGCCATGTTCGTCGTAGACCTGCGTGAGGACCAGCGACGTGAACGCGATTCCCGCCGACGAGCAGGCCAGGGCCAGGTTCTCACTACCATGTCGCTTCGACAGGCCGTAGGAGCCGAAGTAGCCGTTGCTCGGGTGGTCGTCGCCGGAGAGGCTCGACAGGTAGACGACGTGCCGGCAGTTCGCGGCGGCCGCGAGCTCCGCCACGCGGAAGGCGCCCAACGCGTTGACCAGCTCGTTGCGGGCGCGCCCTTCGGGAGTCTCGCCGCCGAAGCTCGCGGCGCAGTGGACCAAGGCGTCGCAGGCCGTACCCGGGTCGGGCACCGGACCGGTCGCCGCGAGGTCGAACTCGAGGTCCGAGCCACCCCCGCGTCCGGCCGTGCTCACGGCCGACGTCGGGGCGAGCTGCGCGCGGAGCCGGCGCCCCACCATCGACGTCCCGCCGACGATCAAGACCCTCATGCCTCCGCCTCCGCCAGCAGGCCGACGCACAGCTCGGGGTAGTCGATCCCGACCTTGAGCATCGCTTGCAGGATCGCCTCCGAGAGCTGCAACTGCGTGAGCTGCGCGGTCGTGATCGGCTTCAGGAAGATCCCCTCGGTCCGCTCGACCCGATACCCGGCGGACCGCACCAGATCGGTCAGCGTCGCGACCGTGAAGAGCCGGTGATGCCCCAGGGCGCGGTCGAAGTCGGACAGGTCGGTCAGGCTCGAGACCAGGCCGGCCGCGTGGCCGAATCGCTTGTTGAGCGCCTCCGCGTTGGGCACCGTGACGATCAGGCGCCCCCCCTCCTTGAGGAAGCCCCGGAAGCGGGCCAGGACCAGCCACGGATCCGCCACGTGCTCGAGCACGAACCCCATCACGATCAGGTCGAACCGCTCGTTGGTCTGGTAGTCCTCGAAGGCGGTCTGGACGATCTCAGCACGGGCCGCGCGGAACTTCGCTTTGAAGCGCGCGATGATCTCCGGCGACCCTTCGAGGACCACGTGACGCTCGAACGCCTCGGAGAAGGCCGCGGTGGTGTAGCCGTGCCCGATCCCCAGCTCCAGCAGCGCGCCCCCCCGCGCCAGCTCCAAAACCCGCGCGGCATACCAGTTCAGCATGAGCCGGTTGTCGAGGGCGTACGGGAAGGATTCATCGTACGCGTCCGCGAACCTATCCAGGTCGGCGCAGCCCATGGTCATCTCGAGAATAATAGTGCTTGATAATGAACATCGGGCGATCTTTCACTTCGTTGAAGATGGCGGCCAGGTAGATGCCGATCACGCCCAGGAAGAAGACGAGCAGGCCGCCGACGAACCAGATCGAGACCAGGAGCGACGGGTAGCCGATGAGGTAACGGGCCGGGTGGAGCAGCTTGAGAACGATCATGGTCGTGCCGCTCAGGCCGGCGACCAAGGAGATGATCAGGCCGAGCAGGAAGATGAGCCGAAGCGGGATGGCGCTGAAGGAGGTCAAGGCGGTGACGAGCAGGTTCAGCCTGCGGATCAGCGAGTAGGTCGACCCGGCCGGGTCGATCCGCTTGGCCACCGGGACGGCCCGCTGCCGGAACCCAGCCCATGCGAAGTTGCCGGCGAGGAAGAGGTTCCGGTCGCGGACCGTCAGGAGGGCGTCGACGTACTCGCGTCGCATCAGGCGGACCGTGCAAGGGTTCTCGGGGATGCGGGTCGGCGACAGGGCGTTGAAGACGCGGTAAAACAGGGTCCCGGAGTGCTTGACAAAGGCGTGGCCCACGCGGGCCGCCTGGACCCCAAAGACGACGTCCTGTCCCTCGGCCTCCAGGATCTTCCAGAAGTCGCCGAGCCAGGCGGGGTCTTCCTCGAGGTCCACGTCGATGAGGAAGATCCGCTCGCCCGCGGCGTGCGCCAGTCCGGCCATGATGGCGTGGTGGTGGCCGAAGTTGCGCGAGAGGTCGACGACTCGGACACGGGGGTCGGATTCGTGCAGGCGCAACGCCACCGCCAGTGAGTCGTCGGGGGAACCGTCGTTGACGTAGATCACCTCGAAGCGATCGGTGATCGTGCCGGCGGCCTCGCAGGCGCGGCGGTGGAACTCCTCGAGGGTGCCCGCGGAGCGATACAAGGTCGTGACGATCGACAGATCCAAGGGTGGGACCCTCTCGACTAGAGCGCGACGCCGGTCCGCCCCGGCGCGCAGCACGGAAGTCCGGTACTCTCTCGTCCTCGGTCGGCCGGTACGGACCGAGCTTCGGGCACGCGACAGCCTCGCCTTCGATCGCGGTCCCATCTTACCCCAAGGGTTCCCCGCCGGAATGGCCCTTCATGTATTTCATCAATCATTAATGGGATTTTCACGATACATTCAGCGTCCACCGGGGGATTGCGGCGGGGGCCAGGGGGTACCGGGTTTGATCCAGTCGGGCCGACGGACGGGGATCGGGCGCAGCAGCTCGGCGAGCCGGGCGCGCAGCGTGCCGGGGCCGAGGTCCGGGCCCTGCTCGGGGAGGGCCAGGAGGCCCGCGGCGTCGGGTTCGACCTGGGCCTCGGGCACGCCCGGGACGGGAACGCGGCCAAAAGCGCGCCGGAGCGACTCGCGGCCCAGACCGTTCGCCCGGCCGAGCCGCTCCACCTCGTCGAGCCGCGCCAGGAAGAGCTCCTGTCGCTCGGCCTTCTCGCCGAGGATGAACAGCGCCCGAATCCGGCGGGCCTCCGGCCAGGCGAGGCCTCTCGGCTCGGAGGCCAACGGTGGGGGGACCGAGTCGAGCAACACCCTGCGGGCGCGCTCCTTCTGCAACAGGCCGAGGGCCACGAGCAGCCCAAGGATCGCCAGGACCGCCCGGCGCGTCGGGTGTTCGGCCCGCTTCCCAGCGCACGACTCCGACCACCAGCCCGCCACGAACAAGACCGCGCCGAGCTGCGGGATCGCGTGGTACCAGGTCAGGCTCCGGAGGAACTCGAAGGGGAAGTTGCCACGCAGCGTGTAGACCATCAGGTAGCTGGCGAAAATGATAACGAGCCCGCTCGTCTCCAATGGACTGGGGCGCCGGAGTTCACCTCGCGACCTGGCCCAGACCACAGCCAGACCGGCGAGCAGGAGGACGGCCTGCAAGGGGGTCGAGTTGAGGTCAAGCCCGAGGCTGGCGCCGACCAGGACCTCGAACGTTGCCTGGGCCGTGCTGAGGGCCGCCTGCACGGGCCTTGGCCCGAGCGCCTCGGGGCTCTGCTGCCGGATCGTCTCGGGCTCGGTGATCTGGCGGTGGGCCAGGGCGACCAAGAGCAACGCCAGCGCGACGGTCAAGCCCGCCAGCGCAATGGCCCCCCGCCGGGGACGGCGACCGCCGACCGCCAGCAAGTACGAGGCCGCGACGAGACCCGCGACCAGCCCACCTGACCAGAGCGCCGGCGCCGCGATCGCCCCGGCCGCCGTCAGGCCGAACCGCCAGGCGCCCCCGTGCGCCGCCCAGGAGCGCGCCGCGAGCCGCGTCAAGACGATCGCCGTGCCCGCCCAGAGCGCCTGACCGGCGGAATACCACGAGACGGCCGGCTCGGTGACGGTCGAGATCCCGACGAGACCCATCGCGACGAGGCCCAATCCCCGGCTGTGCGTCTCCTTCACCACCAGCAGGCCGGTCGCGACCATCGCCGCCAGCAGGCCGGCGTAGGAGGCGAGGCCCAGCGTCGCCGGCAGCGTCGCCAGGCGGCCGGAGAGCGCGGTCAGGGCGAACGTCCCGAGTCGGAAGAGCGGCACGACGTGCGTGTTGTGCGGCGCAAAGAGCGAGGCGAGCAACCGCGGCCCGTCTCTCGACTCCGCCGCGTAGGCGAAGTCGTCCCCGAAGAGAGAGAACGGGACCAGGCGGTCCGCCATCAGCCAGGCCGGCGCAGCGAGGATCGCCAGGGCCAAGAGCGACTCCACCAGTGCGCCCGCCGGCCGATCGAGCGGGGATACCGGGCGCGAGGAGGACCGGCGCTCCGCGCTCGGAACGGGCGCCACGTCGTGTCGCAACGCCTGGGGTCGTTTCATCGCGAAGGACTCCCGCCCCACTCCGATGTCCGCGCGCGAACTGCGCGTGACCACTCAAACCGCGGCGGGCACGAGGACGCGGGCGCCCCGCGCTGCTCCCAGGTACTCGCGGATCGAGGCGATCGTGCGCATTTGCTCCTCGGGCGTAATCTCGTGGAACATCGGCAGCCGGAGCACGCGCCCGCTCACGTCCTCGGTGACCGGCAGGGCTCCCTCGCGATAGCCAAAGCGCTGGCCCATCGGCGATGAGTGCAGCGGGACGTAGTGGAACACCGCCTGGATTCCCTCCCCGCGCAGATGATCCAGCAGCCCGTCGCGCGCGGCTTGATCGCGCAGGAGGATGTAAAACAGGTGATAGTTCCCCTCGCAGTCCTCCGGCGTGACGGGGAGCCGCAGCAGCCCGTCGGCCTCCAGCGGCTTGAGGTTCTTGCGGTAGAACTGGTAGACCCGCCGCCGCCGCTCGCTGATCGCTTCCAGCATTTCGAGCTGGGCGTACAAGAACGCCGCGCAGATCTCGCTGGGGACGTACGACGAGCCGTGGTCGACCCACGTGTATTTGTCGACTTCCCCGCGGAAGAACTGCCGGCGGTTCGTCCCCTTGTCGCGGATGATCTCGGCACGCTCCACGAGCGAGGGGTCGTTCAGGCAGAGGGCGCCCCCTTCGCCGCAGATGTAGTTCTTCGTCTCGTGGAAGCTATAGGTCCCGAGGTCGCCGATCGAGCCGAGCGCCCGGCCGTTGTAGAACGCGTTGACCCCCTGGGCCGCGTCCTCGACGACGCGGAGGCCGTGCTTGCGGGCGATGGCCATGATCCGGTCCATCTCGCAGCCGATCCCCGCGTAATGGACCGGAAAGATCGCGCGCGTCCGCTCGGTGACGGCGTCTTCGATCAGGCCGTCGTCGAGGTTCAGCGTGTCCGGCCGGACGTCCACGAAGACGGGTCGGGCACCCAGGCGGACGATCGCGTTCGCGGTGGAGACGAACGTGAACGAGGGGAGAATCACCTCGTCGCCCGGCCCGAGGCCGATCAGCATCGCGGCCATCTCGAGCGCTGCGGTGCAGGAGGGGACCAGGAGCACCCTCGGGATGCCGAACCGCTCCTCGAGCAGCCGGCAGCAGTCGCGCGTGAACCGGCCGTCGCCCCCGATGTTGCCGAGCGTGACCGCCTGGGCGATGTAGTACAGCTCCTTCCCGGCAATGAACGGCTTGTTGAACGGAATGGTCACATTCATCGCCTGGCCCGCCCCACGCTCAGCAGCCTCAGCGCACGTCTTTCACGCTCGCGATCGGCAAAACTATACCGCCGGTGCACGGGTCGAGAGAATCGCCTTCGCTTCATTTCATAAAATATTAATGATAATTTCGGTTTGCGTTCAGCGTCCGGTCTTCCGCGGATTCAAAACCGTAGTGCCTCGCACGCTTTATCAAATCAATACGGGCGTTTCACACCGCTTTCATGCTCGCTCGGTTTACATAGCAATCTTCGATCGGCCACGGGGTGAGGGGAGGGCAGATGGGCTGGACGCGTAGGCTTCGCGAATGGTTGGAGGGGGAGGGAGGCCGGGGGGCGACTGCGCTGGTGGCGCTGGTCATTGGTTTTGGGCCGGCCTGGCTCTTCGCCGACGCCCTGGGCTATTACCGGCTGCGGGTCGACGACTTTGCCTATGTGGCCGACTCCCGGACGTTGGCGCGCACGTTCGCGAACCTGTTCGAGCCGAGGAACGCGCACGTGGTGCCGGTCTGGAGGGTGTTGACCTGGGGGGTCGTCGCCGCCGCGGGGAGGCTGACGAACCTGCCCACCGCGCTCGCGTTGGCGGCCTACGGGCTGCTCGTGGGGACGATGGCCGTCATGGGACGGTACGTGGCGCGTGAACTTGGCCGCGCAACGGCCGGGCTGGCCGCGATGGCCGCACTTGGAACCACGGCGCTCATGGAGCCGGCCGCGACGTGGTACTCGGCCGCGCAGGCGAACGCGGCGGGCTGCGCGGTGCTCGGAATGCTGTGGTTCTTGCAGGACTGGCGGCGGCAAGGGGGCCGTCTACGCCTCGCGCTGGCCGCGCTCGCGGCGTGCGCAGCGGGATGGACCTGGACGATTGGTTACGCGGCCGGACCGGTGGGCGCGGTCTACCTGTGGGCCGACGGCCGACGGCCGGCACGCCGCGCCGCGGCCGTGCCGCTGATGGCCTCACTGGCGGCGCTGGCGCTCGCGTTGGCGCTGGGGGGACGCCGCATCGACGCGACGACGAGCTTTCACGGTCTGACGGTCCGGGAGGCGTTCCACCCGCTCCGCGGCTGCGTGCACACGCTCCAGGTCATCCCCGAAGAGCTCGTTTTCGGGAACATCGGCCTGTCGGCCGACACGACGGTCTTTCAGGGGGCGCTGTTTACCCTCGCGCTGGCGGCGGCGTGGGCGTGGACCCGGCGCGGCCGCGGTCCGATCGTTCCGTTGGAGGCTGCGGGCGCGACGCTGGTTCTGCTGGCCTATTTCGTCGAGTGGAGCGCGCGGGGCTACTTGCCTTACGACCGCTCCCTGCGCGAGGTCGTCGGTTGGTACGACGCGGTTCCGCAGGTCGGGGCCGTCCTGTTCGTGGCCGGCTGGTGGGGGGCGGGACGCAATCCCGCTCTGGCCGGCGCGGTTGACGCACGCGTTGTCGACGCCATGGGGCGAGCGACCCCCCCCGGCCCCCCCTTGGAAAGGGGGGGAGGGATTATCAAGTCCCCCCCTTACGAAGGGGGGGCCGGGGGGGGTGCGAACGACCAAGCAGGCCTGTCTGTGCGCAGCGCGGCTGCAAAACGCTCGAGCGCGATCCGGCCGTCAACCCGCGCGGGGCTGCTCGCGATCCTCCTGTTCGAGGCGGCGCTCCTGGTCACGCAGGCACCCCGCGCGTTGGCGCAGTTCGAGCTGAGCTTGCCGCCGAAAACGGCGGAGGAAGCCCGGCGAATCACCACGCCCGAGGTCCGGCGCCTCCGTGCCTTGATCATGTCCCAGGAGCGCGCGCGCTGGCAGTTGGGGCACCTGGCGAAACTGGAGCAGGTCGAGACCCGTGCGCGCCAAGCGAGGATCGGGCGCCGCGCCATTCACGAGGCGTTCGGCCGCCTGCGCGCTCCCGAGCTTCCCAAGCCCGAGGTTTACGATGCCCTGGGTTTGCTCGACCTGCCGTGGGACGGCGCCGAGCGCGACCCTTCGCGCGTGCGCCTCGTCCTCGGGCCGTTACTGGCGCTCGACCCCGAGCCGGCATCGGTGCTGACTCGGGCCGCTCTTGCCGTCCCTCCGCCGCGCCCGTGAGCTTGACGCGGCGGATTTCACCCGCGGTCGACATTCGTCCGTAGTCTTCGCTTCACGAAACCTTTGTTTGACTCTCCCTCGATGCGTTGCGATAGTGCGCGGGGTTGCAGGCGAGCCCGCGATCCTGGGACGGCGGACAGCTTCCTTGACGTTGGCTTTCCCTAGCGAGCGGCCTGTTGCTCCGAGCGCGCTCGGCCGGACGTTCCTCGTCGGCCCGCTCCTCTTCCTTTCGTCGACCTCGGCCAGGCGAGTGGAGGGCTAAACACGCCAGCTGATCGCGCGATGCACGCGGCGACCGTCCCGGCGCTCGCTTCGGCCGACATGCCGGCCCCCCCCACACTGCCGACCAGTCACAGAATATTTGCTCAATGTTTATTTCTGATTCATAATACACGAGAATTTGTAAAATCGACTTGAGCTTTGGAGACAGAGCTGTTACTGGTTGGGTGGGGAACTGTCGTCGATCCGGTCCGGGCTCCTCTCCGATGTCCCCACCGGAGCGCGCCCGGCAACAATGCAAGGGAGTCGGCAACGATGAATCGTCTGCGAGCGGGTTTTGCCTCGGCCGTAGTGGTCCTCGCCTCGGCGGCCCTTCCGATCGCTCTGGTCCGTGCTGACGATGCCAAGGGCAAGAACGGCGCGGCGGCCGGTGAGCCAGGCCGGCAGGCCGAGAAGCTGCTTCAGTCCTACCGGAGCTTTCGGGAGCGCTCCGGCGAGTACGACCGGACCCGCAAGGAGATCGACCAGCAGATCAAGGAGCTGGAAGAGCTGGTCCGGATCCGTTACGACATGACCCTGGCCGTGGCCGAGCTCAAGGCCTGCGCCGGGCCGTCGAAATCCGCCCAGCGGTCGTCTGCCGCCGTGGGCGATGACGCGCTCGGCCGGGAGCTCAAGGCCGTGCAGACCCAGTTGGCCACGGAAATCGAGCAGGCGCACGCCCAGACGGAAAAAGTCGCCGCGCAGCTCCAGGCGCTCAAGGACGGCCACAAGGGCGAAGAGCCGAAGCACGAGTCGCCAGCCGCTGCCCGGCCCGCGGCGAACGCGAAGCCCGGCCCGGCCCAGGCCAAAGCGGGCTCGTTCGAGCAACCCTGACGTTTTGTGCCGGCGTTACCGTTGAGATCGACTTTCGCGCGAATCGCGCTCGTGTGCGAGCCGGCGCGATACCCGTAGCGGTCGCCCCTTCATGAGGGGGACCTCATTGTCATCACCGCGTGTTCTCTCGTTCCCATGCTCTGCATGGGAACGCCCTCTTCGCCGCTCCGCGGGCCGTCTAACGGTAAACCTCGAATTCATGCCCCAACGCCCGCCGCAGCGCTTCCACCTCGGCGGCCGGAACGGGAGCATCCCGGAGGCGCAGCTCGCGGAGCTTATTCAGGTCCTTGAGAGCGGACAACGTTCGGATTCGTGTGAAGTCGAGGTTCAAGCTTTCGAGCTCGTGGAGATTCGCTAACGAGGTCAATCCGGCATCGGTGATCGGGCAGCCGAGCAGTTTCAGCTTTCGCAGTTCGGTGAACCCCGTGAGCTGTTTCAGGCCCTCATCGGTGATCGGGGTGGTGCCCAGGTTGATATCGCGGAGCGACGTCATCGCACGAAGGGAGCGCAGGCCTTCGTCGCTGATGCCGGTGGCCTCCAGGCCGAGGACCCGCAAGCGAGTCAGGCCCCGGAGCCGTCGCAGGCCGTCGTCGGTAACACCGGTGTCGCCGAGGTTCACCCTCTCGAGCGTCTCCATCATCCCGACGCGTTCCATGCCCGCGTTTGTCACAAACGTGCCGTGCAGGCCCAGGCCTCGGAGCGTCTTCAGCCGCCCGATCGGCTCCAGCACGGCGTCGGTGACCTTCGTCCCCATGAGGTCGAGGGTTTGAAGCGCGCCCAGGTGGCTGACGAGGCGCGAGACGCCGGCATCGGTGACGCGCGTCCCCATGAGGTCGAGGGACCGGAGGCGAGGGAATGTTTCGATGGCCTTCAGGTCTTCGTCCGTGAACTCCGTGGCCGCGTAGAGGTCAACCTTGACCACGGGCTTGCCGGGCTGGCGTTCGTCCACCCGGACCTGTCCTCCACGTCGCGCGATCAAGGCGAGGGCCCGCTCGCGGCTCCCGCCGAAGAGAGACGCTCGCAAGTCGGCGGGAGCCGACATCGTTCCGGCGGCAACCACCAACAGCCCTAAAACGGCAAGCCCCACCAGAACGCGGCGATTCATTTGTTTGCCTCGATCCCCAGCATGGGTTCCCTTCTCTCTCAGGACCAGGCCGGCCCCGTTCGAAAAGTGGCGGGGATTGTAACCCTCCGTTATTAAGAATAAGGGAAGTCTTGATGATTTCCGCGATCTGATCGGGACCGTCGAACGCCTCTCGTAGGGCGCAAGAAATGCACCGGATTCGCGACACCAACGACGGCGGTGCATTTCATGCACCTTACAAACGTGGAGCAGGCGCACTCGGGGGCGCTGGAGCGGGGGTGGTGTCGGGATTCGAGGGGGCCGGCCGCTGGCCGTCGATGCAGAGGACCAGGGGGACCTCGATCCGGTCCGGCACTTTCTCGCCGTTCGCCAGCCGCACGGCCGAGTCCACCGCCCTGGCGATCAGGCCGCGCTGATTGCCATCGACGGCCGCGGCGCAACCCTCGATGGGCACGGGTTCGTCGCGCGAGTCGAAGTGGAAATAGCCGGCCGTGACGAACGGGCGCTTGTCACGCAACTCTTGACGGAGATGGTTGGCGGCGGCCAGCCCTTGGTCCTCCTCGGCGAACACGAAGGTGATCTTCGGGTCGGCGGTCAGCTTGGCCCGGAGAGAAGACTCGATGGCTTCACCGGTGTCGGTGAACTGCAAGGTCTCGCTCAAGCCGGTGCCGGCCTCCTTGAGCGCGCTGCGGAGCGCGGCGACGCGATCGGCCGAGCGCCGGTCCGTCCGGCTGTTGACGAGGAGAAGGGCGCGGCCGTCTGCCGGCAGCTTCCTCGTCTTGGCGGACGCTTGGGCCGACGCGACGATCGACCGCGCCGAAGGTCCGAAGTCAGGAAGCGCGACGAGCGTGACCGGCCCCGCGTTACCCAGCCCTGGGACCGGGTGATCGAGGAGCACGATGGGGACCGACTGCGCCTGCGCTGAGCGCAACGCGTCGACGACCTCGGGTGCGTCGACGGGCTCGACGATCAGGGCGGAGACATGCCTCTCCAGGGCGTTGCGGATCAGCTCGGCCTGCTTCGCCGGCGGGTCGCCCGCCCCCAGGTGCGCCTCGTAGCATACCACTTTGCGCCGTTCTGCCATGGGGGGACCCTTGGCGGCCCAGAACAAGCGGTCGATCGTCTCACCGCCGAGAACCAGCTCGAGGGTCCTGGGCGGCGTCTCCGACGGCCTGGTAATGGAGCTAAGCTCGGGCGCTGCCGGCGGCGCCATCGTCAAGGAGTCGCAGCCCGCGACCCAGCACGTCAGGAACAACGGCCAGAGCGGAGGTCGCGAGACTGGCCAGCGCTTCGGGGCGAACGGTCCGCGTCGTTGCATCGATCATTGACCCTTCGGGCCTGGTCCAACGGGAGTGAGGATCGATTCTAGCGGTCGATGCGGCGGGTTGCCAGCCAACATTCCTTCAACGGCATTGGACTTGCTACATGTCATCGCGCTTTGCTCGGTGCCGCATCGATTCAACCAAAGAGCTCGCGATCGACGCAATGCAGATCGCCGGGATTGAAATAGGGGGCGGCCCACTGATCGGTCGTGGAGAGGAACCAGCCGGCCGAGACCGCGAGCTGCTGCTTCGAGGCAAACTTCGGTGCACGCTTGGGGGCCTTGGGCTTGGTCGTTGCGCTGCGGTCCAGGAACTCAAAGTGATCGACCAGCGCCAGCGCCTCGATCGCGAAGACGGTCGCGACGTCGCCGTCGTGAATGGCGATCAGGTTGTCTCCGTTCGATTCCTCACCGCCGAGGGCGAGATTCGAAGAGCCGCAGTACGTGACGGGATTGTTGCCGTTGAACCCGCAGACGACGAACTTATGATGCACCTGGTGGCCGACCCCCGGGATCACCGGCACCTGGTCGAACGGCGGCGGGAGCTGGGACTTGGTCGGCTTGCCCGTCACGAGCACGCCGGTCGTTTTCCCGGGCGCGTACAACTCGATGCCCGACGTGGTGTCGGAGATGCCGTAACTGAAGATCTGCTGGTTCTCGTGCAACTTTTGCAGCGCCGGGTAAACCGGGCCGGTGCCGGTGCCGATCTCCATGACCGCGAACAGGACGCTGCCGTGCGCGGTTTTTTCCTCCTGCTGAATCCGAGCCACCAGCCCGTCGAGAATCTGCTCGGCGAAGGTGCTCGCATGCGGCGAGAAGGTGATCTCGCTCTGGGGCGTCAGTTTCGACGTCGCGTTGAACGTCGCCGCGGAGAGCGGATCCTGCAGAAAAGCCGGGCCTTTCACGTTCCCCGACCACGATGCGTTGAAGACATCCTGGTACTTCGCGGCTACCTTCGGATCGTTGAAGACGAGCACGTGGTTCGCGTTGACGTACATGCCCGTTACCGAGAAATTCGTCGACCCGGTGAGCACCTTCGTGGCGGCGGAGTTCTTCGAAACGATGAACACCTTGTCGTGCGCGTAGCGCTTGAAGTGCCCGCGGAGGATCGCCGCGCCGCGCTGGGCCGCCTTCGTAAAGAGTGCTTCAAACTCGTCCTCGGGTCTCGGCGAGGAGCCGCTATGGTGCAGGGCCGCGTCGTCGAGGATCACCCGCACTCGCCCTTGCTTGGCAAGCTGGAGCAGGACCGCGATCACGTCGGGCTCGTTGAGATCGTAGGCAAACACGTCCAGATGCAACGATTTGTCGTTCAATACTTCGTTAAGAATCCCGAAGATTTTCGCGCGCGCGGTGAAACCGCTCCAGTCGTATTCCTCGGCGAACGTATAGGTCTGGCCCTGGTTGTTGGTCCCCGAGACCGCCGAGGTGTCGAACTGCAGCTCGTTTCCCTTCGGTCGGAGCACGGCCTTGAGCCCGAAATGATGGACGAATGCCTGTGACTGCATGAAGCCGCGCGTGAAGCCCAGCTCCAGCCCCTTCGTCTTGAAAGGCTGGACGTCCACGGTGACCGAGACGCTCCGCCCGCGGTCGATCGGCAAGAGGGCCCCGGCGCCATCGAAAAAGCGGGGCGTCACAGTGTAGACGTTCGGGCCGAACGTGGGCTTTGTGCCCTGAAACGTGCCGGGGATGTGCAGCCAGCGAAACTTATGGAAGGGAGCGTTGATGCTCGACGTGGCCGGCTCGGTGGCAACCTGGGCGTGTTGCCCGGGGACCTCGAACCGCAGGTTGTTTTGGAGGTAGAACGCAGGTTGTCCAGGCGGCTGGCATTGGATCGTGAACCCTGCGAGATCCTTTGCGCTGGCCCGGTCGGGCAGGTTGAAAGCCAGCAGGGTCTTTGCATCGCCTCGGTACGCTTTGACGGTTAGCGGCTGGGTGCTGTGTGCTTTTGGAGGCATCGAGATTCTCCTTGTTCTTGGAGGCTGGGGACGTTCTGAATCCGAGACACCCGATCCGGCGCGGACACGTTCGTTGTCCTGACCTCAGCCCCGAATGGGGCTAAAGACGCCTTTTCGTATGCGCTGTCATTTGATGCGCGATCACTTGCCGATGAGGCTGCCCACGTCGGCGTCGTCGACGGGGTGGCTGTCCGAGAGGGGATTTCCCAGGCCGTCGGTCGGGACGAGCTGCTGCGTGAACGCGGTGAAGTACGCGGCCCATTCCGTGGTGCCGAGGTCGACGAGGACGGCCCCGTCCTGCCAGTCGTCGTTGTGGTCGTTGTCGTCGTCCGTACCGTCGTTGAAGAACGTCTTGGACTGCGATCCCTGGTTCATGTGGACGTCGTGGATACCGAGGCCGCCCCCCTTGTAGGTCCGCCCGAAGATGTACACGTCCGAGTGCTTGTCGTGGGCGTGCTGGAGGAGGCGCTTGAGGGTGGCGAGCGGCTCGACCTGTTCGGATCCGTCCATGACGTCGCTCTCCCGCCAGTGTCCCGTCTCTTTCAGGACGTCGCTGCGCAGGAAGTCGAGCGCGGGGAGTGCGGACGTGCCGGTCAGGTCGTGGAAGCCCGGCGCCGCCGACTTCAGGGTCTCGATGATCGGGTGGTGGTAGTCGAAGGCGAGCCTGTAGTTCAAGAGGTCGTCGGCATCATTGGTGCCTACGTTGATTGCGGTGTCCCACTTGTGGGAGGCACCCCCCTCATCGGCAACCTTGAGCGTCGCGTGGAGATGGTACTGCGTTTCCTGCTTGTGGCGCGACGATTTCAGGACTGGGTTCGAGACGACCCTACACTTGACGAAGCCGTAGGTTAGCGACATGGAGAACTCCTGGTAATGGGTGACAAGAAACGTAACGCCGTGCCTTCCAGACGTCGATCGTCGTGCCGGCGACCCGGCGAATGGGGTCGATTACCCTCTCGCGGAACAGGGGCGAGGGCGTGCCTTGGTCCAGGGCGAGCCCCCGCCAGCTCCCGGCAAGCCAGGCCGCGGTGATGGAGCCGCCGGAGACGCTCGAAATGCGGTCGAGGCGGCCGAGCAGGCCGGCGTCGTTGAGCCGCCAGAGGACGCCGAGATGGAAGACCATCGCCCGGTAGCCCCCGCCCGAGAGGCAAAGGGCGATCCCCGACGCGGGGGCCGCGGCGCCCTCGGCGCCGAGGAGCGTGACCGGCTTGCCAGCGTCTTCCGCGTGACTTTCGACGGCGGTCATCGGCATTGGCTCTCGCGTGGCACGTCAAGTACGCGGTCGGGTCATTTCAAGATCCGTACGACGGGATCGAGCCACTGGTTGAGGGTGTCGGAAACGAACGGGAACTGGGTGAGCAGAGCGCCCAGCAGCGGGATCGTGACGGCGGCCACGTGAGTGAGGAACGTTGGGTTGAAACTGACTCGATCGGGCGTCGTCTTCGAGATCCGGCTCAGCACCTCGTTGCGCTCCATCTGCACGTAGGCCCAGATGACCCCCGCGGCGACGGCGACCAGGAGCGTCCAGATCGTCACGACCAGGAAGCGTTGGGGTTGGAACGGGTAGCTCGTCGCCGCGAGCAAGAGCAGGAGTGGGCCGATCGCCAGGAAGGCCGCCTGGTTCTTCAGATGGATCGTGCACTCGCTGATGAAGTTGGTCAGTTCGAGCACCAGGAGGTCCTCGACTTGTGCCAGCCAGGGTTTCGTCTCAGGGCCCCAGGTCGAGGTCCCGTTGCCGGCCGAGGTCTCGGCCTCACTTGCAGTCGCTCCGGATGCGTCGTTGGTAGGGGAGCCCGGGGCGTCCTCGCCGTAGGCGTCCTTGATCGACCGCGATCGCCAGTAGGGGATAAGGACACTGAAACAGGCCCCAGCGGCCGTCCGGAGGCCTGCGCGGACCTGGCTCTCGGAGGGTGAAGCCGCGGTTTCTTCGTCGACGCACTCGCGCTCGAAGAGTCGCGCGATCGCAACCCCCGGCGGTTCGCCCGGGGCGCGCGGAGCGCCTGTCTCGCGAAACGCCTCGGCAAGCGCATCCAGTTGCGTCTGCCGCGCCTGATCGAGCTCCGCCATCGGTTTCCCGAACAAGCCCCGCGCGACGGCATCGTCGTGGAATCCGTCCGCCACCAGGGCCCATTGATGGACCATGATCTCCAGGTTCTTGACCCTTGGTTGCAGCGCATTGAGGTACGGGCCGAATTCACGCGACACGCATTTGGGAACACGGTCGAACGCCCGCTGCATCGGCAACAGCGCGAATTCGCGCAGGAGCTGGCGGACGGCCCACCAGGTCAGCAGGAACCGGCAGAGCGTGACGACGGTCGCGACCGTCAGCGCCGCGAAGGCCAGGATCATCGCCCGGTTGAACGCGAGGCCGTCGACCGTGGGAATGAAGCGCTCGTAGAGGTGCACGAGGACGAGGCCCGCCAAGCCCGTGGCGAGCACGCATGCCGGGTTCCGCGTCAGGGCGCCTGGGATGACCTGGTAGATCAAGTCGCGAACCACCGCACTCGAACGCAGGAGGCGGTCCTTACGCTCGTCGGTCATCGCGTCGTCGATCGGCTGCTTGAGCGGGTTGACATGCCAACGGCCGACCCGATCTTTCCACAGACGGTCGATGTAGTCGACCCGGCGCAAGTGGCAACCGAGCCAGACCGTCGCCGTCAGTCCGACCAAGAGCACCGGGACCAGGGGCGACACGCCATTGCCCAGGTTGAGCGCTCGCTCCAGGAACAGCAGCGGCGTGTACGGAGCGCGGGGAAAGATGAGCCCGACAACGGCAACAAGCATCGCGAACCCGGCCAGGAGTGGGAGCAGGATGACAACGACCGTCGTCAACCGGGCAAAGCCCCACGGCCCGCCGTTGAGCCGTGCGTTGAGGCGATCGAGCTCGGCCCGCTTGACAAGGAGCTCCTTCTCTTTGTCCGCAGCCAGCTTCGCGGCGTGTTTCGCTTCACCTTTCGCCCCCCGAGCGACTGCCCCGGCATGGTTCCGCTGGTTCTCCTCGATGGCCTTCGCCACCATCGCGATCCCCTCCTTGAGGATCGGAACCTGCTGCTCCAGCGTCTCTTTCCTGCGCTCGATGGACCTGATGGCGGCAACGGCCGCGAACGCCACGATCGCGAGGACCACCGCGTCGGCGATCCGGACGCACACGTCGGGGCCGGGGAAAGGGGGCTCGAGATAAATTCCGGCTGCGCAGAAGAACAAGCAAACCGCCGCCGGGAAATGGAGCCGGCTCAAGATGCCGGCAAGCCCGTTCCCGGGCGGCGGAGAACCAGTGGCGCCGGAGGTCGCCGAAAGGTTCTCCTTGAGCCACCTATCCGCAGCGGGGAGCGCGAGCCAGACGAGGCAGGCCAGCATGATGTTATCTGCCCACGAGAGCGAGATCGGCGGATCTCCTTCGAACGGCTTCGCAGGTCCTCGCACGGCCGGCAGCACGAAGCGGTGCGCGACGAGGAGAACCGTCGACAGCGTCCAAAAGACGACCGCTGCGGTCGAGGGGCGTCGCCGCCTGGACGCCTGGCTGACCCGGATGGCCACCGTCGCCGTAAGGGCCGCCATCCCAGCGCCCGCGAGCACGCTCGCCACGAGACCGAACTGCCAGTTCCAGTAATCGCCCCAGGACAGAGTCGCCAAGCGGTACGGGTCGAGGAAAATGGTCCACGGGGAGTGTCGAATCGCCAGCCGGCACGGCTTCGCGACGAAATAACCGTAGACGGCTCCCACAACCCCGATCATCGCGTAGACGAAGGCATCTTGCGTCTCGCGCTGACGGCTGTCCCCCCCGCCCGGGTCGACTGTTCGGAAGAGGCCGAGGACGCCGCTCGGCGCGCGCTGCCGCAGGGCGATCCTCCAGTGTGCGTAGTAAATGGCTCCCGTCACCGCAGTCAGGCCGAGGACGATCGTCCCCCAGAACCAGGAAAACTGGGGAATCAACGGGACGAACTGTTCCAGGCGGGAATTGTCGGCCCCGAGATCGTCCGGCCGTGGCCGGAAGATGAAATCCTCGTCATCCGACCTGTCGCCCGGCGTCGTCTCGAAGTGCAGCGGCCAGAGTCCGCGCTGGCCGACGACGCCGACCCAGAGCGGCGGTTCGAGCTCCTCTGGAAGAGGGGGGCAGGAAGGAAGCTCGTCGCCGCTGAAACCGTCTTCACGCGCTTTCTCGAGAAGATACATCTCATCGAAAGGCCGTCCATAGTCGAACATTGACGAATAATAAGATGATTCAAACACGCTCGCGTTTTCGAGATGAGGCATGGGTTTCTGGACCGCCCCCAGCAGGGAGAGAGTCGCATTGTAGTAGCCTTGATCGCTCTCATGCATGAAGAGATGTCGGCGATGGTCTCCGGAGTAGGGGGGATCCCAGCGCTGGGCCATCGAGAAGAGGGGGTACGGGGAGGCGACGATCATCCCGCGCAACTGAGACGCGTACGTCGGATGGCCCAGCAGAAGGTCGCCGACCGGCGAGAACAACTGCACGTCGGGGCAGTACTCCCGCACCAGGGCCGACAGGAAGATGACGTCGCGCGTGTCGGTGGCAACAATGCCGACGTACCGATAGTCTTCCATCGCGATCGTCTCGAGGATCTTCGCGAGGTCGAATTCATCGGAGGCCGACGACATGCCGGGAGAAAGCGACGGCACGATGTCGCGCGGGCTGCCGGTCTCGTCGAAGGGGATCCTCAGCTTGCTGCTGGGCCGGGCCAGCGCCGGTGCGGCCCCCTTTTCGTCGGCCTGCCGGTTTTGATCATAGGCGGCCGCGACCTGAGAGATGTGAAACGGAAACTTCATGACCGTGATTGTCGTATTATGATCGTCCTGGTCGATATCCCAGCTAGTTCTTATGTTTCTCGGCTCCTCCAGGCGGCCGAACTGGGTATCCGACTCGGTCAGCAGGGCGACCTTGCCCAGTGGTCGGTGACCATTCTGCCGGCGGAGAAATCGGAACAGCTCGCGCATGACGTGATGAAAGTGGTGCAACGTCGCGTCGAATTCCACGACGGCGGGCCCTTTGCCGTCGTCGCCGGAATTGCGGATGATCTTTTTCCGATCGACGTGATTTGCCCCACCGGACCGGATTGAGAACCGCCAGAAAATGGGCCTGGAGGCTCTCGCCGAGGTCGAGCCGAGTTCGTTGTCAAAGAGAGTGTTTCGTCGGAAGAGATATTCGTCGATTACGCGTGCGCTGCTCTTGTCTCGCAGTCGCCAGGCGGCGGGAAGGGCCGCTTCGATCGTCATTGGCCGCGCGTGCATGCGCTTGGAGGTCCAGTCGGAGATGACCAGCTCGAGCGATCGTTCCGACCCGGAGAAGTAGGGGCCGACGATCGGAAAACGAACCGCTTCGGTCGGCATCGCCTCGGGGGTGGTGGTCCCCCGTTTGACGAATTCGATGATATTGAGGGCCTTGCCGAGGGCCGCCTTATGGATCCCGGAGGTCGGCCGCTCGCCGACGAGGAAGACGATCATGATCTGTTGGCTCTTACGTTCATCCTGATCGGCCCGCGGCTTGCGGAAGATCAGCACGCCCGGCTCGCGCTCGTGGAGCGCGGAGCTCTCGCCCGGCCTGGGCTCGTGCTCGTTGTTTGGCAAGCCGTAGCGGCCGGTCAGATGTGGGCCGCCGGCAGTGAAAAGCCTGAGCGAAAACGCTTTGCCCGAGTCGGGCGGTGAGTCGATGATCGGGACGAGCGAGTCCCGTCGTGCGGGTTGCTGTCCGCTCGGCTGCCAGGGGAGCCAGAACCGGTCGAGGTTCCAGCCCAGGCTCTCGACGGCCATCTGGACGTCGTCGACGATCGCGTCGAAGCGGTAGCTCAATCGCGAGTCGATCGGGTCCGGGACCAGGGCGATCAGGAACTCGGGGGCAATCGTGTCGCTGTGCTGGATCAGGTCTTCGGCGAGCTCCTTGCCCGCGTCGGACGCGCTGACTTCCCAGAATTCCTGGAACGGTCTGCGCGGATCTTTGGCCGACACGGTCGGCAGCGTATCCGGCCTGGCCGCGCCCGCTTTGTCCGCAGGGCTAGCGGCGTCCGGCGACGTCGCTTTTCGGTCCGTGGGGCCGGAACCGCCGATGAAGCCGGTGAACACGGCAAATACCGCCGCCGCGAGCACGAGGGTTGGCGAGCCGAATGAGGATTTGGGGTCATCTGCCATGGGTGTGCTTTGACTCGGCGACGTACGCTGGGAAGCGACGGAACATCACGGGTCGAGAGGGACACGATTGGGTGCCCCGTCCGGGGCGAAGAGGGGCGGCTTCCTTGCTTTGAAAGCCGTGTTGATCAGGAAGTCGGTCCTTCCTCATCCTCCCTTCCGGCCGGCCGGGTTAGACTCCCTCATTCGCAATCGGCACCTCGATGAACAGGTCGGTCACGGTGACACCGGGACCGGCGTCGTGCGCCGTGGCGTCCAGCACCTGAGCCGAGGTGCGCGCGATCAGGCTCTTGAGGAGGTCGGGCCAGGGCATCGTCCACTTCTTGATCTCTTTGGCAAAGCTGGGCACCACGGGGATGAGCGCGCTGAGAGCCTCGTTGGTCATCCGCTCGAGGCCCTGCTCCCGCAAGGTGGCGTTGTGGCTGCCGTGGTGGCCGACCTTGTACAGGACGGTCCGGGCGAAGAGGTCGTTGACGTCGGTCGCGACGACCTGTCCTCCGGGACCCGGGACCGTCCATGCCTTGATGTCTTGCCAGGAGAGCCAGTTGCCGACCTGCGCGTCGCCCGGGAAGAGCAACACCTTGCGGCTGGGGAGCAGCTCGACGGCGACCGCGAGGCTCGTGTTGTTCGTGTCGCTGTCGAGCTGAAGGGCCAAGGGGCCGATCACGCCGAGCCAGTCGGTGTCGATGCGCCGCCAAGGCTCGGCCGCGGGGTCCAGGTAGTGCGCGAAGAGCGGCACGCTCGCGGCCGCTTCGGGACTGATCCCGTTCGTGGAGTCGAACGGAGTCAGCGGCGCACCGCCGTCCCTTTCGCCGGTCGCGTTCAAGGCCGCGCTGAGCTGCCGCTCGGCCTCGGCCAGGTACGTCTCGGGGTGCGACCCGCTCGGGTTGGAGCGGTGGATCAAGACTTCGTCGTGCGGGGGACCGAGCACGTAGACGCGCGCGCCCGAGACGCCGGGGAGCGTCAGCAGGTCACCCGGGCGGCAGAAACGGGTGTTCGCCGCGCCGGCGTGCTGCTTGACCCAGTCGAAGGCGTCGCCGACCTTGCCCTCACCGGCCACGCCCAGCGACCCGTGAAAGGCGCGCAGGTTCTGGGCCATCGCCAGTTGCGGATCGTCGTCGAACCCCTGTTGTCCCGCCACGCGATCGAGCAGGCCGTCCAGCGCCTGCCGGCGCCCCGCTCGCTCGGCGCGGAGCGAGTTCGCGAGCGCATCGGCCGGGTCTTCGGTCCAGGCGACCCAGAGCTGCTTGAACGCGATCCCCTCAAAGACGCCGCGCGCCTGGTTGAACCCCGAAAGGTGGTCCCAGTGCTCGTGCGTGATCAGCACCAGGTCGAGCACGCCGCCGGTCGTCTTCTTGATGTCCTGGGCGACTCCGGTCAGGACCGTCGTGGGATCTTCGGCCCCCTGGACCAGGCCGCAGTCGACGAGCATGTGGAACTTGCCGCCGTCGTCCTTCGGGAAGGTCAGCAGGAAGCAGTCGCCGAGCTGGAGCTTGTACATGCGGACCGTGGCGGGCGCTGCTTTTGCGCGGGCCTTGCGCGGGGCCTTGGCGCCGGCTTTTTTTGTGGGCACGGCGGCCGGCTTCGGCGACTTGCGCTTTGCCCGACCGTCGGACTGCGGAGGAGACCCGGTCTGCTGCTTGGCCATTGGCGACGCTCCGTTCAGATGCGGTGGAGGACTGCGAACGGCTCGCGGACCTGTCCGTTGGTGCGGGGAAGGAACGTCAGACTCAGGGCCTGGTCGCCGACGGTCTGCGCGACGAACTGCCGCTGCTGCTCCAGCCGCCAGTCGGACATGACGTCCTTGGCGATGGCGTAACGGACCTGGCCCGCCTTGAGGTCGATGATCAAGGTGCAGCCGCCGCGGAAGGTGAAGTCAGGCAGGGGCGGGGCCTTGGTGGCGTCGGCGTCGGCGGTCTTCTGGACCGCGGGGTCGAGATAGCCGAACCGGCGCTGGGTGATCTCGATCAAGAGGTCGGCCAGGGTATTCCCGTCGGGCCCCGACCGGAAGCAGGGTCGGACGGCGTGGACCTCGACGAGCGGTCGTCCGTCGCCGCCGCGCGGGATCGTCGCGGGGGCGTCGCGGCCGAGGTTCACGCCGAGGAAGCGGTCGAAGCCGTTCGGGAGGCCGTCAAAGAGGAGGAGTGAATGGACGACCTTGGCGTCATCGCGCATCCGGCTGTGCAGCGTCTCGCGGTCGTCGGTCGGATCCGGGGCCAGGCTCGACAGGTGGCGGATCGCCTCGAACTGTTCCCCCTTGAGGCAATAGGGGTCGGAGGGCGCCTGCCAGAGCAGAGTCTCGACCGAGAGGTTGCGCGCGTCGGGGGGATAAATCCCGCGTCGGGCGAACGCGGTGACGACGGCCACACGATAATTCAGGTCGTCGTCGGGCACGAGGTCGGCGTCGGCGGTGACGAGCGCCCGGAGGTACTCGCCGAACGTGATGTCGACGGGCGGGCAGTAGTCGAGTGCCCGGATGCACATCCGCAGGACGTGGCCGGCGGCCCTGGCCGCCTGGTCCGCCAGGAGCCGGACCAGCTCGGGGTGGAGGTCACCCGCCGGCAGGACGCCCGTGCCGCCGGTCGCCACCCGCAAGAGTGGAACAGCACGGCGTTTGTAGATGGCGAGGTACGCGTCGAACACGGCCGCGACCAGCACGGCGCCCCGCGCGTGGGGCTCGCTCGCGCGCTGGTAGTCGGCCTCCGACGGCTTGCGGGGGTGCCAGACTTGCTCCTTCTCTCCGTCCACCTCGCGCTCGCGGTACTCGCCGATGGCGTCGCGCAGTGCCCCGTTCATACCGCGGGCGCGGCCGAACTCGACGGCCAACTGCCCGAGCAGGCTCTCCTGCCCGGCGAGGTCGCCGCGCGTCCGCGCAATCTGGTCGCGGAGCACCTCCGGCAGCGTGAAGTGCTGGAGCAGGGCCACGATGTCGGCGAGCGCCTCGTGGAAGGCGAGCACGTCCGGGTTGCTTGGCTCGTCGAAGTAGCGGTGCATGCCGTCGAGCAGGGCGTGCGTCGTCTCGTGCGCGACGATGTCGTGCGAGAGGCAGGCGAAGATCGTCCCGCCGGGGGGAATCATCCCGTCCGGCGACGCCGGCGCCCGGAAGTACCCGAACAAGAGTGCCTTCTTCTGGGGGCTGTAGTACGCGTTGGCCTCGCGCAGGGCGTGGGGGTAGACGCGCAGCCGCCTCACGAACTGATGATGAAGGCGCCCCTGCGCGTCGCGCGTGATGTACGGAGCCCAGATCACCCGGCGCCCGATCGCCAGCTCGAACGTCCGGATCGTGGTCATCGCGACGGCGTAGACCATCTGCTGGTGGAACCGCGGGTCCCCCTCGGAAGGGGCCCGTCCGTCCTGCGCCAGCAGGTACGGGTCGTTCAGGTCGACCGGGGGGTAAAACAGGCTGCTCCCGGGATCGACGTCGATCACTTCGAGGTACTCGCCGACGGGCCCGGGCTGGAGGCCCTCTTCCCAGGGGATGGAAAGGGTCGCCAGGTTGAGGGTGCTGGAGTCGAGCCGGCGGCTGAGCATGGGGTCGAACGCAAAGGCGCGCAGCCGACGCGCAGCGGGCGGGCGAGAGACCAGGTTCCGGGCCTCCTCGGGCCCTCGCGCCGGCGTGGTCGGTGGCGGTGCCGCGGCCGGCGCGGCGAGCGCCGGTACCGGCACCGGCACCGGGCCGCCCACGGACGTGACCGCCGCAAACGACAATGGCGCATCCAGCGTCCGGACCGGGGCGAGGGCGTCGATCCGGTCGACCTGAGTCAGCCCCTCGTCCTGGGCGACCGGCCGGCCCGCCAGCACGTCGCGGACCGCCCGCAGGATGCGCGGATAGGTCGGCAGCTTCATGTGCTCGGTATTGCGGGCGCGGAGCGTGGCGGCCCCGTCGAGGAACGCGCAGGGGTCCGGCACGGTGCCGTCGCCCCGGCTGACGTGCGTCGCCTGGAGTGCTCCGGCCACATAGGCGACGCCGGCGACCGTCGTCGCGCGGCCCGGGCTATAGTTGTCGCCCAGGATGACCGTCGTCCGGTCGCTGAAGAACGACGTATCGATCTGCTTCCCCCAGCCGAAGAGCCGGTTCAGGCGGGTGGCGTCGATCGTCGGCTTCCAGAAGTCGACCCGGCCGACCTGATGACCGGGCTCGGTCAGCACGGGCAGGCGGTCGGAGTCCCAGGGCAAGAGCTGGTAGATGCCGCTCATCGACTGGAGCAGGGCCTGGAACCCTTGCGTCGGCGCGACGACGAAGGGGCTGAGCTGGCGAATCAGATCGTGATTGCCCGCCAGCGCGAAGGCCGCGGAAAAGGAGCCGTAGTTCGCGGGCCCGAGCAGCACCAGACTCCGGACGCGGTCGCGCACGACCTGCCGTCCGACGGCCTGGTCCAGGAGCTGCAATCCGCGGCGGGCCACCAGCGCCCCTTGCGAATGGGCGATGAGGTGGATCGGCTTGGTCGACCCGGCGACCATTTCTTGCAGCCGCGCGCACAACCGCTGTGCGGCCGCGTCGAGGTCCTTGCGCCAGTCGACCGGAAACACCGCCACGCTGTACCGGCGCGGCTCGAGATCGGCCCGGAGGAGGTCGTAAAGGATCGGCAGCAACCCGGTCGCCTCGATCTCCACGGAGCCGTCCAGGTCGTGCTCCGGGCTTGCGTAAGCGGCAAGCTGCAACAGGCCGAGCCGGTCGCGAAACAGGACGTTCGGGTTGACCCAGATCAGGCCGAAGCCCCCCGGCCTCACGTCGCTGAGGGCGCTGCCGAGGAACCCCGGGACGACCACGACCAGGTCGGTGCTGAAGAACAGGCCCAGCGCACGCGCGGAGACCCCCGGTCCCTCGGAGACGAGGTCGGGCCCGCGCTCCGGATCGGCCAGCAGTTGCTCGACGCGCTCGAGCATGTCCCGCCGCACGATCTTGTCGCGCTCCGGGATGTCAGGGTCGTCGGCCTCTGCCTCGAGGTCCCGGCGCAGCTCGGGTCGCATGTAGGCCGTGAACACAGACTGTTTTTGCAGCTCCGACAGGAGTCGGCTCCGTCGCAACACGGTCGGCGAGGCCACGCGAATGCTCCTGATTGAGGGCTGCCGGTTGAACGACCAAACGCATCATGCAATCGCGGGTTCTAAGATTGCGGGACATCCATGAGACAACCCGAGGCTCATACAATGGCGTATCATTGTCATCGGCGCCGCCAATATCGTTGCAGATTCGGCGCGCGAACGGGCGAAGAAAATTGCAATTTTCCCGTGAGTTTCCCACCGGTGCCGTCTCGGGGTCGCGGTGCGAATTCCTAACCCGTTTTGAATACGCTCTTTAGCGGAAAGGTGATGACGCACGGACCGAACGAAATGATTTTTCTCCGACGGCCTTAAGAGCCCAGCAATTCAAGCATCTCTGATCGCCCCGTCGCACGGATGATCGAGATTGTGAAGATTTGCGATCAGCCTGCTCGGGTTTGATGGCCCCGGACGGGGCGGCGAGTGTTCCAGGAATGTCCGCGACGGTTGGCGGATCCCCGAAGCCTTCGTGCGTGTCGCCGCCAAGTGGCAGGTTGGTCTCCCGACGGACTGTCCGATCCTTCCTGGTTTGGTACGGGGTTTGCTTCAATAAAAACATCAACGAAATATCGGTCGTTGCCGCACCGTGAGCGTAGTAACCATTAGGGCAGTTTGGCGCGCGGACGTTCCTCGCGGGTGCCCTTGCCACCGTCGTGGGAGCGGCTGACCGCGAGCGTGCGTGCGTGCGAGACGACGATCGGCAGCGGACCGGGGCGTTCACCAGCGGCTGGAAGGCCGTTGGTGACTCCGTCGTGGTTTCGCCCCGACCTAAAGGCCCGAGGCGGATCGGTGGAAGCCCGCCCCGACAGCACTCCACAACAGAGGAAGAACCATGAATAAGCGACTTGGCGCAGCGGCGCTCGCCCTGGCGGCGGTGTTGGCGTTTCCCGTCGTGGCCTCGGCGCGCGGTGGTGGCGGTGGTCGTGGCGGCGGCGGTGGTGGTGGATTCCGGGGTGGCGGTGGTGGATTCCGGGGTGGTGGCGGTGGTTACCGGGGTGGCGGCGGCGGTTTCCGGATGGCGGCTCCCCGAATGGCGGCGCCTCGCTCCTTCGCGGGCTCGGGCATGAGGGCGCCTGCGTACGGCGGTGGAGCCGCGACGGGATTCCGAGCTGCCCCCTCCGGGGCTTACCGCGGCTACACCGGTATGGCGAACCGCGGCATCGGGGCGAACTACGCGCGTGGGTACTCGGGCCTCAACTCTGGGGGCGCCCGCGGGAACCTCAACGGCAACTTCGGTCTGGCGCGCCAGGGGGCGATGAGCGGCCGGATCAACAACTTCAGCGGGAGTCGCACCAACTTCAGCAGCAACCGCAACGTCGTCAACAACAACATCAACAACGTTAACAACGTCAATGGCCTGGGCAACTGGCACCGCGGCTACTGGGGTGGCTATGGCGGTTACGGCCGCGGCTACGGGGGCTACGGCCGCGGCTACGGCGGCTACGGTGGCTACGGTGGTTATGGCGGCTACGGTTACGGCGGCTTTGGCAATGGGCTGCTTTACGGCCTGGGTTCGGGCCTGGGCTTTGGGCTCGGGTACGGCCTCCTCGGCGGTTATGGCGGTTATGGCGGCTACGGCATGGGTGGCTACGGCGGCTACGGCATGGGTGGCTACGGTGGCTATGGGTACGGCAGTGGGCTCGCGGGTTGGGGTCTCCCCTCGTGGGGTCTGGGGAGCTGGCCGTACGCGTACGGCTACTCTTCGTACGCGAACCCCTACTACGTCGACACGATGGGAGTCGCGGGTCTCGACTACGCCCAGCCGATCACGGTCAGCACGCAGTCGCCCGATCAGTCGGCCGTCGATGCGGCGGCGGCGAAGTTCAACGCAGCGCGCGACGCGTTCAAAGCGGGCGACTATGCTTCGGCACAGCGGCAGGTGGATGAAGCGCTCCAGGCGCTCCCCAACGACGTCGACCTGCACGAGTTCCGCGCGTTGACGCTGTTCGCGCAGGGCCGGTACTCGGAATCGGCGGCGGCCCTGTACGCGGTGTTGACGGCCGGGCCGGGCTGGAACTGGGCGACGTTGGTCGGGCTCTATCCCGACGTCGACACGTTTACGAACCAGTTACGGCGCCTCGAACAGTACTGCGCGGCGCACTCGAATGCGGCCTCCGCGCGGTTCGTCGCGGCGTACCTGTACGTCACCATGGGCGAGACCGATGCCGCGACGAGCGAGCTGCGCTCGGTAGTGAACTTGCAGCCCGACGACCAGCTTTCGCGTCAGCTCCTGGCCCAGCTCTCGGCATCATCGGGGACCACGGGCACTGCGTCGCCCACGCCCGGGGCGCCGGCTGCCGCTCCGGCGGCAGCGCCCGCGACACCCGCGACTCCTCCTCCGTCCGACTTGACAGGCCGCTGGAACGCGAAGGGGGCCGGCGGGACGTCGATCGAGCTGCGCCTTCAGCCCGACGGCCACTTCACGTGGACCACGACGGGTCAAGGGGCGCCAAAATCGTTCTCGGGCACGTACACGACCGGCTCGGGGTTGCTGACGCTGGCCAGCACCGACGGCCTGGCCATCGTCGGCCGCCTGGCCGGCGCGGGCGACGGCGGCTTCCAGTTCAAACTGATCGGCGGCGGCCCGAATGACAATGGGCTGACCTTCGCCCGATAATCACGGCATCGCCGGTTCTCCGAACGTGGCCCCTCCTTCTCACCTTCTCTCTCCCTCTCCGGAGAGACCGTGAGGGGGAGGGGCCGCTTCGTGCTCTCGACGCCGAGAGGTAACTGCCAACAGCTTCCTGCCCTCCGCGCGAGAGAATACCCCCGATCGATCGACCGGATGGCAGGCCCGGAGTTTGCGACGGGCGTGCCAGCCAGATCCGCCGGCCCCTCCGGGGCTACCGTCTCTTGGCGGCACTCACGAAAACCGCTCTAAGCGTCTCTCGCCAAGAAGCGCTCGAGCCGCGCCCGGACGCCGGGCCACTCCTCGTCGATGATGCTGTACATGACGGACGCCCGCCGGTAGCCGTCGGGCATGATCACGTGGCTCCGGAGCACCCCTTCGCGGACCGCGCCGAGGCGTTCGATCGCCCGTTGCGAGCGCTCGTTCCGCTGGTCGGTCTTGAGCTGGACGCGGATGCAGCCGAGGGCCTCGAACGCGTGGCGCAGGAGCAAGTACTTACACTCGGTGTTGACGCCGGTCCGCTGGTGCGACGGGGCGTACCAGGTGCCGCCGATCTCCAGGCCCCGGTGGCGCGGCCGGATGTCGAGGTAGCGGGTGCTGCCGATGGCCCGCCCGTCCGGCCGGTGGATGACGGCGAACGGGCGGTCGGACGGCTGCGCGAGCGCCTCACGGACGAAGCCGGCCATTTGCGCGACGGTCGTGATCGTGCCGTACGGCATCAGCGGCCAGACCGCCTCATCACGTCCCGCCTCGGCGAGATCGGGCACGTGGTCGAGGGAGAGCGGCTCGAGCCGGACCAGGCGGCCGCTCAGGACGACGGGGTTCACTTCCACGTGATGGGGTCTCCTCGCGACGGTTTCATCATCATCATCCTGCGCTGGACAGGCGCCGCCAACCCCGGGTTCGCGATCGCGTTTCTGACGTCCGACCAGGGGCGGGCGCCGGCCCCGCGAACCACCGCCGCGGGCGATCGTCCACAAGGGGGGAGCACACCCTGTCAACCTGCCGGCGATTTTGCTATGCTCAAGCGTGGTAGGTTTGACGACCGAGCGGCAAACGCTGGCTCTCAACGTTCCGGCCCTTGCTCGCCTTTCCCGCCGTGGGCTCCCGACGAGCCACTTTCTCCTCGACCCTGAAAGTTTCCTGCGGGTCGCGTATCCCACTAGGGAGTTTGATCGTGGGCAAGAAGCTGTACGTGGGGAACCTGACGTACGCCGTGAACGAGACAGACCTGGAGGCCTTGTTCTCGGAATTCGGCACCGTCCAGAGTGCGCAGATCATTGTCGACCGGGACACGAACCGCTCCAAGGGGTTCGGCTTCGTGGAAATGGGCTCGGACGCTGAGGCGCAAGCAGCAATCAACGGCTTGAACGACCAGGAGCACAACGGTCGGCGGCTGACCGTCAACGAGGCCAAGCCGCGTGAGGAACGTGGTGGCGGCGGCGGTTACGGCGGCAGCCGCGGCGGTGGCGGCGGCGGCTACGGCGGCGGCGGTGGCGGGAGCCGCGGCGGTCGAGGCGGCGGTGGTGGTGGTTACGGTGGCGGCGGTGGTGGCGGTCGCTATTGATCGCGGGGCGACTGGGTCATCGACGATCAACGGGCCGCGCGTGCGGACCCGGCCATTCCCGATCCTCGGAGCGCCTTGCCATGAACCCGCGATCTTACCGGACGCCCATTCAGCCGGCCCAAACGCGAGCGCGTTGCCCGGTTTGTCATCAGGCCGTCTATTCCCGTGCGGGCATTCATCCCCAGTGCGCCGTGCGGCAGAATGACCCGCCGAAACCGAAGACCGTGACTCCCGAAGCTCCTCCGGCCGAATGACCGGCGTGCATTCGCCCGGCATGCCCCGGACCCCTTCCGTCCGAGGCGCGTCGGGGGAGACTCGTGGTCAGGCCGAGTCCCGGCGCTGACGCCCCCCCGCTTGAGCCCACTTCACTTCCTATGGAAGCGCTGCGACGCCTGTTTCGGGACCGCTCGGTCGGGCCCGAAGCAGGCGATTTCGCGTCAAGGCGCGCCCGATCGCTCACATGTCGTGTAGCACGTGGGGCGAGAACGCCCACCTCCCGTGGACGACGCGCGGCGGCTCGGCCTGAAACGTCCGGTCGATCGTGTCCGCGCGCTGCTCTGATCGGCGACCCGCAGGGGCGGGTTTCATCTGCGCCGCCGCGCCGCGCGAGTGACCTGCGGTCCATCCGTTTGCTCGGCCGATCGTGGGATCCTTCACGGTTTTCCGAATTCGAGAGCAAGGATCGGAGTGTCTTCGAGCCATCGTCCTCGTATCCTCAAAGTGAGAGCCGAGCCCGGCTAACCGTTCTCGAAGGACCTTCTCTCATGACCGCCTTGAAGAAGACCCCTCATCCGTCGCCCGGCTTTGCGGACGATGACGCGCGCTGGGACGCCGTGGTCCGCCGGGACCGAACGGCCGACGGTGCGTTCGTTTTTTCGGTGCGGACGACCGGCGTGTACTGCCGCCCGTCCTGCGGCGCGCGACGTGCGCTGCGGAAGAACGTGCGCTTTCATGCGAGCGGTGCCGAGGCCGAGCGCGCGGGCTTCCGTCCGTGCAAACGCTGCCGGCCGCACGAGAGGGCGCTCGACGACCGCCGGGCGTCGGCCGTGGCGCGGGCGTGCCGCCTGATCGAAACGTCGGAGGAGCCGCCCAGCCTCGAGACTCTGGCCGAGTCCGCCGGTCTCAGCCGCTTCCATTTCCATCGCGTCTTCAAAGCGCTCACGGGAGTCACGCCCAAGGCCTATGCCGACGCGCAGCGGGCCCAGAAGGTCCGCGAGGAACTCGGTCGCACCGCCACGGTCACCGAGGCCGTCTACGGCGCGGGCTTTCCGTCCAGCGGCCGGTTCTACGCGACCGCCGCCGAGCTACTGGGCATGACCCCGACGGCCTTCCGTGCCGGCGGAGAAGGGGCTTCGATCCGGGTGGCGGTCAGCGCGTGCTGGCTCGGCAAGATCCTCGTCGCCGCCACCGACCAGGGCGTCTGCGCGGTCCTGCTCGGTGACGATCCCGACGACCTGGTGCGCGACCTTCAGGGTCGCTTTCCGAAAGCGCGGTTGATCGGCGGCGACGCCGATTTCGATCGGCTTGTGGCTCGCGTAGTCGGCTGTGTCGAGACCCCATCGCGGTCAGTCGAGCTCCCCCTCGACATCCGGGGCACCGCGTTCCAGCGGCAAGTCTGGGAGGCCCTCCGCGCGATCCCCGCCGGGTCGACCGCGAGCTATACCGAGATCGCCCAGCGCATCGGGCAGCCCGCGGCGGTCCGCGCGGTGGCTCGTGCGTGCGCGTCGAACCCGATCGCGGTCGCGATCCCATGCCACCGCGTCGTCCGCACGGACGGATCGCTCTCGGGCTACCGCTGGGGCGTCGAACGGAAGGCCAAGTTGCTCGGGCGCGAGCGGGCTCTGGCTGTTGCTGTCGATTCCGTCTCGCTCGCCCTGCCGTATACACCCCCACTCGACTGGCTGTTGCTCCTCCGCCACTTGCAGGGCCGCGCGACCGCGGGCGTCGAGCAGGTCTACGATGGCGTGTACATGAGGTCAGTCGAAGTTGCCGGTGACACCGGGCTGCTGACCGTCTCGCACCACCCGACGGAGTCCCGGCTGGAGGTCACGATCCGAGGGGCCGCCGCGCGGCATGCCCCGGAGCTGGCAGAGCGCGTGCGGGCGGTGTTCGACCTGGACGCCGACCTTGCCTCGGTCCACGCGGTGCTCGGCGCCGACCCTTGGCTCGCGCCCGCCATACGGGCCTTCCCGGGCTTGCGGGTGCCGGGCGCGTGGTCGCCGTTCGAGCTGATCGCGCGCACGATTGTCGGCCAGCAAGTCACCGTCAAGGCCGCCACCACCATCATGGGCCGGCTGGCCAACCGGCTCGGCCGGCCGATCCCAGGGGTTCCCGACGGTGAGCCGTCGCTCCTCTTCCCGCTGCCTCGGGCCATCGCGGACGGGGACCTGGAGGCGATCGGCATGCCGTCACAGCGCGTCGCCGCCTTACGGGGTGTGGCGCGCGCGTTCGCGGAGGAGTCGATCCCGTTCGCCGAGTCCAAGGGTTGCACCGACGGGACGAAAGCCGCCTTGCTGGCCCTGCCCGGCATCGGCCCCTGGACCGTGGAGTATTTTGCTTTGAGGGCCCTGCGCGACACCGACGCCTGGCCGGCGAGCGACCTCGTGCTCCGCCGCGCCCTGGCCGAGTGTGCGCCGTCGCTCTCGCCGGCCGCGGTGCTCGCGCGGACGGAACGCTGGCGTCCCTGGCGCGCTTATGCGGCGATGCATCTCTGGAACCGGGTGTCACAGGCGCGGGCGATTCGATGAGCGTAGATCAATTCGTTAATGGTGAGCAGCGAGTGACCTCAGTCATCGAGCGCGGGGCCGCCCTCGATTGGACGGGCATCGTGTCCGCGCTGGATCACCACGGCTGCGCGACGACCGGCCCGCTGCTGACGGCCGACGCGTGCGCGGGGCTCATCGACGCGTACGAGTCGGAGGGGTTGTTCCGCAAACGGGTGGTCATGGCCCAGCACGGCTATGGGCGCGGCGAGTACCAGTACTTTGCGTACCCGCTCCCGCCTTTGATCGCCGCGCTGCGCGTTGCGCTCTATTCGCCGCTCGCCGCGGTCGCCAATAAGTGGAACAAAGCGATGAAGGTCGACGTGCGCTACCCGCCGGACCACGACGCCTTTCGCGCGCGTTGTCACGAGGCAGGGCAGGTCAAGCCAACGCCGCTCCTGCTGCGGTATGGACCCGACGACTTCAACTGCCTGCATCAGGACCTCTACGGCGAGCACGTCTTTCCGCTTCAGGTCGCGATCCTCCTCTCGGAGCCGGGCAAGGACTTCTCCGGAGGGGAGTTCGTCCTGACCGAACAGCGTCCGCGCATGCAATCGCGCGTCGACGTCGTGCCGCTTCAGCGCGGTGAGGGCGTCATTTTCCCCGTCTACCAGCGCCCCGTGCAGGGGACCCGCGGAATCTACCGCGTCAACCTGCGCCACGGGGTGAGCCGCGTGCGCTCGGGGGAACGGTTTACGGCGGGGATCATCTTTCACGACGCGAAGTGATGGCGCACGCCTCCGTTTCACCGGGCCGCGCTACGAATTCCGCCATGCTGGACGCGAAACACGTACCGCTCGGTCGAAGCGCGAGAACCCGTCTTGTCACCGCACGGCGATCGTATTACACTTGTAATAGGTTGTCGATCGCGCATCGAGAGAGGGCGTCATGGCGATGAACCGTCCGGCCTTTCGTGTTCGGGTCCGATCGCTCGTCGCATTCGTTGCGGTATGCGCTGTGCTGCTCTGGGCGGGGATTGCCGCGTTCGACCCGACCCGGCGGTTAGTCCGGGAGTTAGGGCCGGACCAGCCCGCGTACATTCGCCGCGAGGCGGCGGTGGGACTGGGATACCAGATTCCCGCGTGGAACGTCGAGTGGGCGATCTCGGCCCTGATCGTGGCGCTACGGGATCCGAGCCCCCGAGTGCGCGAGTGCGCGGTGGCCGGCCTCGCCGGGCATGGAAATCGTTCGAACCGGGCCGTCTCCGAGGTTGCGGCGCTGCTTGACGATCATGACTGGAGCGTCCGCTACTCGGCCGCCGCCGGTTTGGGCGACATTGCGGAACGGAACGGCCCCGAGCGCGTGGTTGCGGTTTCGGCCTTGGTGTCCGCGCTCGATGACGCGCGCCCGGACGTTCGCGAGGCGTCGGCCCTGTCCCTGATCCGTCTCGGGGAAACCGCGAGGGTGGTCGACGCGCTGTCCGAACTGCTGCGCGGGGCGGACGCACGGGATCGGCAACGCCTGCTTTCGGGGCTGCGCCGCGTGATCAGCAAGAACGACCGAGAACTCATTCCCGTGCTTCAAGCCGCCGCGCGTGATGAGGATGGCCATGTCCGCAACGGGGCGCGGGCGTTGCTGCCCCTCTTCGGTCCGCCGGATCCGACGATCCCGGTGCGGGACGATGCGTTGCCGGATACCCAGAAGGAGTAGACGGTCGGCGCGGCGGAGGTTGCGGAACCGGATCCGTAGCCGAAACGCGGTGGGGAGCCGTTGAATTCAGATCAAGGAATCATGACCACGTTCCTGGCCTTCGTCGACCTTACGCGACTCTGGCTCCATTGCCTCATCCGGACGGTCGATTGATCCGGATGAGTTGCCCGGTTAGGTCGCCCGCGACTGACAAAGCCTGGTGGACGCGTGCCGCGAGAGAAGGGAAGTTCGCATCCTCGGTGCAAAGAACCAGGCCACTGTGCGGCGAGCCTGCCTCGTGCAGGTTGCGGAAATGCTCGCGGTTATGCGTCAACACAGCTCGGGCGTGCGCGTGCGCGAACGAGAGGACTTCGTCGTCAGGGATTCCGAGGCCAGCCTGGCCGGCTTCCCGGGCCGTCAAGACGTCGTGCCCCAGTCGCCGCGAGGCTTCGACGGCCGGGTAGGGGAAATTCTCGTCAGCATAGAGGCGGGCCAACGGCTACGCCTGCTCGTTCTCGCGGATCAGGCGATCGACTTCGTCGGGATGACCGGCGACGTAGGACCAGACATTGACCAGGTCAGCGGCTCGCAGTCCCGGGAAGGCCTCCAGGATTTGCGCCTCAGACAAACCGAGCCGCCGGTATTGCTCCAGTGTCCACACCGGAATACGCGTACCCGCGATTCGTGGGTCTCCGCCACAGACGCCGGGCGTCGACTCGATTCCCGAGCCGAGCCGGGCCAGAAGTTGTTCGACCGTCGTCACCATTTTGGCTCGTGCCTCCCACCGATTATCGTACCGTCCCGAGTGGTGAACGGCAATTTGAGGCGAGCCAGTACGAAGGGCCCAACAGCACTCTCAGGTTGCGACCTTTGCGCTACCCACCTATGCTGGGCGGGAGAAGTTCGGCGCGATCCCGCGCCGGGGGTCGGGTTGTCGAAGAGGGGCCGGTCATGCCGTCGCGCACGCTGGGGAAATCAGGCCTGAACGTCGCACCGCTGGTGCTCGGCGGGAACGTCTTCGGCTGGACGGCCGACGAGGCGACGTCGTTCCGGGTGCTCGACGCGTTCGTCGCGGGCGGGTTCAACTTCATCGACACGGCCGACGTCTACTCCCGGTGGGCGCCGGGGAACCAGGGCGGGGAGTCGGAGACGATCCTCGGCAAGTGGCTCCAACAGCGCGGCAACCGCGACAAGGTGGTGATCGCCACGAAGGTGGGGCTGGAGATGGGGCCGGGCGAGAAGGGGCTGTCGCGGTCGTACCTCTTGCGCGCGGTGGAGCGGTCGCTCCAGCGGCTGCGGACCGATTACATCGACCTGTACCAGGCCCATACCGACGACGAGGCAACGCCGCTCGACGAGACCCTGGGGGCATTCGCGGAGTTGATCGCGCAAGGGAAAATCAGGGCGATCGGCGCGTCGAACTACTCAGCGTCCCGGCTGGCCGAGGCGCTTGCGATCAGCCGCGAGCGCGGCATCCCGGCGTACGCGTGCCTTCAGCCGCACTACAACCTGTGCGAACGGGCCCGGTACGAGGCCGAGCTCGAACCGGTGTGCGCGGCGGCCGGCCTGGGCGTCATCCCGTACTACGCGCTGGCGAGCGGGTTCCTGACCGGAAAGTACCGCTCGGACGCGGACCTGGGGCAGAGCGCGCGGGGGCAGGGGGTCAAGAAGTACTTGAACGAGCGCGGGTTCCGTATTCTCGGGGCGCTTGACGAGGTCGCCCAGCGCCATGGCGCGAATCCGACCCGTGTGGCGATCGCCTGGCTGCTGGCCCGTCCGAGCATCACGGCCCCGATCGCGAGCGCGACGCGTGTCGAGCAGCTCGACGACCTGATCGAGGGGACGCGCCTGGTCCTGGACGCCGAGGCGATTGCCCTGCTGAACGACGCCAGCGCGTGACGACCGGTTACATCAACGGCTCGTCGGGAGCGACACGTGACACTCCGCAAGGTGATCCTCCGGGCCCTGTCCGAGACGTGGGAGTTCGCCTTCGGCGGCTTCGTCTGGTATGCCGCGCTGGCGGGCATCGTCTGGCTCTGTTTTTACGCGCTGTTCCGGCGGCGTGCCCAGGCCCGCAAGATCAACCCCCGGCCACCAGGTCGCGGGCAGGTTCCGTTCGAGATCCGCCAGTCGCTCTTGAGCCTGCTGGCCTTCGGCCTGACCAGCGGCGCGACCGTTTTCATCCGGTGGGGCGGCCTCCGCACGCGGCTCTACCAGCCGATCGACCGGCACGGCTGGGAATGGTTCGCCGCCAGCATCGTCCTCTGCATCGTGATCCACGACGCCTACTTCTACTGGACGCACCGCCTGATGCACCACCCTCGGCTGTTCCGCCGGGTGCATCGCACGCACCACCTCTCCGGCAACCCGACCCCCTGGGCGGCCTACAGCTTCAGCATTCCCGAGGCGTTCGTTCAGGCAGGGATCGGGCCGCTGCTCGTCTACACGGTGCCGATGCACTATTCGGCGTTCCTCTTCTTCATGACGTGGCAGATCGCTTTCAACGTGTTCGGCCACTCCGGTTACGAGATCTTCCCGCGCTGGTTCCTCGGGACCTGGGCGGGGAAGTTCTTGAACACGCCGACGCACCACGCCCTGCACCACGAGAAGGTGGTCGCGAATTTCGGCCTCTACTTCAACGTCTGGGACCGGCTCTGCGGCACGAACCACCCGGACTACGAAGGCCGCTTCGCCGCGGTGACGACCCGCCCTTCCCGTCAACCGGCCCCCGCCGAGACCGCGTGGCCCGTGCCGGCAACGGTCTCGGCGGTAAAGTCGGATTGACGTCGGAGCGCGACGTTGCGCCGTCGAGGGCGAGGCGACCACGCCCGTCGATGACTCCGGGCGTGCTACCCCGCCGGCCGGCTTGCCAGAGTCCCGACCTCGCGACCGTCCGCGCTCACGTCGCCCGTTTTTTGACGTACTTGTTTTTCTGATCGTGCCACTCGACCCGGTTTTCGTGCTTGGCGCCGAGTACCTTCGGCAGCTCCGCGACCGCGACGTGCATGTCGTCGAGGGTGTCGAACTGCAAGAGCATCTTCTTCCGGTCCTCGAAATCGACGAACCAGCGCCCGAAGTGTTTGCCGGGGCTCTTCAGGGAGATCGTCGCGGTCGGCTCGATGCGTGACGAGATGATGTTCTCGAACCGCGCGCTGAAGTTGTCCGCGTGATCTTCCAGCCGATCGCGGAGCGTCTGCTGGTCCATCGCGGCGATCTTCGCCTCGACTTTCTTCATCCGGCCCTTCATCGTGAGCGACGAGATCAGCAGGCCGATCAGGCCGAAGTGGATGGCCGTCTGGTCGTGCCTGGGTCCGCCGACGCGGATGAAGAACAGACCGCCCGGCGCAAAGTAAGTGCGGTACAATTTCTCGGCGCTGAGCAGTTGCGCCAGCGCCCGCGCGTTGAACGCGGTGGTTTCGGTCGTCGCCATGCGAGGGTCCTCAAGCCGTCGCGGCTCCGGCACATCAGGAGCCGTCGCGAACGCAGACCCAGTGTAATTCCTCCGCGCGGCGATTCAATGAGATCTCGCGGTGAGCCGCTCATCCGGCGGGGCCGTGCATCGGGGTGCCGGCGCGGTTATCATCGTCGACGACCCTTCCGGATGATTGACCCGACTCTCAGCGCATGGCCGTGCGAACCGCGCCGAGCTATGCCGTACAAATGGCGAGGAGGCCCCCGTGGACGAATATGAGCCGCCGATCGAGCCGACCGAACCCGTAAAGCAGCCGCGCGGGTGCTTGTTCTACGGTTGCGTGACCGCGGTGTGCGTCTCGCTGGTGGTCCTCGTGCTGATCGGGCTGGCGGCCTTCAGCACCTATCGCTACTACACGCGCATGGTCCAGCAATACACCTCCACAACGCCCATGGAGCTGCCGAAGGTCGAGCTGCCGGCGGCGGAGGCCGAGGCCCTGGATGCGCGGGTCGACGCGTTCAAGAAGTCGCTCGACACCGGGAAGGACGTCAAGCCGCTCGTGCTGACCGCCGACGAGATCAACGCGCTGATCGCGAAGAACCCGGAATTCAAGAACCGGCTGCACGTCGAGATCCCCGGGGACAAGATCCAGGGGCAGATCAGCCTCCCGCTCGATGAGATCAAGCTCCCCGGCCTGAAGGGGCGGTACTTGAACGGCAAGGCGAGCTTCGCCGTTATGCTCACGAACGGGAAGCTCTTCGTCACGCTGGACGCGCTCGAGGTCAACGGCAAGCCGGTGTCGGATGATGCGCTCGGGTCGTTCCGCACACAGAACCTCGCGGCGGGCTATGCGGACAACCCGGAGAACGCCGCGGCGATCCGCAAGCTCGAGAGCATCGAGGTGAAGGACGGCAAACTCATCATCATGCCCCGCGCAAAGGCCGACGAAGAGGCGGAGAAAAGCGAGCAGCCGGAGGAGCCGAAGAAAACGCCCAAGCCCGACGAGGCACCCGCGGCGAAGGAAGAGCCCAAGGGTGACGACGGGGCCAAGCCGAAAGACGAGAAGGCCGAACCGAAGGCCGCGTAGCACCTCCGCGGCGATCGCCGTAACGATTTCGGGAAGCTGGGGACCTACCTTTGGAGTGCGGCGGGCGGCCGCCGCCCGCCACAGCCGCGGCCCGTCAGGGCCGGGCCGTGGCGGGCACGAGCGGCGGATCGGCCCGGTCGGTCTCGGGACGGTGCAGGAACCCGATCCCGAACATGCAGTACACGGCGACCAGGATCAGGCCTTCCAGCCAGCTCGATTCACCGTCGTAGATCAGGTTCCGCGCCACATATACGGCCATCACGATCGCGATCAGCTCAAGCGGGGAGAAGATCAGGTCCATGTTTTGACCCATCAGCATACCGACGAACACCAGCACGGGCGCGACCAGCAGTCCCACCTGGGTGCTCGCCCCGACCGTCACCCCGATGGCGAGGTCCATCTGGTCCTTGCGGGCGAAGCGGACCGCGTTGAACAGCTCGGCCGCGTTCCCGACCGTCGCGAGCAGGAACATGCCGGCGAAGCGCGGCGTCAAGTGCAGACCCGCGGCCGCCGGACGGACGGACCCGGTCAACACCTCGCTCATGATCGCCAGCACGATCGCGACTGCCGCCAGTACGGCGAGCGCCTTGTTCCGGCTCCAGCCTGGTTCCGGCTCGTCGCGCACCTCGTCGGGCCGTCGTTCCCGCTCCTTGAGGTCGGCCTTCACCCCTTCCTTGCCGATGAGCGGCTTCCGGTTCCAGAAGATCGCGGCCAGGCTCGCCAGGTAGACCACGAATAGGATGACCGCGCACTCGCGGCTGATCGTGCGGGAGACCGAGACGTTGAACTGGGTCACCGCCGGGATGATCATCCCGAACGTCGCCAGCGTGAGCAGGGCCGTGGCCGTGCGGGCCGCGTCGGTATCGAACCGCTGGTTCCTGCGCAGCTTGATGCCGCCGGCGAGGAACGAGAGGCCAAGGCCCAACAGCAGGTTGCCCAGGATCGAGCCCGCCAACGATGCCTTCACGATATCGACCAGCCCCGCCCGGAGCGCAAACGACGAGATGATGATCTCGGGCGCGTTCCCCAGCGTCGCGTTCAGCAGGCCGCCGATCGTCGGGCCCAGGAACCGAGCGAGCGCTTCGGTCGCGTCGCCCATCAGCGCCGCCAGCGGCACGATTGCGAGCGCGGAGGTCGCAAAGACGAGCGACGCGTTGGCCCCGAACCAGTCCAGACCGATCCCGATCGGGACGAACACCAAGAGCCAGTTCGGATTCATCGCAAACGCTCCGCATCCCAGGGCATCACGAAACCGTCAGTATACGAGCAAGGACGCGGCCGGGACATGAAGCGGGCGCCGGATGATGGCAATTGGATATTGAATTGAGTGTATCATTGGGTGGCACGCCCGGAGTCGACGTACGTCACTCAGTGCACCCGTCGGGCTCGTCCCCCGCGGGCGGAGGCGGAGTCCACGAGGGGAGGGGGATGACGAGCCATTCGGAAAGCGCGAGGAGATAGACGTCGTAGCGGCGAACCAGCCGGAGGAGTGCCTCGCACGCGGCCGGCTCCAGGTTCAGGTTGAGCCGCAGGGCCTCCGAGGCCGCGAGGAAGGTGGGCAATTCCGACGCGGTCAGTCGCGTGCGAACGCGTGGATCGATCGTGATGCCCAGCGCTTCGGTCAGGTCCTTGAGGAGGCCGAGGCCCATGCGGTAAGTCAGTCTTGCCTGCGCGGCGGACAATCCCGTGCCGCTCACCATCAAGAGGGCGCAGCCGTCGAGCACGACGGTCAGGGAGATGAGCCACGATTGACCCCAGTGCTGGGCCCGGTAAAACGAGAGCACGGGGTGGGAGAGATGGGTCTGCAGGATCTCGGCCATCCAGCGCTCGGCCTCGTGCAGGTATCCGCGCAAGATCTCCGCGCGGTCGGGCGTGGAGTAGCGGTGCAGCAATCGGAGCACGTTCGGCGGCCGGCCGGCACGCGAGAGGATCAGCACATTGTCGACCTCGCGCGCCCCGTACGCCTGCTCGAGCACGGGCATGTACGTGATCACCAGCGCGAGGAAAAGATAGCCTGACGCGGCCTCGAGCAGGAGGCACGACCGGCCGATCGCATTGGCGGCCGTGACGTCGCCCATCCCGAGCGTGAGGAAGGTGGAGGCGCTCGCGTACAGCAAGGCGCCGAAACTGAGACGGCCGTTTGCCCCCTGCACGCTCGGCCCGAGGCTATGGTAGACCAAGGCCCACGCGAAGATGATCAGCCAGGCCCAGAGGATGAGCAGGAGCATCACCGAGATCGGGCCGTACACGGCCAGGAAGCTCAGGCGCTGCTCCTGGTCCCGAATCCTGCGCCCGAGCACGGCCCAGACCTGCCAGCTCCGCCGATTGAACCGTCCCGACAGACGTCTCATCGGAGACACCGTGCGCGGCAGCACAATCGTGGCGAACCCGTCCCAGAGCGTGCCGCACCAGATCAAGACGCCCAACGTGAATTCTAGCCCAGCCAACATGGTCCCTGCCGATGAAAACGAACTTCGTGCCATCCCAAAGTGGTGCCGGCGAGCCATCGTACGTGGTCGGAGAGCGATTCACCAACACCCAACCTGGAACCGCAGGAGGATTGCAAAGTCGATTGTGGGCCCATCCTGGGTGGCACACCCGGCGCGTCGTTTGGAGGACACCGTTCCCCGCCCCGGACGGGGCTTAGAATGGCCACCAACGCCACACCAAAATCGAGACTTCTCGCTGATCTCCACCGCGACTCGCGGTTTCGGCTCAAACGGCTGAGCAGGAACGGTGTTGGGTGCCATGCCCCCGTCTTTGTGGGCATGGCACCCAGACGCCCCGCTTCGCCTGAGGGATAACCGGTGGAGATCAGCGAGGAGTGTCCCAAAATCCGCGGCGGTCCGCGACTTTGCAATCCTCCGGCCCCGAGCCGCGGACTCGACCCCTACGGCGGGAACCGCTCTTGAAGGCCGGCACTGCGCGCGGCACGATTTTCCCATCGAAGCGGGCGCGTGTTGTTATCGATTCGGCCCCTCCCAAGGGCCGGGCAAATTTTGGGGTAGGCGGCGGAGGCAAAAGGTTCCCACACTGGCAACTGAATTCGCGGACTACATTAGAGAGGCCCGTACGCACTTCGCCAGAGTCCAGGCGCTGTTCGGGGCTTCGTCCCGGCCAATCACCGTCAACGACCGGAGGAGGTGCGTTGTCGGCTGACAAGAGCGCGTTTGTGGGTCGTTCTTCGACTTCGTGGACGACCCGTGGGAACTCCGCAATGCCGAACGGGATGGCGCCCGGTTCTTGCGCGACGGGCTCTTCGCCGATTTCGGCCCCTTCGCAGCAGACTCACATTGAACGACGTTTGCCTGTCGGGTTCTTTTCGCGAACACGAGGAGTCGCAACGTGCCGGCCCAAGTGTCCAGGGCGTCCGCGGTGGTCGTGCAACGCGTTCCCGCGGCAGCCGTTGACTGGTTCCTGGAGTGGCAAGAGGGCGTCACGAACGCCGCGGAAGGCTTCCCCGGCTACAGCGGCACCAACATCTTTCCGCCGACCGACGGTCAGCGTGAGGAATGGGTGGTCATCGTCAACTTTGAGGACGATGCGTCCCTGAACGCGTGGCTCGAGTCGCCGGTCCGAGGCGAGTGGTTGAAAGAACTCTGGGAGAAGGTCGGCGAGTTCGACCTCCAGCGACTCTCCGGCGGTTTCGGTCCCTGGTTCGCCGGGGCGTCCGGCAGCCGGGGAGAGGGGCCGTCGGCCTGGAAAATGGCCCTGACGGTCCTCTTGGCGCTGTTCCCGACGGTCATGCTCCTCACGATCTTCGTCGCCCCTTATACCGCGCCCCTGGGCCTCGCGCTGTCGATGCTGATCGGCAACGCACTCAGCGTCTCGATCCTTCAGTGGGGTGTGATGCCCGTCCTGACCAGACTGCTCGGACCGTGGCTCAGCGCGACGTACGCCCGGCAGAAGGCCGTGACGCTCGCCGGCTCGTTCGCGATCTTCCTCGCGCTGGGGGTGCTTGTGGTGATCTTCCGACAGGTCACCGGATGAAACATCTTCCGAATATCAATGAGTCAGCCGGCACTTCCGGTCCGGAATCCCGCACGATTCTGGGCCCAGGGATAGCGGGCACTCGGTTGAGGGACGAAGCTCATGTCGCACTCGCAGAGTCGCGTTGAGGAATGCCCCGCGGTGGCCGAGCGGCTCCAGGGCTATTCGCCGGAGCTCGTCTTCTGGCTGAACGGCGAACGGATCGTCGTCCACAACCCCGATCCGACCGTCCTGCTCGCGGAGTACGTGCGCGCGCTTGGCCTGACCGGCACCAAGATCGGCTGCGGGCAGGGGGGCTGTGGCGCCTGCACCGTCATGATCTCGCGCCGCACGCGCGAAGGGGAACGGCACGAAGCGATCAACGCCTGCCTGCGCCCCCTTGCCGCCGTGGCCGGTACGCACGTGACGACCATCGAGGGCATCGGCAACGTCCACGACGGGCTCGACCCGGTTCAACACCGGATCGCGATCAACAACGGGACCCAGTGCGGCTACTGCACCCCTGGGTTCGTGATGAACATGCATTCGTTCCTGCGTGCCCACGACCGGCCGACCGAGCGGGAGATCGAAGACATTTTCGGAGGCAACCTCTGCCGCTGCACGGGCTACCGGCCCATCCTGTCCGCCATGCGCAGCTTCGCCTGCGACCACGACGCCGCCCGCGAGCCGAGCATGAAATGTGAGGCGGACCCCTTCTTCCCGCCCACCGTCCGTTCCTCGCCCGCAACGGTTTCCCTGGCCGAGCTTCCCAGCCCGGATGCGGCGGCCCGGCTCCATTTCTCAGCGCGCGGGTTGCATTGGATCTGCCCCCCCACGATCGACGAGGCGATGGAGCTGAAACGGCTGCTGACCGCCGCAGTCGGCCGCGCGAATGTGCGCGTCGTCGTCGGCAGCACGGCCGGCGTGCTCTATCCGCACGAAAAGCCGCGCGTCCTGATCGATGTTTCGCAAGTGGCGGAACTCCAGGGGATCTCGGTCGAGGCCGAGGGGCTCCGCGTCGGTGCGGCCGTCTCGATCCAGCGCCTGCTCGACGCGGCCCGCACGCGGGTCGACGAGGGCGCGGAGACGGAGGGGCTGCGGGAGCTCGTCCGGCACGGCCAGTACGTCGCCGGCATCCAGGTCCGCAACGCCGGCAGCATCGGCGGCAACATCTTCCTGGCCGCGAGCCACACCCGGGACGGCCTGCCGTTCGCGTCCGACGTCATGACCCTCCTCGCCACGCTCGGCGCGACGGTGACGATCCGTTCGAACGCGTTTCCCAACGGCCGGGCGACGTTCCCATTACTGGCAATGCCCGTGGCGGAAGATCTCCCGCCGGATGCCTTGCTGGAATCCTTCCACGTCCCGTTCGGCCGCCGCGACGAACACGTGCAGACCTACCGGGTCGCCCGACGACCGCAAATGGCGCACGCGATCGTCAACGCCGGCTTCTCATGCCGACTGGACGTGCGCGGGCGCGCGCTCGCTGGGACGGTTCGCGTCGTGTACGGAGGCGTGGCGTCGTTCAACGTCCGCATGCCGAGGACCGAGCGGGCGCTCGAGGGGAAGCCCTGGGATGAAGCGACGCTGCGCGAGGCGTTGGCCATGCTGCGCGCGGAATGCGGTGAGCAGATCGTTCCCATGGACGAGGAAGGATTCACCGAGGAGTACCGCACACAGCTCGTGGAGAATTTCTTCTACAAGTTCTTCCTTCATGTCGCGTTGCGCATCTCTCCGGGCGCCGTCGCCCCGGTGAACCGGTCGGCGGCGGACCATCCGGAGCGACCCCTTTCGACCGGCCGGCAGACCTGCGAGGTCCAGCCCGACGACGGGCCGGCCCCTCGGCCGATCATCAAGCGGATGGCCTTCGCCCAGGCGACCGGTGAAGCGGTCTATCCGCTCGACGAGCCGATGCCCGAGGGGGGCTGCCACGGGGTGATGGTCATGAGCGACCGCCCGCACGCGCGCTTCCGCTTCTCCGGGCCGGCCGAAGGGCGGGACGCGCTCCAGGAGCTGCTGAAGCGGCAGTTCCCGGGGTTTTCGGCGCTCGTCACGGCCGACGACATCCCTCCCGGCGGCGACAACCAGATCGGCCTGGGGCTCGACGACCCTGTCTTCAGTCCGGGCGTCGTCATGCACGTCGGCGCTCCCGTCTGCCTGGCCGTCGCGCGGGACCGGTCGACCGCGCAGCGCACCGCCGAGTTCATCCGGCGGGAGTGCCTGCAATACGACGACCTCCCCGCGATCACGACGCTCGAAGAGGCCATGGCGGCCGGGTCCGTCATGCCCCATAACCCCGAAGGGGCGATCCACGCCCCGTTTGTGGACGTGGTGCGGGAAGGAAGCGACGAGGCGTGGCTGGCCGACCCCGCGCAGCCGTTGCCGGGGGCCCACGTCGTCTCCGGGGTCATGTCCACCGGGGCCCAGGCGCACTTCTATCTCGAGCCGTTCAACGCGCTGGCGATCCCCGGGAGTTACGACGAGATGACCGTCGTCGCCTCCACGCAAAACCCGAACGGCGACCAGGCGTCGATCGCCCGCGCACTGGGGGTCCGGATCAACCAGGTGAACGTGCGCGTCGGGCAGATCGGCGGCGGGTTCGGGGGCAAGCAGAACCGAGCCTGCTTCATCGGCGCGGCCGCGGCTGTGGCCGCTCGCAGGCTGCGCAGGCCGGTCCGGGTCGCCCACGACCGGCAGACCGACATGCACATGGTCGGGAAGCGCCACCCCTATCGGAGCGAGTATCACATCGCCATCAACGACGACGGTCGGTTCGTCGGCGCCCGGCTCAACCTGCATTCCGACGGGGGCGATACCAACGACTGCTCCTTCGCCGTCATGAAGGGGAGCGTGATGATGGCCGACGGCTGTTACCAGATCCCCACCTTCCGCGCCTCGGGCACGGTCTACCGCACGAACAAGGCCAGCAACACGGCGATGCGCACGTTCGGGCAGGTGCAGCCCCACCTGGCCCTCGAAGAGGCCGTCGAGCACGCCGCCCACGAGCTCGGCCGGCGCTTGGGCCGAAAGATTTTGCCCGAAGAAATCCGGCGCCAGAACCTCTACCGCTCCGACCGCGGAATGGTCGACGCCGACAGCACGCATTTCGGCCAGCCGCTCTGGTTCTGCGACCTGCGCGAACAGTGGGACCAACTATACGAGAGCTGCGAGTTCGCCGCCCGTGCCGAGCGCGTCGAGCAATTCAACCGCGCGAACCGCTGGCGGAAGCGGGGCATTTCCATGGTTCCGCTGAAGTACGGCATCGGGTTCAAGCAGCTCCCCGCGCTAAACACGTCGACGGCCCTGGTGGCGGTCAACCGCCTGGACGGGTCGGTGGTGGTCACCCACGGCGGCGTGGAGATGGGGCAGGGGCTGCACACGAAGATCGCACAGGTGGCCGCGGGCGCGCTCAACCTCCCGCTCGAGTCGATCCGCGTCGCGGGGAACAGCACCGAGACGATCGTCAACGCGCCCCCGACGGCCGCCTCGACGGGCTTCGACCTGAACGGCGGCGCGGTGGCGCTCGCCTGCCGCGCGTTGCGTCAGCGGATCGAGCGCTTCTGCCAGGAGCTGGACGACACCGGATCTCCCGACCGGGTCGAGAACTGGCGCAGCGATTGGCCGCAGCGCTGGCCCGAGATCGTCCGCAAGGCATGGCTCGGCCGCGTCAACCTGAGCGCGGTCGAACTCTACAAGGCCCCCCACCACGACGAGCCGGCCACACACTACCCGAAGGGGCGTTTCTTCGCCTATTTCACCTATGCGTTCGCGGTCTCGGAGGTCGAGATCGACGTGCTCACGGGCGAATCGACCGTCCTGCGCGCGGACATCCGCTACGACGCCGGCCGATCCCTCAACCCCGCGATCGACATCGGGCAAATCGAGGGGGGCTACGTGCAAGGCCTCGGCTTCGTCACCACGGAGGAGATCCGCTATGACGAGCAGGGCCGGCTCCTCACGGACAACATCTGGAACTACAAGCCCCCGTGTACCAAGTCGATCCCCCTCGACTTGCGGGTGACGCTGACCCCCTCGACTCCCGAACGCTGGCGCGAGCAGGAGCAGGCCCGGCTGCTGGCCGTCTACTCCTCGAAGTCCGCGAGCGAGCCCTGCCTGTCGCTGGGCAACTCCGCCTACTTCGCCATCAAGCACGCCGTTCTCGCCGCGCGCCGCGACCTGCTGGACGACGATGGCTGGATCGCGCTCGGCGTGCCCGCGACCTGTCAGCAAATCCAGCAGGCGTGCGGCGTGCGTCCTGATCGGCTAAGCCTCGCGTGACGAGCTGCCCTGGGCACGCCGCCGGGCGCTGAAAACCCACACTTTGTACCGCTTCCATCGCGCGGGCTACGGCCAGCAACCCGTTGGCCGCCTTCTGGAAGGTGGTGTACTGGGGGATGGCTCTCAGCCCGATCGGGCGAATCATGTCGGGATGGTCGGTGAAGTACTCGGCGAACCCGCGGTAGTCGAGGCGCAAGACCTCTTTGGGCACCAAGCAGGCCAGGAGCTGGGGCTGGGTGGACTTTTTGGGGCTGAACCGATTTCGGTGCGCGGCGAGAGCCTGACAGGCAGCCTCCTAGGCGACCCTCGGGACCTTACGCGGGGATTGGCTCGTGATCACATCTTATAGTACGCATTGAAGTGGGCGACGGTCCACCGGTTTTCTACAGAACAAGAATGTCCCCTTTTTGACGTCCTCTGTTTCCGCGTTCTTCCTCATTCTGCCGTCAAGCAGGTTCCTCGCCCTCACGGCGACGACGCTTGCCCGTCCGGCCTTTTCCCCGGCCCCGACCGCCGACCCCACGACCGCCGCCATGGTCCACGTTAACGAGAACGTCCTCCCCTCGCGTTTTTTCCCCGTCGCCGTTCCCCTTCGGACCCGATGACATAGCCATGAGGACCCCGGTACCACCAGCCGCCGACCGCGCCTGATCCGTCACCGGGCCGACCGAGAGATGACTTCCGGAGCGGTCCCACACCGTGCCGAGGAACAGTTCCAGGAGAGACTTCTTCATGCCTCCGTACGGCTCCTTCAAGACCTTCCGTGTCTTTTCCAGAATGAATTCCCGGAGGAAGGCGGGATGGTCGTCGTAAACACGTTCGTCGACGCCGATGACGTAGAAGTCGCGAGGTGTGTTGCCCAGTTCGAGCGCTTCCTTCGCCCAGTCCCAGGGCTCCCACCCGTGCGCGCCTCGGTTTTCCGGCCTGGACTCCTTCGTGTAGCGCTCCAGGCCCGCCGCGCGGTTCAGGGCGTGCCACCGCTTCGTGAAACTCGGTCGCGACCCGTGGGTGTCGAACATCTGGACCGTCCCCAGCAGCGGCGCCAGGCCACTGTCGCGATGGACCTGTGGTCGGTGCGCCGCGTTCATCGAGAACACCCGGAAGACCCAGAAGCTCGCCATCATGAGCTGAAGCCAGAGGCTCACGAGGCACTTGTACGTCTTCGACAAATCGTCCTGTTCGTCCTCTGCCGGGCCCCTCTTCACGTACCCCGGCTGCATCGTGCAGTCGAGCCCCGCCCGGATCGCCTCGAGCCCCTCGGCCATGTCTTGCTGGAGGGCGCCGATGAACCTCCAATCGTCGGCCGGCGGGTCGATCCCGAAGTCGAGGTCGACAGCCCGCAGCAGCATACGTTCGATGACCAGTTGCGCCCTGATCTCATACAGCCACTCCCACCGGCTGGCGTTTGGCCGGACAGCGCGCAGGTGCGTCTCCGCGACGTCCAGCGCAGTTGACGCCAGGCTCAACTGCTTGAACGCGGCCGACCGCTTTGCACGGACGGTCTCGGAGTACACCATCCGACCTTGGGGCGCCCCGTTCGCGTCATAGCGCCGCCGGATCAGGCTGTCGGCCGTCAAGAGGTGAACTTCCGCCGTCACCCCCTGCACCACGGCGCAGAGGAACCCATCGTCCGGGTGAACTGGGTCCAGCCCACTGAGCGCCAACGCCAGGTCGCGGAAGGCGGTGTCGAAGTCTTCGAGAAAGGCCGAGCACTGCGCGGCCAGATTCCTCATTTCACACTGGCTTCGGAAGAGCCGCCGCTCCCTGGCGAACGTGATCCCGAACGCCGACTTCCTTTCGGTGTCGATCCGATCCTTGAGCTTTCTCGAAAACTTCCAGATCCCGGTGTCACCCGACTTCCGATGCCTCTGTCCGAACGCCGAAAACCTCCGACGCGTAAACGGTCTCGATAAGTGGCGTTCTACCATAAATCGACAATGGTCGAACATGAACTCAATACTTCTCTCGCGAAGTAGCGTCTCTAGTTCGAGAAAGGCCCCGCCGGTCAGTGGCGCCACTTTGGGCAGACCGGCGGGCTTGCGGCCGGCACTTTCGGGGTTGTCCGAGTCGCCTACGACCGCACGAAGGTCCGCAATCCAGCGCTTCGAGCGGGTCATCCACGCCATGATCTTACCCGAGCAGCTCGGGTCGTGCCTCAGGCAGGTGTAGGCGTGCTGGAACGACCAGAAGAAGTGACGGATGATCCGCGCGATGTTGCTCGACCGGTACCTGTGGACACCGATCGCGATAAATGGCACCAATATCTCCTCATTGAAAAATGCGTCGCCAAACTCGACACAAACATCCATCAGCCGGCGTCCCTGGCTTCCCCCCCCCGACGGGCCGTCGCCTCCCGACTGGCTCTCACGCTTCCCGGCCTCCTGGCGGTAATCGTCATAGAATTGTTCCCATTTTTTGACCAGACCGCGTGCCCCGTCCGGCAATCTGACCACCGCCTGATCGCGGTTCGCCGGGCCGTTTTCGAGGAACGCGCGGATGAGCTGATTCCACCGGTTAAACTGGGTAAATATCAGCCGAAAGACCGCCTCGACACACTTCTCCCTCGCCCCCTTCTCACGGTAGAGGCGGACCTCCAATTCACGCAGCTTCCAGTCGAGCTCCGCACGGACCCTTGACCTCTTTCTGTCCGCCGACGCGGGCCGATCCGCGGGGTCGGCCGGCGTCTCGGCCACTTCACCGGGTTTTAGGTGGTCTGCCGGGCCGGCCGCCACGTCATGGCCCCTGTCGTCGAACCTCTCGATGTCGTACTTGAGCGTCTCGATCCAGGCCAGCCAGGTGTCGGCGGTGCCCGACGACAGGACCGCCTGTTCATCCCGGTTGAGGACGTTGAGAAGCCGCCGGAGGTAGTTGTGGTGGCACGACTCAACCCGCTCTCTTAGCCCAGCGACGCCTGCCTGGGGTTTTGGCGGGTCAATCCCCTCCCTGTCGCAAAGCGTCTTGATCTGCTTCGTGATCCGCGTGCTCGCCGCTTCGAAATCCTTGATCGCCGTCTGACCCTCGAAAACGAGGAGGGCTTTGCGCAGAGTGGTGATGTAGTTGACCGCGGTGACCCTGTGGTAAATGTATTCGTACATCCCGGCAATGTCTTTCGCCCGCTTGAAGACGTCGGTATAGTAGAATTTCGCGATTCGCGAGTGGACGCTCACCAGGAAGATCAGGCGGCCGATCCGGAGTTCGCCGCGGTAGGGGTGCGGGTCCTTGGGGTCTCCCGGCGCCGGATCCTTCCAGTCATCCTTGACACTCCCAGTCAGTGGCGGCCTTCCCTCCAGCGGCCCCCCGTCCTCCTCGACGCAGTGCCACCGCGCCGGCTCACTCAGCAGCTTGTACGTCCACTCGTGGGCGTGGTGCAGGATCCAGAAGTACCCCCCGTCCATTGGGCGGAGGAGCTTCACCTTCTGAAGTTTCTCCAGCACCATCGTCAGCCACTTCTCGTACTGATCCTCCCCGCGCTCGACCCTGTCGGCTACGAAGAACTCGTGAAGGACGGCGTGCACAGCCGCCCGGCAGCGCGGGCGGCGGAACGACGTCAGCACGAGGAACACCGCCAGCTCGTCCGGCTCCTCCTCCCTCGTGCCGTCGAGGACGGAAGCAATGGCCCTGTCCATGGAGCCCTTGTCCTCACCCAGGAATCCTGACTTCTCCAGGCTTGCCTCGCACCGCGCCGCGAAGCTCTCTTCCATGACATGGAGGCGCTCGAGGATCCCGCAGTATCGCTCGAGCCACGACGACGGATTCGACTTCGAGCCCGTGTACGTGCCCTCGGGCCAAGGGCAGCTCGGCTCCGGCAGGCTTTCGTTCTGGGTGAGATCCTGTAGCAACAGATCTTTGAGGAGGTTCGAACAGAATCCCTTGATATGCTCGCGGACCACCGTCAGCGGCCCTTTGTCCGTATCCCCGGTGGACTTCGGGACGATGTGCCGGTACGACGGCTCGTCGGCGGAGATGCAACAGCACCAGTCAATATCAGAGTCCCGCGCGTGTTTGATCAGCGACTCGAGGAAATTGATCAGGAGCTCATGGCGCTTGATGAGGACGTTCGACCGGTCCCCCTTGACATGCCAAGGGATTCCGTGATGCCCCGTCTGTTCCCGGCCGTACCCTTCGAGCGAGTCGAATACCAGGGCGTATCGACCCCGCTTCAGGGCGCGGACAATGAAACGGACCGACTTCTCAAAGCGGGCTGCCGGTCTCTCGTCGTCGCGGTTCTGGCCGCCGTCCACCTGGGTGCCGTCGTCCGAACCCCCGGCGTTTGTTCCGCCCGACTTCGCGCCGGCTTGGCTGTGGTACAGAGTGTTCGGGTCGTCGTCGAGCGGAAGGATCAGGTCGGATAGGTGCGGGTCGAAGATCCTCATCTTCCGGATGATCTCGCCGACGATGCCGGCGAGGGTGTGGTGGTCTTCCAAGTCGATCCAGATCACGTGGTACTCGTTTAATGTCTGCACAAACCGCGACATCTGCCGGGACGGTAGGTTGTCGTCCAGCACCAGCCCGGGGCGTGGCATCCATCCCTCGGCCTTCGGATGGTCGCCGGCCTTCAGGGAGTCGCGCGCGAACAGGTGGATCGGTTTCGCGGGGACACCGCCAATGAACGTCAGCACCGCCTCCTGGTTCGACGGCTCGACGGAATCCTGCCCGGCCTTTTTCGTTGCCCCCTTGGCACCCTTGTGCTCCTGCTCCTGCTCCTTCTTCTCGTCTTCGTCCTTCGAGCTGAGGACGTGCTTCGGCAAGGCCGAGTAGGGCTGGGCCCCGGCGGGCAGGGAGTTGGTCAGGTGCTGATACGTCTGGAGTAAAAACGTCCCCGCGTCGGACAGACGCTCGTCATAAAACTCGGCGCCGCGGCCGATATCATGGAGCTTGTCGCGGAGTTGGGTCATCGTCTTGGGGAGCCTGTCCCGCGTCTCCCAGTGCATCCAAAGCAGGCGGACCTGCCCCCCGGCGCGCGACGCGTCGTTAGCCGCGGGGCGGAGCGTCAGATCCTCGATGAGCTGCATCATCCGCCGCTCGTCGCCCGAGAAACCCAGCACCAGCAGCAGCGCGTCGCGGGGGACGCTCGAGAAGACGTGCTCCCTCGTCGCGCCGTCGAGCGAGTAGTCAAGCGGCTCGCCGATGCGGAGGTCGTACGAGCCGCCATGCAGCTTCACCAGCGCAAGGCGCGAGCCGTTGATCAGGTTCGGGTCGGGGGGTTGGGTGTCGCGGATGACCTCGAAGACGTTCGGCTTCAGCCGCTCTCGCCGGAAGGCGGTCTCGAGGAGTGTGTCGAAGTTGATCGTCAGGTGCAGCCGCCAGCCGAACTCGCGGGCCAGGTGCGCGAGCATGATGTGCCCCAGCGACGGCTCACGCCTCGCGTTGAGCTGGGTGAACAGCGTGTCAATGAGCCCTCGCCGTCCCCCCGAGAGGTCGAGCAGATATCGGAACCAGTCGGTCCGCGGCTTCAGCTTCAGTCCCCTGACCTTGTCGGCGATCGACTCCCGGAGCTTGGTGTCGTGAAAGTCGATCTCCTTGAGGACGACATAATGGACCGCCGTCATCAGCCTCCAGCGGCCGGCGCCCCATTGCGGTCCTGGAGTGCCCCATTCCGTCTTATCATCCGGAGGGATGAGGTCGTTGACCCACTTCCCGCAGTCGTCCGATCTCGGGTAATTCTCGATGTAGGAGCTCAGGTCGGCGTCGATCTGGTTGACCCCTGGCCACCCGAAGCAGTCGATGTACCGGGCCGGGTTGTACTGAGGGCTCCCCGCGTCGTGTGACCTGACCTTTCCCGCCTCGCCGGGAGACTCGCCCAGGAGGTAGCGGTAAACGCCCGTCTCGATCAGGAACCGGACCTTGCACAGGTAGTCGCGCAGCTCGTTGATCAGCGGGAATCCGGAGCCCGCCGACAACCCCGCACCCAAAAACGGAATGACCTCCCGGCCTCCCTCGATCGCCTGACGGATGATCTCCACCGCCTCCGGCTGCCGGGTCAAATCGTCCACGGTTCACCTATATTATCTAGGAAATCGATAAGGTTGCCTCATTTCCTTTATAGCCGTGAAAATTAACGATATCAAACGGATTTCGTTTCACTTTCAAGGTGTTTATTCGCACATAGATTACTCGGCAATTATAGGCAAGAATAACTGGTTTGCCCTATCGGGCCAGCATCTTCGGCTATGGTCTCCGTTTCGTCGACATCCAGGCCAAGAGCGGTCGCAATACAAGATCTCGATCCGATCGCGTTTCCGGTGGAGACCATCCTGGGGTCAGACCAGACCATTCTCGGATCATACAGTAGTAATAGTTGCCGAGCAAGCACATTCATCTTCTGGTCAAGACCCCGCAGCTCAATCTGGCGCGCGGCATGCAATCGTTCCTCTCGCCTATGCTCAATGGTGCCAACGCCGCCGCGGACGCCCAGGGCACGTGTTTCAGGGGCGGTACAAGGCCGAGATGGTCGAGGATGAGAGCTACTACGGGACGGTGAGCCGGTACATTCATCTCAACCCGGTGCGCGCAGGGTTGGCCCGCCAGCCGGTCGAGTGGTTGTGGTCGAGTTATCCCGGCATGGGGAGCCGTCGCAACGTCGTACGTAGGTCGCGTATGATGCCTTGCTGGCGGCCCGGCGCGGCGAATGGGGCGGATCGGACCCAACGGGGGCCTGGCGCCGGTTTGTCGAGAAGGGGGTGGCCGAACCACCGCCTTCGCGGCTCCACGATGCCTTTGGCGGGTGGGTCCTCGGCCCCGCTCAGTTCGTCGCGCGGTTGCGCAGGTTGGCGGGACCCGTGGTCGCCGACCCCCCCGGCGCCGGAGGCTCGACCTCTGGCGGGGCAGTCGGTCAAGGCGATTCTCGAGGCCATTGCGGCCTACTACAAACTGGCTCCCGGCGAATTATCGCGGCGGCACGGTTCGATCCGGGCTCGTTCCGTGGCCGCTTGGCTCTGCCGCCGACACACGGAAACGTCGATTCGCGAACTGGCCGTCCACCTCGGCTTGTCCCGTGCGTATAGCGTGCCGAACCTCACGCGCAGGTTCGAGGCGCAACGGAGCGAATAGCCAAGTCTGAGGGTGGAGTCGGAAGCGATTATGCAGCTCGTCGCAAGGGGCATCGGCCGAGCGAGCCCGGACCACGAAGAGGGGTCATTTGAGCACCCAGGTCAAAAGGGACGGAAAACTTAGAACACAGCCTGACCCGAATGGCTCGAGGATGAGGACTTTGTACGCTCGATTTGCAGGGGCTTGTACACTGCTTTCGAGGCCAATTTCGATGTACACCTTTTGCTAATCTCGTGCCATTCCCGTCTGACCCGTGGTCTGCGTAAGTCAACCAGAGCTTCTTCCTGTACCATCAAGCCGGCGCCGGTTAGCTTAAAGGACGTGTTCCCCACGCGCGTGGAGCCCGCCCATGCCCCTCCCCCGCTTCCACATCCAGACGCTGATGATCGCCTTTGGGAGCCTTGCAGGGCTTCAGCGAATGGACCAGCGGGGGCGCAGGCTTCTCGCCCTGGCGCGGCAGCGCCAACAGCGGGAGGTCGTCAACCGCCTCATCTCGGTAGGATTGGCGGCGCAAGGGGCCGGGGAAGCCGATGTCGAGAGACACCGCATGCTCGCCGAATACCACCGTGCACTGGGCCTCAAGTACGACCGCGCGGGCCGCCGCCCCTGGCTCCCGGTGGCGCCGGATCTTCCGGAGCCGAAGTGAGGCCGTGCAAGGATTTGCCTATGCCTAAGGGCATTTGTTGGGCAGACCGACCATTTTTCGTGACACGCGGTGTTTATTAGGCAACACCGGTAGACTTGGTGCCCACCGTTCCGCGTTCGCATGGAGTCCCCAATGCCCCTCCCCCGCTTCCGCATCCGGACGCTGATGATCGCCGTGGCGGTGGTGGCAGTGGCGATCGCCTTCGTCATCATCCGCGAGTTGATGGACACCATCGTGGCTTTTGTGTGGGCCTTGTGCATCGGGCTGGCGGGTTGGATGCGTGCGCACACGAAATAACGGAACAGGCCAAATCGAAATAACGAGATGGCGCATGCCCCTCCCCCGAATGACAACGCGGCGGTGGATGATCGCGGTGGCGATAGCCTGCGTCGTGTTAGGTTCGATGATCGAACTGGATCGCCGCAGAGGACGTTACATGCAGATGGCCATCGAACACGACGGCTTAGCGGCGAATGTAGGCTATTATAGGTCGATGGAGCCAACCACCTGGGTCAATAAGAGGGGCGAAGTGCTTGGGGATGGCCTGTCGCGGGCCAGGCACGAATACCATAACGCGATGGCTAAGAAATACCTCTATTATCATGAGCACCCCTGGCTCCCCATACCGCCAGACCCGCCAGAGCCGAAGTGAGGCCGCGCAAAGATTTGCCTACCCGTGATGTGGATTATTAGGCAGACCGACCAATTATCGTGACACGCGGCATTTATTGGGCAAAGCCGGCTTTGCCCATAAAATGCCCTCTGCACATTTAATCGCCCCTCTGTCTATAAATTGCCGTCAAGCATAGGCAAAACTTTGCGCAGGCTCACTCCGGCGGTGGTGGGTCCGGCGGTAAGGGGGGCCAGGGGCGGCGGGCAGCATGTTCGTAGCGCTCGCGTTCCCGCCTGATACGAGGCCGAAGGGCGCGGAGCTGCACAAGCTGTGCTGATGGCTTCCCAATAGGATCATAGCGCTCGCAAGTTCGGATCTTAAAGAGCGCGAACTGTTCTGACTTCGCGATCTCTCCAGCGGTCACGAATCGCTCGCGCGACCGCTGGACCAAGACAAGACCACCCAAGAGCACAGCACTCACCGCCACCGCGATCATCCACCGCCGCGTCGTCATCTGGGGGAGGGGCATGCGCCATCTCGTTATTTCGATTTGGCCTGTTCCGTTATTTCGTGTGCGCACGCATCCAACCCGCCAGCCCGATCCACAAGGCCCACACTCCGCGAGGGGGATTGCGGCCGCCAGCCGTGGGTCGAGACTCGACTCGAGGAACTCGCACAAATCTTTGCCGTCTCGGTCGGCGGATTCACGGTTTTGGACAATCACTGACACGTCCTGGTACGGCTCGATCCGGATGTGGCCGCGGGCTGGTCGGATGAAGAGGTCATGTGACGCTGGGGCAGGTTGTTTTCTCCCCGCGACAGGGCGCGGCAGCCAATTCCCGTCGGCGACGGAGGGGAGGCAAGAGGACATGCAATGCGCGTTCTTTCCCTCGCCCGCTAACGTCCCCAATGCATGTCCTTTGTTCTCTTGCACGGTGGGGTACGATAGCCGTCGCGCCTTGCCGCCGAGTCCCGATTCTCGGGGCAACCGGACCATGAAACGGCCTTCCGGGAAAAAAGGTGATCGGATTCACGGGCGCGAGCCCTTAGGTATAGTCAAAGGGACGGATCGAACGGGCAGAGGAGCCGGATCGCCATGGCGAGCGCGCGTTCAGGAGCGACGGTTCGGTGGATTCATTTGCTGTTTTCGGGCAAGTCCGTCGTGGGTCAATCCGATCCGGTATTGTTGCGGCGGTTTGTCGCGAACCGTGATGAAGAGGCGTTCACCGCGTTGGTGGTGCGTCATGGCCCGATGGTCTGCACGGTCTGCCGCGCTGTTTTGCGCGACTCGCATGCCGTCGAAGATGCGTTTCAGGCCACCTTCCTGATCCTGGTCCGTCGTGCGGGTTCGCTCCGGGTTGACGAGTCGTTGGGCGGTTGGCTGTATCGCGTGGCCTATCACGTGGCGCTCCGGGCCAGTCGCGAGACGACGCGCCGGCGGATGAGAGAGCAGGGCGGGGCCGATCTCGCCGCGTTTCCCAAGCCGGCCCCTGACGATCGCCTCGCGGCCGAGCTGCACGACGCCATCGCCCGGCTGCCGGAACGCTATCGCCGGGCGCTCGTGCTGTGCGACCTCGAAGGGATGCCCCAGCTCGAAGCCGCCCGCGTGCTCCATTGCGGCGAGGCCACACTCCGCCGCCGGCTCGCCGGCGCCCGAGAACGCCTGCGCAACCGCCTGGCAGCTCGAGGCGTTCCGCCTGCCCTGTTGAGCCACCTCAGCGCCACGTCACACGGCACGCTGCCCGCCGGCTGGGCCGCGACGACGGCACGCGTCGCACTGGCCCTGGCTCCCGCCACCGCGGCGGCCATGCGCCTGGCCGCCAGCTCGGCCCGCGCCAGCCTCAGAGCGACGAGCGCAAAGGTGCTGCTGCTGATCGTGGGCATCTTTTCGGCCGCCGGGGCGACGTACGCCCTCACGCGCGCCGACGATTCCAAACCGGGGGCGACGGTGCCCACGCCAAGGCCGAACGCGGCGGCGAAGACCGAGCCCAAGCTCATCCCCAAAGCGGAAACGGCGCCGACAAAGAAGGCGGAGACCGGAGCCGTGCGCTGGGTTCATCTCAAGAGCGACCGAGGCTACGAGTGCTGGGCAGACTGCAACGCCGGTATCGAATTCAAGCGCGCGGGCACCACCGTAACGATGGTCGATGCCCCCAGGCGCGAGTGGCTCAGCTACGAGGGCCACGGGCCGATCGAGAAATCCAAGCCGGACTGGTTGCGCGGTGACAAGGACAAACGGGGTCGATGGATCACACCCGCGATGCACGATCTCGATCTCGATCCGAACCAGGCGGTGCCCTCCCGCACGCCCGCATTTCTCCGGTTTCCCGCGCCGATTCTGACCGTGGATTACGATTTCGACACGCTCGACGGCAAAAAGACGATTCGCGTCGACCAATACGATCACGACGCCCTGGGCGCTTCGCGCTTGCAGAGGCAAGTGTGGTACGACGCCGAAATCCGGCGGCTGATCCGCATGAAGGATCGTTATCAACTGGGCGAACAACAACAGTACGGCAAAGAATTCGAAACGATCGACTATGACTATCCCGAAACCGGCCCGGCCGACATGGCGGCGCTCGGCGTTCCGCGCGATGCGAAAGTGGTCGATCTCGAAAAAACACGGTCGCACAAGTGGGCCGATCAATCGCCCGAAGTGCGCAAGGCGATCACCGCGCAGGCTGAGGCCATCCGCAAGTTCCCGCGCGACCTACGCGTGGTGACGAAGGACCACCGTGGCACGATTCGCCTCGTCTACTGGTCGGTTTCACAAGCGTTCGTCGACGTCCGGTGCAGCAACTTTACGCGCGACGATCATCGGTGGGGCGACGAAAGCCAGACCCGCTACTTCCGCGCGGACAACCACGATTACGGCGGTCGTCCTGACGGACTTTTCCCGAAGCTCGCCGATGCCCCGGACGGCGACTTCAACGCCGATCGTGTCGCCGCATGGTTCCCACTCGGCAAGTCGGTGAACACAGGCCTCTCCGACGGCCGGATGACCTACCACCTCACCCGGTTCTCCACGGAACCGAACGAGCCGAACAACGCCCGGGTTCATGTGATGGACCACGGGTTCGACGAGTGGCCCGAGCTCTTCGACGAGCAGTGGCCGGTGGTCAGGTCGCGATGGCTCGGCCTCGAGGCGCTTCCCCCAGACGCCGACACGCCGCCGGGAATGGTCGTGATCAAGACCAATGGAAAGATCCAAATCGGCGACCGAAACGAGCCGTACCCAAAATACAATACGCTCGACCCAGCCCATGACTGGATCGTGGCCCGCAAGGTGACCTGGATGAAGGAATATCAGAAAGAGACATGGCGGAAGGAGGAAACCCGGGCCAAGGCGTTCAAGCAGCTTCCCAATGGGTCGTGGTATGTCTCGCTCTGGGAGAAGTCGCAAACCCGCGGACTGGAGCGAGAGAACGCAGCGACCACGAAACCCGAATGGACCAGATTCATTCGGGTGAATGTAAAACCCCTGACTGCCGACGATTTCCCCCCGGATCTCTTTAACGGTCCGGCATTCTTGGAAAAAGCAAAGAAAGACGGAGCGAAGATCGAGCCAAACTGATTGTCCCGCGCAAGCGCTCCGTCCGGGTCGCTGAGCGGCCGGAACGCCCCGCAACGGACCGTCTGGCAGTGGGGACAAGCGCCGCTCGATCGGTTGTCCCGCATGCTGACTCGCGGTTATCGTGACGGGCGGGGAGGGATCCCAAGGTTCCAGAGCCGGACGCTGTTATCTCCTTTGCCGCCGGCTGAAAGCGCACGAGTGCCATCGGCTGTGAAGCCAGGCGCGAGCACGCCGGCGGTGTGCCCCTCGAAGGTGCGAACCAGTCGGCCGGTTGGCAGCTCCCAAAGGCGCACTGTCATGTCGTAGCTGGCGGAACGGACGAAGCGGCGGTCCGGGGAGACGTCGACATCCTGAACCCCCGTGGTGTGGCCGAAGCAGCCCGCGACGCGCAGGTGGCCGGAAAAGGTGTCATAGCGTCAGGCAAGCTCGAGAAAGGAGGATGAGGGCCGGCAAAGGTGTTAAAAGCCGAAAAAGGAGTCAGGAACCGAAAAGCCGAAAAAGGAGTCAGGAACCGTTCATGAACGGTTCCTGACTCCTTTTCCGGGCGCCTTTTCCTGGTCTCAGTTGAACGATGACGCCTGAAGCCAATCGCTGACGCGTTTCGCAGTAACTGTTCGTGTCTGGCGCGCAGGGCTTGCGACCATTGACCGTGAGCCAAACGATCAACCGCGCGACAGCGGCGCGACACGAATGGTCTGGGTCGAGCACCTGGGAGAGGAACATGCAAAGCGCCACCAAAGACGTATACACCGTTCGCAGAACGTGACAATCTCTTCGGCCAAGGCAGCCTCAACCATCTTGGCGTCCAGGATCTCGTGGAACGGCAGGACATCAGACTCTCCGAGCGAATTGACCTTTTCGGATACCCAACGTCGTGTACTCTGGGACATCGTCGGCCTCCTTGCCGAGACAAGCATGGGAGCGTGAATCACCCATACTTCTCGCAAGGCGGCCGATGTTTGTCTATCTCAATAAGGCCGTTGGCCTTAAGCGTAAGCCGAGTGCCATTCAGATCTGACACCGATTCACTTCTCGCGGTTGGTGGAGTGGGCGCGGTGGGTGGTTCTGCTGGCCCTCAGCGGCTTCCTCGGCAACGTCGTGTCGACTCTCGCCGACCATGGGCAGTACGGCTTTTTCCGGACCTCGGAGTGGGTCGGAGTGGTCGCCAGCGCAAAAGCGGTGTCGAGCCTTGCCGCGGTTCTCGTGGTCTACGACAATCGGCCCCTGGTCAAGCTGGCGCAGGCGGTGATGGCGGCGCAGGTCGCTGTGGCGTTGCTCGGTTTTTCCTTCCACGTCGCGGCCGACCTGACCGCCCCGGCCGCGAGCCTCTGGGATCGGTTCGTCTACGGCGCACCGCTGTTCGCACCCCTGTTGTTCGCCGCCATCGCCCTGGCGGCCGCCCTTGCGCTGGGGGCCGTCACCCACAGCCAAGGCACCGAGCCGGCTGAAGGCGCGGTGGCCGGATTAGGGTAACGTTCGTTTGTAGATCTCCGGTGGAATCATGTTAGCCATCGTCACCGCACCGACGTCATTGAACGGGATAAGAACGTATGAATACTCGACGCCAAATGACCGTCTCGCCACTTTGGTTGCAAGGATCGATCCTCACGTTTATCGTCGGGTTCTCCGTACTGACGTTCTCGGCGATCCGGATCTACCAGGACCACGCGCCGGTCCCTGAGCGAATCGTCGACGAGGCGGGCCAGGTGCTGTTTACGAGGCAGCAAATTCTCGACGGCCAGGAGCAGTTCCTCACGTACGGCCTGATGCAGTTTGGTACGGTGTACGGCCACGGGGCTTACCTCGGTCCGGATTTTACGGCCGACTACCTACACCGCATGGCTCTGCACATGAACAAGCGGTACGGTGGGGACGAGGCGGCGCGGGGACGGACACAGCGCGAGCTGCAAGCCAATCGCTACGACCCAACGACGGGAACGCTGGTCTGGTCCGACGGGCAGGCTTCGGCCTTCGACGAGATCCACGCCCACTTCGGTGAGCTCGTATACAGCCGGAAGGTCAGCGGCGAAGGGCTTAAGCCCAACATGATTACCAGCGCCGAGGACTCCCGCACGATCACGGCGTTCATCGCCTGGACGGCTTGGACGAGTGTAGCCCGCCGTCCCGATAAACCATATTCCTATACGAATAACTGGCCGCCTGAGGAATTGGTCGGCAACGCGCTCACCGGCGACGCAATCATGTGGAGCGCTTTGTCACTCGTCACGCTGCTGGGTGGTAGCGGCGTGGTCCTGGGCTTCTACGGCCGCCATTCGCGTGTTGTCGGCTGGCACGAGACCGAGGAGCGGCAGGTGCGGTTCAACTCCCCGGCGTCCGTCGCGCTGACGCCCGCCCAGCGAGTGACCGCCTGGTTCTTCCTGGTCGTCGCTGTGCTGTTCCTGCTTCAGAACCTGATCGGCGGCGCAACGGTGCACTACATGGTCGAGACCGGCGGTTTCTTTGGGATCGACCTTCCCCAATTGCTGCCGTACAACCTGACTCGGACGTGGCACCTTCAGATGGCGATCTTCTTCGTAGCAACGGCCTACCTGGCGGCCGGAATTTTTCTCGCGCCTCTCATCTCCGGACGCGAGCCACGCGGGCAGGGAGTGCTTTCCGCTTTGCTGCTAGGCGCTTTGGCGGTGGTTGTCTTTGGCAGTTTGGGGGGAGAGTACCTGAGTTACCACAGCCTGTTACCACGAGGTCTCCGGTCGTTTTTCGGGGCGCAGGGGTGGGAGTATCTGGAGTTGGGCCGATTCTGGATGTATCTGCTGATCGTTGGGATGGTGCTCTGGGTTGTGATCATCTACCGGGGGCTAGGTCCTCGCTTGAAGGTTGAGAGTCGAGGCAATCTACCCTGGCTGTTTCTCTACAGCTCGCTCTCGATCCCGGCTTTCTACGCCGTCGGCCTGCTGACACGCACGCAGTCCACATTCGCGATTGGCGACTTCTGGCGGTTCTGGGTTGTTCACCTTTGGGTCGAGGACTTCCTTGAGCTGTTCACGACGATGCTGGTGGCGCTCATCTTCGTACTGATGGGGATTGTCTCGGAGCGGTCGGCGACGCGGCTGATCTACTTCGACGTGATGCTCTACTCGATCGGCGGTGTGGTCGGGACGCTGCACCACTGCTACTTTAGTGGCGGCCCTGCGGTCGAGATGGCGCTCGGAGCATTCTTCTCGGCGGCCGAAGTGATCCCACTAACGCTCCTGACGGTCGAGGCGTGGTCGTTCCTCCAGCTCGGCACGCGGCGGCAGACCGGGAGTGGGGGGGCGTTTCCACACCGTTACGCGGTGCTGTTCCTCGCCTCGGTCGGCTTCTGGAACTTCCTCGGTGCCGGGGTATTCGGGTTCCTGATCAATCTGCCTGTCGTGAGCTATTACGAGATCGGCACGCTTCTTACCTCGAACCACGGCCACGCGGCCTTCATGGGCGTGTACGGCATGCTGGCCCTGGCGCTCCTGGTCTTCTGCACGCGATACCTGGCCCGCCCCGAAGACTGGAACGAAGGATTGGTGCGATTCTCGTTCTGGGCGACGAATATCGGGCTGATGCTGATGATCCTCGGGCATCTGTTTCCGTTGGGCGTGTTGCAACTTGGCGATGTCGTGACCAACGGTTACTGGCACGCAAGGACGGAGTGGTTTAAGAACTACCCGTGGCTGTCGTGGGCGCGAATGCCGGGCGACGCGGTATTCATGGCCGGCTCGGCCCCGCTCGTCTGGCTGACCCTCAAGGTCGCGCTACGGACGCGCAAGACCCCGGCTCCGGCGGACCAGATCGGGCAACCCCTCGAGGCCACTCTGTATACTGAGATCGCTCCGCCCGGGGCCGCACGAGCCTGAGCCGGGCCACGCTACGCCAGGGAGCTTCTTGGGATGTTACCGACGATCACCGCTTGGGGGCTCACACTCGACCTTGCCCTTGTGCTGCTGCTGGCGTACCTGCTCGCCCTGTGGACCGGCGGCTGGATCCTCGAGTCCCTGGCCAGGGCCCACTTTCAGCGCGCCCGGAGGTACGCTCACACCGGGTTCGCGTACGACGTCGATTTCGACCGGTACGAGTGCCCGCAGGGGGAGATGCTTACCTTGTACACGCTCGACGATCGCAACAAGCTGGCCACCTACAAGGCCCCAGCCGCGACGTGCAACGCGTGTGCACTCAAAGCATTCTGCACGCCCCACGATGAGGGCCGGCATGTGTTTCACTCGCTCGCCGAATTCCACGAAACGGACATCGGTCGGTTCCACCGTCGACTATCACTGATCATTCTCGCCGTAGCGTTCGCGTTCGCCACGGGGGGGGTGCTCGCTTGGTGGAACAAGCCGGGCGAGTGGCTGCTCGTCGTCGCGGCCGGCGTCAGCCTCGAGTTGCTCTGGCTCGACGTGCGCGACCTCCCGGAGAAGGCGGCCGTCGCCGAAGCCGGCAATGAGCAATGACGTAAAGTGAGCGTTCGCCCAGCCTGCGGCGAGACGTTTTCTTGCGCCAGTGACTCCCGCGGATCTGATCAAAGATCTGTCCTCGGCGAGGAATTTGTGGAGGTCCTCACGCTTTCACCCTCGAGCCGCGCCGGCCTCCAGGTCCGCCGGCCCGCGCACCCAGTCGAGCGATAACGACTTCGCTGGGGGCCGGAAAAGGTGCCGGGAGCCGTTCGTGAACGGTTCCTGGCACCTTTTCCGGCCCGACACCTTTTCCGGCCCCCTAGTGTCCAAAAAATCCGAGCCATCGCCGCTTCACCCAAGTATTAGCCCGGCACGGTCGATAGAATAGGCATTCGCCCTACGGCCCGACCGAGCGTCAGTGCGCCTCGGAGGACCGTGCAACGTCATCGGTACGCACCTGTCTTGCGGGAGGCTGGGCCGTTTCGCGGTCGGTTTCGTGACGGAGGGGTGGTGTTTCCGGTGGCTCGCCCAACCCACTCACTCATGGAAATCGCCCGTGGGCAAACCATTTACGGCAGAACTAGATTCCCTGCCGACCACTTTCGATTGGTCCATGAAACATCCGCTCGACGGCATCGTTCGGGCGTTCCGCGGCTTGACTAGCCTTCCCCTCCTCGCCATCGGCTCGGGCGGCTCTTTCACGGTCGCCCACCTCGCGAGCGCTCTCCACGCTCACCACACCAAGCGCATCGCCCAGGCGATGACGCCTCTCCAACTGGTCGGCTCTTCGGCAGATCTTCGCGATCTTGCGGTCTTCATCCCCACCGCCGGGGGAAAGAATCCGGACGTCCTTGGCGGGTTCCACCACCTCGTCTCGGAGGAGCCGAGGAGCCTGATGGTGTGGTGTGCCACGCCGGAATCTCCGCTGGTAGCCGCCGCAGCGAAGTATCGCTTCGTGGACTGCTTCGAATTCGCCCCGCCCTGCGGCAAGGACGGCTTTCTTGCCGTGAACTCCCTTTTGGCGTTCTCCATTCTCCTTGCCCGCGCGTACGCCGACGCTCTCGGTGCCGCCCCAATCCTGCCCCGCTCGTTCCATGATCTGATCTGCGACCGTTCCTGGATGGATGCCAAGGCCGTCGACCTCAGATGCGCAGAGCTTTGGAGCCGAAACACCCTCGTCGTCCTGCACGGACCCTCGACCCTCCCAGCCGCCGTCGACATCGAATCGAAATTCACCGAGGCCGCCCTCGGATCGGTCCAGGTGGCCGATTACCGGCACTTCGCGCACGGCAGACACCACTGGATCGCGAAGCGAGGTCAGGAATCAGCGGTTCTGGCTATTGTCTGCGACGACGACCGCCAAATCGCCGACGCGATGCTCGGTCTGCTGCCGCCGGATGTCCCCGTCGTCCGGCTCGACGTGTCGCACTCCGGTTATCTTGCGGCGATCGCCGCGATGTCCCGGGGTTTCTTCGTGACCGCGAGCGCCGGCAGAGCGAGGGGATTCGATCCGGGAGACCCTGGAGTTCCGACTTTTGGGAGGGAAATCTACCACCTGAACGTCTATCGAAACCTACCGCCAGAGGAGAGCGGCGTGCCGCCAGACGAGCGGCTGGCTATCGAGCGAAAGGTCCGGACCACGGTCCCCGAGTTGTCGTGTTCCGGACGTCTTGATTCGTGGCGCGAAGCCTATCGCCTGGCGTGCTCGACGCTGATTAATTCAACCTACTGCGGGCTCGCCTTGGACTACGACGGAACGCTCTGCCATGAGGCCGAGCGGCATGGTCCGCTCCCTCAGACTATGGCCTTTGAATTCGAGCGGCTCCTTCGCGCGGGCTGCTACATCGGCATTGCGACCGGGCGAGGGAAATCCGTACGGCGGTCCCTCCAAGATGCCCTGTCGAAAGACCTGTGGGACCGGGTGGTCATCGGCTATTACAACGGTGCCGAGGTCGGAGGCCTGGCCGACGATAAGTGCCCGGACGATCGCGAAGAAGTTGGTCCCGAACTTAAGCAGGTAGCTGATGGGTTGTGTTCCGATCCATTCGTAATTCGATTGGCGTCCTTCTCGCTCCGGCTGAAACAGATCACCCTGACGCCTGCGGACGGGGTATTTCCTGGGCCTCTTTGGGAATACGTTCATGCATTGCTCCTCTCGTCGAGCTACACTGGCGCTGTGGCTCTGAGATCGGGCCATTCAGTCGACGTCGTTGCGCCGGAGACGACCAAGTTGACCGTCATCGAACGGGTGGCAGAGATGGCGGGGGGCGGCAGGCCGGTGTTGCGAATCGGCGACCGCGGGCGCTGGCCCGGAAACGATTTTTCGCTATTGGACAGCGCTCACTCGCTGAGTGCTGACGAGGTATCTCCCGATCCAAAGGGGGCATGGAATCTCGCCCCGGCTGGTCACCGAGGCTCGCAGGCAACCCTCGGCTATCTGCGCAAGTTGAAGTTGACTCGCAAGGGCTTACGGGTGGCATCCATAGCGAAGAAACGTGGTGGTCGATGAACCAGGATTTCATCCTCGGCCGGCTCAGCGAGATCATGGTGTGGGACACCGACCGCTCGCGCCAGGAGTTCGACTGGCTGCGCTTGATGTCCCGGATGAAGTACGACGGATACCAGGATTTCCTGGCCGGGATGAGATTTATCGAATCCCTGGCGGACTGGCTCCAGCAGTTCGCCGCTAACGAGAGGGAGGCGGCGTATGGGCTTATACGCAACTCGCTCATCTATATCAGCACGGCGGAGATGAACCACCTGGTTGAGCTCTTCTATCCCGAGACGGTGCAATGGCGGATTCAGAACGCCGTCGCATCACGATTGGGTATTCCGCCATACAGGGTATGGGCCGCTGATGAATCCTCCCAGCTATATCGAAAGCTCCTGCGACAGACGCTGTTCGTCGAGTTGAGCGACGGAGCCAGGATCGACGTATTCCGGAGGGCGAACGCTGGCACGATCAGCAACGAGCAGGTCGTCACCGCGCCGAGGATTAATCGGGAGAAATGGGATGACCTCCTTGATGATCTCCGGGCCGAAGACAAGACGGCGCAATTCTCCTCCATCTTCCTGATCGACGACTTCATCGCCAGCGGAACGACGCTTCTTCGCAAGGAGGGCGACAACTGGAAAGGGAAGCTGGCGAGGTTCTGGAAGGAGGTGCAGGAAGTGCTTCCTACGCACTTCGAGAGCGGGTGGACGCTCAACGTGCACCATTACATCGGTACCTACCGAGCCCAGCGCGTCGTGCAAGAGCGGCAGAGAGCCGCTCTTGCCGAACATGGCAAGGGCAACTGGTTCGACTCGGTGCATTTTTCTTTCGGGATCGTCCTGCCGGAGGGCACGCCGATCGATGTGAAGAGCCACCCGGATTTCCTCGAACTAACAATGCGCTACTACGACGACATAATTGAGACTAAACATATGAAGCTCGGATGCCATGATGCGCGCCTTGGTTTTGGAAGTTGCGCGCTGCCACTAATCCTCGAGCACAACACTCCGAACAATTCGGTAGCTTTGCTCTGGGCCGAGACCCTGGGCGGTGAAGGAAAGCATGCGATGCGGCCGCTGTTCCGCAGGCGTCAAAGGCACGTTTAAGGGGGCACACCGGCATGGAGAACCCGTTCCTAAAACGCGCCAGCGAATACCTGCGGGATGACGAGGCCTTCCTGGCGGTGGTCAGCCCAGAGCCCGTTACGTTTTTCCTGCGCGGCCGTGGCCAGGCCGGGACCCTCTACGATCGTCTGCTGTTCATGCAAGGGACGCCCGGCAGTGGTAAGACCACTCTGGCGAGACTCTTCGAGTATCCGACGCTGACCGCCCTGCTTCGCAACCGGAGCTCGTCGGGCTACCAGTCGCTGGCAGGGGCGTTGGTGGAGTGCGGCGGGATCGTCGATGATCGCCCCGCGGTGATCGGCTGTCGGCTTACGATGGAGACGGACTATCGAGACTTCTGGGAATTCCCTTACAACGACACCCTCAAAATCGGCCTGCTGACAACCTTCGTGCAGGCAAGAGCGGTGCTGGCTTGGTTCCGTCACCTGACGGCAGAGGGTATCCCGGCCTCGCGGATACGCATAGTTCCTCGCGCGGACGCGGAGACCGCGGTTGACGCTATCGGAGGGCCAGACGCTGAGGGGGTGCTAGCGAGGGCCAGGGAGGTAGAGGCGGCCGCCTACGAGATCGTCGGGGCCCTCATAGCTCCCCGGGAAGAAGATCTCAGCCAGGCGGTGACCGGTGCTTATAGGCCCTTCGACGTGATCGACCGGATCGAGATCGACCCGCAGAACGACACCGTATCGCCGCTGTCCCTCCTACCCCTCGTCATTCTCGACGACGCTAACGTCCTTCACCCGAGCCAGTTCCGGGCGCTCCAGCACTGGCTGGCTCGGAGAGAATTGCGTATCGCACGCTGGATGATCGCACGTTTTGACATTCTCCTGCCCCAGGAGGCTTTGAACGCGGTCACCGAGGATCGAGCAGAGGCGGATTTTCCCGGCCTGACCGCCGGTCGCGACATCGAAATCGTGCTGCTCCAGAGCAGCGGTCCCCGGAGAGAGCAGCGCATAGCATTCCGGCGAATGGCAAAGGATATGGCCGGGCGGTACCTCCAGAAGCACTCGCTGCTGGGGCCGAGGCGGCTAATTGTCCTTTCCGATCTGCTGAGCGACCAAGAGGAATCGATTAGCCCATCCGCCTTGCGTGAGTATGGTGAGATGGTCAATGCCGCTCAGCGACGGCTGAAGGTGACAGATGCACGCCGCGAAGAGTTCGAGAAGGAGGTTGACGAATTCCGCGTGGGCGGCCGCCCCGTCCCTCCTGACGTTCGCCTCGCCATGCTGATGGTGCTGCTGCATCGCTATGACCGGCGGAGGAAGAAAGTCGCGACGCTGTTCGAGACGGATCCGGAACCATCTCGCCCTATTACCGCTAATTCGGATGTCCATGAGACGGCCAAGCTCCACCTTCTGCACCGATACAATCGACCATTTTATTTCGGAATCGACGATCTCTGCGATTCCAGCTCGGAGAATGCCGAGCTGTTCCTGCAACTGTCAGCCGTCCTGGTCGAAACGGTGGCCACGCAGGTCATCCGATCGAAGGGACCGCAGCTCAGCGCAGGCACGCAGAGCCGGCTTCTGCGGCAGCGGGCTGACTGGATTATTAACAAGTGGTCGTTCCCGTATTTTCAGGAGGTCAAGCACCTCGTCACCTGGATTGGCAAGCAGTGCGTGGAGGTGACGCAGGAGCCGAACGGATGGCTCACTCCGAACGCCTACGGCATACCACAGGAGGACTTCGAGAATCTGGCGAAGAATCATCCCGACCTGGCGCGGGTGCTTCAATTCGCGGTCGCCTATAACGCCATCCTCCTGGTGCCAAACTATAAGCAGGGATCGAAGGTTTGGTGTCTCATGGAGCTGGGCGGCATGGTTATCCTGGCGCACGGTCTCTCACTAAGGCGTGGAGGGTTCCTTGAGGGCGATGCGAAGGTACTGGCCACAATGCTTGAGGAGCGGCCGTTATGAGCGAATCTCGACGCTGGGACCCCTGCATCTATCACAGGGGTGATCATGCCGCCGGCTTCATCCGCGAGTACCTCGCCCACGATGACCGCCGAGTTCTGCTCGTCGCCGGGGGAGGTTTCGATCCCAGGTCCACGCACATCTGCGAGCTTATGACGCAGGTAGCTGCCGGGCGACTGCAAGGGTTATTCTTTCGCGAGGAAAGGCCTGGCCCGCATCCAGAGCTTCTCAGGAGGGCGGAGGCGAATTGCGCCCTGCTCCTGTCCTGGCTTCCCGATTCGATGATCCGCCATATCCAGGTCCTCGCCACAGACAACGCGGCTGTAGGTGGGAGGAATGCCGTTTCGCTCGTCAATGGAGTTTCGCTCGAAGGATTGACGGACGTCTTTGTTGATGTTAGCGCTCTCTCCCTTGGGGTCGCCTTCCCGCTGATCCGCCACCTGCTCGGGACCGTGATGCGTGGGGGCGGTGGCACCCCGAGGAACTTGCACGTTGTCGTGATGGATGAGCCGCCAACCGATCATGCGATCCGGTCCATACCGGGTGATCTGCCGGCTCCGATACACGGCTTCCGGGGCGGTTGGGGCCTGCACGACAAGTCCCGCGCCGCGACGCTTTGGATGCCGCAGCTCAGTCGAGGCAGGCAGGCGATCCTGCGGCAGATCTACCAGGTCATCCGGAACGCCCAGCCCGATGCCGTTGTCTGCCCGATCTTGCCGTTCCCGGCCGCACGTCCTCGACTATCTGACGAGCTGATCGAAGAATACGCTGTGGAGCTGCAGGAATCTTGGCAGGTGGACGCTCGTGACCTGGTGTACGCGGATGAGAAGAGTCCCGTCGACCTGTACCGGTCGATCTTGCGGATCGACGACGCTCGCCGTCGCGTCTTCTCAGAGGTCGGAGGGTCGCAGATCGTCCTTTCGCCCGTGGGCAGCAAGGCCCTCTCCCTGGGAGCCCTGATGGCCGCCCTGGAGCGGAATTTTTCGGTAATGTACGTCGAAGCCATCGGATACGATGTGGACTTCGCTCGCCTCGACGCACGGAGCTCCGGGCCCGCAGGCGAATTCGTCCACCTTTGGCTGCACGGCGAGGCATACGGAACGCCTCGCGGTTCGGAAGGAGCCGAAACATGAAGCGATCACGAAGACAGGCCACCATGCGCGCGGACGTAAAAACCCCTGCCGTGGTCGGTTCGGGGCTCCTCGCGCTCGACATTGTGATCAGCGAGGTGAGCGGAGCCCCCACGGGTTACTGGGCCGGCGGGACCTGCGGAAACGTCTTGATCGCCCTCCGTTACTTCGGCTGGGAATCCCAGCCCGTCGCCCGCCTGCGATCTGGAGCGGCCGCCAACCGCATCCTGGAGGACCTCCACCGATGGGGTGTCTCCAACCGGTTCGTGAGCACGGCGGACGATGGCAGCACACCCGTGATCGTGGAAAGAATAATCAAGGGGAGCGGCAACGTTCCCCGGCACTCCTTCTCATGGCGATGCCCGGAATGCGGCTCGCAGTTCCCGGCGTTCAAGCCCGTCCTCGCCACGGTGGCCGAAGAGATCGCCACGATGGCGGCGGGGGCTCAAGTCTATTTCTTCGACCGGGCCACGCCGGGAGGAATCGTCCTCGCCAAGGCCTGCGCCGAGAACGGTGCCCTGGTCGTGTTCGAGCCGTCGAGCATCGGGAACCAGATCCTCTTTCGCCAGGCCTGGGAAACTGCCCACATCGTGAAGTATTCCCACGAACGGCTCCGCGAGCTGCCGGAAGTCAATGTGGCGCATAGCCCACTTCTGCAGATCGAGACTCTCGGCGAAGCCGGACTTCGTTACCGTAAAGTCCCGCGGACCGGACGCGGCGGCGAGTGGATTGAGATCGGCGCGTTCAAGGTCGACGTGGTTCGAGATACGGCAGGCTCAGGTGATTGGTGCACCGCAGGCATTATCGAATGCTGCGGTCGTTCCGGCGCCGACGGATTCGCCAACCTGAAGCAGGACGAGTTGGAATCCGCAATCCGCTATGGCCAGGCGCTGGCTGCGTGGAATTGCGGCTTCGAGGGCGCGCGAGGCGGCATGTATGCCGTCGATCGCGAAACATTCCTTCAGCAGGTTGGCCACATCCTTGAAGGAGGCAGCGATCTCCCGAACGGCACTTTGGAGTTCCGTGGAAGAGACAAGGCTTTTGTTGGTGGCCTTTGCCCTGCGTGCAAAGAGGCAGACAACGGGAAGTCGGTCACGGGTACCGATGGTTCGACATCGCACTGAGCTCGACTTTTGCCATCGTACCGACCATTTCGGACGGCGCGTACCGTGATTGAGGAGACGCTGATCAGCGACAATTGGAATTCCCTCCTCGTCTCGCCTGCCTGTTCACTATGTGGTCTGCTCCTGCTCAGAAGGAGACCATCATGATCAAGGACGCCCGAGTTGTCCGTTTTCGCCAGCTTCTCGGCAACGACTGTCCCCTCTATCTTGCGGCTTTGAAGGCAGGTATGGACGCCAAGACTGCTCGAAAGTATCGGCACGCCGATCGGCTCCCCAGCGAGTCGTTTACTCCAAGAACCTGGCGGACTCGGGAGGATCCGTTCCAGGAGGTCTGGCCCGAGCTCCGCGACCTAACTGCGTCCCCGTTTCGTTCCCGTCCCCGTTTCGTTCCCATAGGGTTAAGCTCGTTTTTTGGATTTCAGCCGTCGGCCCTCTGCTTTTGAAAGGGAGTGATCGCTGTTGATCTGGCGGCCGATCGACTCAAGATCCGCCGCTGACCCTGAGGGTATCGAGAAACAAGGGCTCGTCAGGCGATGAGCCGGCCACCTCCCATGCCGACAATCGTACCCGATCCCTTTCTCTTCCCTTGGGGTCGCCGGGTTCCTGCGTTTTGGTACATTGGATAGATCCGATCAGGGACGGAAGTCAGAGCCTCGTCATAAGGCGATCTTTGGGCGGCAAGCAGCGATATCGCCACCGGGACCGGCCGGAACGTTGTCCCGGCCGACGGCCCGACCCACGTAGTCACGCAGAAGCCGTCGGAGGCACAGTGGCCGCCCCGCCCCGGCTCGACAGCGACGACTGAGACGGCCCATACGTTGAGGAGGCAACCGCGATGGCAACGGGGGATGTCACGGCGACGGGCCTGCCGCCGGAGGTGGACGATTGGCTGGAGCTCCTGAAGGACCTGGTCGATAGGGTCAAGGCGTGGGCGGAGGCGGCCGGCTGGGAGACCCGCCTGACCGGCAGGGACGTGAACGAAAGGGAGGGCGTCCGCTACGAGGTCCCGGTCCTGGTGCTGGACCGCGACGAGGCCGAGGTCTCCCTCGTCCCGGTCGCCCGCAAGGTCCCCGGTGCCGACGGCCTGGTCGACTTCTACGTGATGCCGGATTTCGAGGACGTGGCCAGTCTCTATCGGGAGGAAGGCCATTGGTTCTTCCACTACGCGTTCCACGCCGACCCGATCGAGACGCACTCGTTGATCGAGACCGAACGGTTCCCCCTGGACGAAGCAAGCCTCGATCGCGTCCTGAACGACATCGCCGCCCATGCCTAAGCTCTACAGCGTCCGGTTCACGATCGGCGAGACGCTCGCCGAGTACGAGGTCTCTCGGGCGGCGCTGACCCGTTTCCAGGCGGGCGTCCAGAACGCCCAGCCCGGTTTCTCGCTGCCCAGGGGGACGCAGCCGCACCACCTTGAGCAGGCCGTCGAAGAACTGGAAGGCACGTACCTGATCCGGATGTGGGCGGTTTTCGAGGCGGCCTGGGTTTCGTTCTGGCGGCACCGCACGGGCTACGCGGGCACGATCAAGGCGATGCACCTGATCCAGTGGGCGGAAGGCGTCCAGGAGGGCCATAAGGCTGCCGACGACGTCACGGACGACGTCAACCGGGTCCGCCTGTACCGCAACTTCCTGGTCCACGGCGACCACCCGGCGCCTCGCGTTCCTATCGGGGACGCCAAGATGTATCTCAATAGGCACCTGGTCAAGCTCCCCGACCAGTGGCCCGGGGTGGACGACGACGACTGATCGCGCGCTCGCGACACGTCGTGGGCTACGGAATGGGGAGGCAAGAGGACATGCAATGCGCGTTCTTTCCTTCGCCCGCTAACATCGTCAATGCATGCCCTTTGTTCTCTGTTTCGGCGACGCGCACTGCCACTGGATTGGAGCGTCGAGGGCGGTTAGCAGGGAGGAGCCAGTGATGCGGGTCCGTTTGAGACTCGGCCGAATGATGGCCGTGGTTGTTGTCGCTGCTGTAGATCTCGTCGTGGCTCGGGCGTTTGTCGATCCGCACAAAGTGGGTAAGATTGATGTAGTGGCGATGCTGGAGGTGGTGCCGTTCGTCCTCGTCTTGCACGCGGCATTGATCCGCTCCGGCATCGTCAAGGGACGTGACCGTCTTTTCTGGATTGGTTTTCTTGTGGCCGGGGTCGTGTCAGTGGGCTTCGTCCTGGCGGCGAACGAAGATCCGCCTCGTGAAACGAGAATAATAACGAGCACTGGAATCACGATATCGAATTACCCTGGAGACGTCGCTGCGCGCGTTGTATGGGGTTACCATGGGATGACGGGCGAGTTGCTCGAAAAACTTCGATATCCATACATCGAATTTACGTCTGGTCTGGGAGGCTTGGCGACATGGGTTATCATATGTATCGTGCCACAGTGTCTGATCGCTTGGGCCGGTGGAATAGCGGCTGTGTTGGGGTATACACGATTTCAGAAGACGTGAGGAGAGAAAACAGTACACAATTAAGTGCCATTAGGATAATGCATAATATCAAAGAATGAAATCAATTATAGCTATTTGAGCAGAGGGCCTACATTCAGCATCCTGAAGGTGTGGGTACATCGCCTCTACAGTTCCTTCCGATTGGCCCGGGCGCATTCAACGCACCATATCGCTGGAATATCCATCCGCTCCCCCGAACGCCGCTCGGAGAGATCGTGTCAGCCCACATGCCGCCAGAATGGCGGCATGTGGGCTAACGCCGATTCACCCCGTGCCCGCGGCATGTTCCCACTCCCGTTCGTCAGGACGATTGCGAAGCCGCAGAGTGAGAGCCTTCGGCGCGTCGGGCGCGCCACCCCGGGGCCCTGCCGGATCGGCTTGGCAATCGTTCTGTCCGGCTCGTCGAATCGCTTGACGTTCCTTGACGGATAGTGTACGATTGTACTAATTCGCGGGCGATGCGCGCAGCGCAGGCGCGGGCCAAGCGAAACGAGCGCGCCGGCGGCTGTGGAGGTTTCGCGGGCCAGGATGGGTCGGCGCCGGCGAGTCGGTGCTCGTCCGACAGAGGGTGGGCGCGCGGAAGGGACGACACCTATCGTATAAGTTCGTTACGAAAACGGGACAAGTGTCGGGGAATTCTGCGGATTGTTCGGATATTTCGTGAGCGCATCTCGGATGTCGCGTCCTATGGTCGGCACACTTCTATGTAAGGGTTCGCGCACTCGGGCCAGTGAGTGCCCGCAAGCGGTGGGACCGACCAAGAACGGTTCGGTCCGACGGGTTCCTGCGGCATGCTCGGCCCGCAAGGGCCGGGCTCGGCAAACGCGCCATCGTGATCCGATGTTCCGAGGGACCGGCGGCGAGGTGGTCGACGGCACGTTACCAAAAACGCCAAAAACACCAAAAACCTCTGTCACTGGCCGACTGGCGCGTCACGTTGGGGTAATTGCGTCCAATGGGTGATCGATGTCGACTTTTTCGGGCGGCGGCACGTCGCGGGTCCAAGCCTATCGAAGACACCAGCCGCGCGGCTCAGGTCGCTCTCGACCAGCAACGGCGCACCACCTGGCGAGCGTTCACAAAAAAGCAACTACTCGCTACAAGGCGAAGAGCACGGCTTTGTTTGGGAAGGTGGGGTTGGGGTGATGAAAAGTTGGGGTTGCGGGGGCTATTGAGCCGCGTCGGAGCACCGGTTTCTGTTGCGCCTTTGACAGCCCCAAAGGGGCGCAATGTAAGAGCCTGGGGCAACGCCCTCGTTGTACTACACAAGTTCTGCCGCGGGTTCCCGGGGTGGCATGCCCCTCTCGGCTCCGGGCCCGAACGTCTCCCAGCAGAGGGCGATGTCATGAAGCCGCTGCAGCCCAAGCCACACCGTTT
>JARLIH010000255.1 GCA_031291845.1 Isosphaeraceae bacterium | reverse complement strand
GTGATGATCAACTCCCCCCCTTACGAAGGGGGGGCCGGGGGGGGTGCAAACCTCTCTCACCGCAACGCTGCGGCGATCGCTGAACCCAAACTACTCGCTCCCGCGCGGTACCAGATCAAGCTCCTCGACACCGACGGCTACGAGAACGCCGACCCCCTCTGGCGGTCGATCGTCGCGACCAAGGACCAAAGCCCGACCGTGACGATTTCGGCCCCGGGGCGCGACCTCCAGGCCAAGCCCGGCGCTGTCGTGCCGATCTCGGTCGACGCCCGCGACGACCTCGGCCTCGGCACGGTCCGGCTCCTCTACCGCCTCAACGACGAGACGGCCGTCCACGAACTCGCCGCGTTCGCCCACGGCGGTCCCCCCGCGCTCCGGACGACCGATCACTTTGCGTGGACCCTCTCCGGCCCTGGGCTCAAAGCCGGCGCGCTCGTGCAGTACTGGGCCATCGCCACCGACCGCAACGACGTTTCCAGACCCGGGCAAGCCGAGTCGCGCCGGTTTTCGATCTTCCTGGCCACGCCGGAAGAGGCTGTCGCCAAGCTCGACGCCGAGGTGTCCGACTTCGCCCGGATGCTCGAAGCGCTCGCCCGCCTCCAGAAGGAGAACCGGGCGCAGACCGCCTCCGGCGGCCCGTTCGACCCCTTGGTCAAGCGCGAGACCTTGATCCGCACCAAGACCGGCCAGCTCGCCCGCGCCATGGAGAAGGACGGGCTCCCCGTCGGCACGATCGTCGCCGCCCTCGACGACCTGGCCGCCGGGCTCATGGCCGACGCGATCAAATTGTTTGAAACCGGCCGCGATGCCGCCAACCCCGCCGCGGCCGACGAAGCGCGCACCCGCTCGCTGCCGATCCAGGACCAGATCATCGCCCAGCTCGAAAGCCTGCTCGCCCGTCTCCAGCGCAACGAACAGGCGAAAGAGGCCCTGCGCAAGATGGCCAAGACCGATCAGCCGGCCCACCGCGCGACGAGCCAGGTCCTCGGCCAGATGATCAAGGATCTCGAACGCCTGACCGCCGACCAGACCGAGCTCGCCGCCAAGTTCGAAGCGCTCCCGAAGAAGCCCGCCGACGAGTTCAAGGAAGAATCCGCCCAGGCGGCCAAGGAGCAAGAAGACCTGCGCAAGGCGTGGGAGAAGTGGGCCAAGGGGACCGTCGCCGAGCTCGCCAAGCTGCCGACCGGGTTCACCGACGACTTCACGCTGCGCGAGGACGTGAACCGCGTCTTCGAGGAGATCGAGAAAGCCGCCAACCGCCCCAAGGCCGAGAAGATCGAAGTCGCCCTCGAAGACCTCGGCGCAAGCCTGGCCACGAAGATGCTCGAAGACCTCGAGATGTGGATGCCCGACGCGCCCGACGCCGCCAAGTGGGTCCTCGAAGAGCCGCTCGACAAGAAGCCGATGAAGATCCTCGAGATGGCGCTTCCCACCGCGCTCGAAGACATGGTCGGCGACCTCCTCCAGGAGGCCGACGAGTTCGACGAGGAGGCCGACGACATCACCTCGGCCTGGGGCGACAACCTGAACCAGGCCGGGTGGGGCGTCGCCGACGGGCCGATCAGCTCGTTCTCGGCCAAGGGGAAGACCGGGAACGACCTGCCGAACAACATGGAAATCTCGGGCCGCGCGGGGGACGGCCGCCGCGGCAAGTCGTCCGGCCAGATGGTCGGCGACACGGCCCGCGCACTCCAAGGGCGCAAGACCCCCGCACGCGTGAACAACGAGCGCTACGAGCCGGGCCAGCTCAAGCAGGAAGGCCGCTCCGACCCCAACGGCTCGACCGGCGGCGGCAAGAAGGCCGGCTCCGGCCGCAAAGGGCTGCAAGGGGGCACGCCCCCCGACTTCGTCCGCGACATCGGCCGGCTCACCGAGAAACAGGCCGGGCTCTGTGAGAAGGCCGAACAGGTGGCCAAGAAGCTCGACACCGCGGGGATGGGCAACCGCCGGCTCTCGCAGAGCATCGAGCTGATGAAGTCGGCCGAGACCGACCTGCGCGACCTCCGTTACCAGGACGCCGCCCGCAAGCGCAGGGTGGCCCTGGGGCAGCTCAAGTCGGCGTTCGAGCCCGACTCGGCCACCGCCGCCCAGCTCAGCCGCGCCCGCGACTTGCCGCCCCAGCTCCGTAGCGAATTGCTCCAGGCGGCCGACGACGGATACCCGGCGGGGTATGAGTCGCTGCTGAAGAGCTACTTCAAAGCCCTGTCGGCGGAAAAATAAGAGGATGTCACCGCAGAGCACGCAGAGAGGAAGACCGAGAAAAAGAGAAGAGCAGGAGAAGTGATGAAACAGCCACATCCATCAAAAAAGACAAAAGTCGCTCCCTCTTCCAAAAACTCTCTCTCTCTCGGTCTTTCTCTCTGCGTCCTCTGCGTGCTCTGCGGTGAATCCCGATCCGCCGATTCATGGCACTTGCCCGGCTGGTCGGCTCGCGCTCTGGTTGAGGTCAGCCAAGGCCAGGCCGAGCCCGGGGCCGACACCGCCGCCCTGCGCGTGCTGTGTCAGGGTCGCGGCAGGCCCGACGGGGCTGACTTCCGGGTGGTTGACGCCGGCGGCAAGCCGGCCCCGTTTCAGGTCGCGTTCCATGATGCGCCCCGTTACGCCTTGCTCTCGTTCCGCGCGGCTCCAGGGCGGTACTTTGTTTACTTCGGGAACCCGGGGGCTGCGCGCGCGGCGGAGCAGGTCCCAGAGGCGCTAGGGGTTGGGGCCGGACCGCCGAAGGGGGACTGGATTCCGCGGCAGGGCTTGGTGCTTCAAACCCTCCGGCGACCGGCCGGCGAGAACCCCAAAACGGTCGAGGAAATGGCCCGGTTGATCGCCGCGAGCCCCGCCAAGGATGGCGCACGCTACCAGCGGCGTGTCGCCGACGGGTTCAACCCGTTCGGGTCGTCCGACGGATACATCAGCATCTATCGCGGCTGGATCCAGGTGCCGAAGGCGGGGAAGTACAAGTTCTGCACCGCGTCGAACGAGGCGTCGTTCTCGTTCCTCGACGGCAAGGAACTGGTCCACTGGCCCGGGCGCCACACGGTCGAGCGCGGGATGCGCGGGGAGAAGAACGCGACCGTCGACCTGCCCGCGGGTCCGCACTACCTCGAGTATTACCAGGAAGAGGTGGCGCTGGAGCAGATGGCCTACCTCGGCTGGCGCCCCTCGGGCGACGACGGGCCGTTCGAGCCGATCCCCAAGTCGGTTTTTGTTGCGCCGCTGGATGCGAAGGTGGCACGCTACGAAGGGCCCGACGGCCAGGCGCTCCCCGCGTTCGAGCCGGTCGTGGTCGACTCGATCTGGCCGACCGACCGCCACGAGGGGCAGTACACGCGCGTTCGCTTCCAGGCGACGGAGGGGGCGGACTGTCAGTGGGAGTTCGGCGACGGCCAGACCGCGAGTGGGGCCAAGGTCGAGCACGTCTACCTCGCCCTCGGAACGTATGAGGTCACGCTCAAAGCCGGCGGGAAAGCGGTGCGCTGGCCTTTGACGGTGTTCGAGATCGAGAACGTCACCGACCAGTTTTTGGAAGGGCGGCCTCGGGACTACGCGAAGCTGACGCGCACCTACGACCTGGCCAAGCTCGACGCCCCCGGCCTGCGCGAGCTGGCGCACCTGCTGGCCGAGAGCGAGGAGCCCGCGACCGCCCTGGAGGCGGGCAAGCGGTACGTCGAGCGGTTCGGGGTGAGCCACCCGAAGACCGTCCCCCGGATGCGCCGGCTGATGGCCGACTGTTCCTTGCAACTGGGGCAGGGGGGAGTCGAGGAAGCCGTCGGCCATTTTCAGGCGTCGCTGACCGACGATACGCCCCCGGCCGAGCGGCTCGACGTGCTCGCGCGCTTGATCCACCTGCTTGGCATCGACCGCAGCTTGCCCGAGCAGGCCGGTGCGCTCCTGCCACAGGTCGAGGCGGCGGTGAAAGGGGCAAAGCTCGACGACGCCACGCTCGCCGCCTACCGCCGGGCCGTGATTGCGGCGGCCGACGTGCTCCTCTGGAACGGCAAGATCGACGGCGCGCACGGCCTGTACGACCGGGCCGAGAAGCTCGGCGGCCGGTTCATTCCCCGCCAGGTCCGCGCGGCGAGGGTGGGGGCGTATCCCGGCGCGATCCGCGACTACATCGATGGCGGTAACTTCGGCGCGGCGCTGGATATCGTCGACCAGTGGGACGAGACGTTCCCGACCGACAAGCCGAACGGCCAGACGTTCTTCTGGCGCGGCAAGCTGCTGATGTTGCGGGGCCAGCCCAAGGAGGCGGCCCGGCATCTGGCGCGTGCCGTCGGGTTGGCGCCGGGGGCGGCGTCCGAGAGCGAGGCCCGCTGGCTGCTCGCCGAGGCGCTCGACCAGTCCGGCAAGCCCGAGGACGCGCGGAAGGAGCTGGCCCGGCTCATTGCCTCGGGCGTGAACGACGCGTTCAGCCAGCGGGCGAGGGAGAGGCTCGGGAGGAACAGCAAACCTTAGAACGACACGTTTATTGACCTCTCCCGGGGGGAGAGGTGAAAAGATCGCGGTCTTACCGCTGCGGCGAACGGCCGTCCACCACCGCAATAGCCTTGAGGAGACCACCCACGCCATGAACACCCGCTTGACCCGTCTCGCCGGCACGCTCGGCGTCGCCCTGTCGCTGACGCTCGCGGCTGTGGCCGGCGACGCGCCCAAGCCCACGCGTTCCGCCCCCAAAGCGGGCGAGGAGGCGCCCGCCAACCTCATCCCCCCGGGGGCGAAGAACCTCCTTCCCAATGGGGACTTCGAGGCGGGCACCCTCACGCCCGACGGCTGGCAGACGGTCGACGGGCTCTCCTCCTTCTGGATCCAGGACGACGACCCTGCGCACGCCAAGGTCCTCCGCTTCGACACCGATATCCTCCAGTCGCAGGGGTACGACTGGTGGGTCAAGGTCGCCCAGGGAGCCTCCCCCAAGGACGCCCCCAAGAAGCAAGCGACGGTCGAACCGAAGTACGACACGCTCGCCGGCCTCGACGGCGTCTGGTTCTGGAGCGACCCCGTGCCCGTCGAGAAGGGAAAGGCGTACTGGCTGACCCTCGACGTGAAAGGACCGCCGCTCCTGGTCTGGCTCGTCGGCTACCCTGAGAAGCCCGACACCGCCTTCGGGGTCGACGAGGCGGCGTTCCAGGAGGTGCTCAAGGCCAGGCGCACCGGCAAGGAGCCCGACACGAGCCGCAAACGCGAGGTCTTCGTCCACAAGTACGTCTGGAAGGGCCAGCTCGCCGCGGGGGGCGCCGACCGCTGGAAGACCTACGCGCGCCGGGCCAAGCCGTTCCGGCCGACCGCCGCGACCCCCAGCGTCAAGTACGTCCGCGTCCTGATCTATCCTTTCTGGCCGCCGGCGGCCTATGCGGTCGACAACGTGCGCCTGGTCGCGCTCGACGAGCCCCCGCCCGCGCCTTGATCGGGTACAGTCGCCCGCCAAAGTCTGCGCACCGCGCAGGGTCGCAGCGCCGTCGCCAAGAATTCGGCGGGATTCGTGAAAAAGCCGCGCGTTCCGCTCTTTTACGAAACGGCCGCCCTGAATATATTGACGAGTGATTCCACATCCACTCGGCAGCAACAACCCGTCGGGTGTGGATTCCATTTCGCAAGAGGTTTCGAACCATGGCGACGAAGAAGACCACAGGCGAACCCAAGGCGAAGGACGCGCCGGCCGCGCAGAAGGCCGGCGGTAAGGCAACCGCGGCGAAGGAAACGCCCCAGAAAACCAAGGTGACGAAGGCCGCCCCCCAGGCCGAACCGGCCGCGAAGAAGCCCGCCGCGCCGGTCAAGCTCTCGAGCGCGCAGAGCGAGCTGCTCGCCAAGATCAGCGCGGCCGACCCGGCCGGCTACCTGAGCGCGAAGAAGGCCGAACAGCGCTCCATCGAGGCCCTGGCCGAGCGCAAGCTCATCAAGAAGGGGGCAAAGGACAAGGCCAGCGGCAACTTCCGCTACCTGATCTCCAACGCCGGCAAGAAGCACCTGGGCGCCCAGCCGGCCGCCACCCCCAGCGCCACCCCAGCGCCCACACCGGCCGAACAACCGGCGGCCCCCACGCCGGCCGTCCCGTGAGCCGGACAGTCACACCGAAGCTTCTCGGAGCGCTCCCCCCGCCCGGCCGGGGGAGCGCTCGTTTCAAACGACCCAGCCCCGAGGTCTCGCACCCCATGGCCTTCCTGCACGTCACCCTCCCCACGCGCGACCTGGCCCGCACCATCCGCTTCTTCGAGGCCACCCTGGGCTGGCGGCGGATCGAACGCCCGGGCAACATCGACGTCCCCGCCGCCTGGCTCGAGATCGCGCCCGGCCAGGAAGCCCACCTGCTCGAACGGGCCGACTTCGAACCCCCATCCTACGAGCGCGAGTTCGGCCGGCACCTGGCCGTCTCGTTTCCCCGTGCGGGCTTCGCACGGCTCAAAGAAGCGCTCGTCCAGCATGGGGCCGAGGTGATCGCCGCCGAACGCCCGACGCCGTTCGAGCGCTTCTTCTTCCGCGACCCGAACGGGTATGTCTTCGAGGTCGTGGACGAAGACAGAGCGCCCGAGTCGAATGCATGAACTGAACTTTACGGTCGATCCTTGATTTCATGGAGTCAAGCCTCTGGTTGCCGACCGACGATTGAATTGTTAAATCGCCCGCTTGCAACACCTCCAGCCGTGGAGTAGGTTGAAGCCGATTAAATAAATCCAACAAAGGCAATATCATAGGGCCTCTTGATCCCACCCTTGACCGGAGCCAAGCCTGATGACAACCACGCATCCAGAGTGGCATCCACGGCGTATATCGCTACTTTCTCTGATCGTCATTGCCGCCGTGGTTGGCTGTAGCGACGATTCCAAACAGTCGGGCACCCAGGCGCCGCCAGCGCCTGAGCAGGTCCAAGCCCAGAACAACATGGCCGATTTCATGAAGGGCCAAAAAGGATCCGGAGGTAACACCCCCAAGAAGGCTAGCCCACCCGCCAAGTGACCAAGTGGCACCTGAAAACACGACGACCCGCGCGATCGACAGGACGCCCGCCCCGAATCGTCGCTCATTCCTGTTAGGGCGACACGTCTCGGACCGCCGAGAGATCGGTCGATGGCTGGTAGTTTGAACGTTGCCTTAATTCCGTCTTTCTTGTAAGGGTCGTTGACGCGACCCGAGGAGGTCTCCGATGCGAAGTCGTTCGCGGGATGGATTCACCTTGATTGAACTGTTGGTCGTCATCGCGATTATCGCGGTGTTGATCGCCTTGCTGCTACCCGCAGTCCAGGCTGCGCGCGAGGCGGCGCGGCGCGCGCAGTGCGTCAACAACCTCAAGCAAATCGGCTTGGGGATGCACAACTATCACTCATCGATCAACTCCTTCCCCATGGGATCGTCGCAGGGTCCTTACGACCTCAACAACAACACGACGGGCTTCCCCGCTTGGGATAGCTGGAGTGCACACGCCCTGATGCTCGGCTACCTTGAGCAAGGGGCGCTTTACAATGCGGCCAATTTCAACTTCGCCGTGGCCTGGACCGGCCAACCCAGCGCTGTGATCAACTCGACGGTCTATCAAAGCCGTGTTGGCCTGTTCTTGTGCCCATCCGACGGTAACGCGGGGAAGACGAATCTGAACAGCTATCACGGCAGTATCGGCACAACGACGTTTAACTGCTGCAACAATCCAGGCGCCGTCAATACCACGGGGGTCTTCGGCTACGCGCGGGGCAGCGCCGTCGCCGATATCACCGACGGGACCTCAAACACCATCGCCTTCTCGGAAGCCTTGGTGGGCAACGCGTTCTCCGGTCCCCTTCCGGGCAACTCCACCGGCAACGTACCCAGCGCGGGGGCCGCGAATCAGACCAACGTCGCTGGGCTGGCTAACGCCCTACAATTGCTGAAGCAAGACGATCAAACCTGCTACACCGCGTTCTTGACGAACGGTCAGACCGGCCGCGGGGAACACTGGGGCTGCGGCGCGATGGGCTATTCGCTCTTTAACACGGTCTACCCGCCCAACTCCACCAAGTGGAGTGCCTGCCGGATGGACTGCTGCGCCCAAGCCGAACACGCGCACTATCAGAACGCCAACAGCAATCACTCCGGCGGCGTCAACGTCCTCATGTGCGATGGGAGCGTGAAGTTTATCAAGAGCTCCATCGGATGGAACATCTGGTGGGGCCTTGGTACGATAAGCCTGGGTGAGGTCATCGCGGCCGACAGCTATTGAGCAACGACCCGACACAGGGCTACACTACAGGCCGTCTGATTCCTGGGAGGGCGGGCTCCGTCCGAGCCGCGGTGCGTGGCTCGGACCGAGCGTCCCCCTCCTGAAAACACGCTCGTTTCTCGCCAGAGGTCAGGCCGTTCTTGACGAACCCTGGATTCCGGCCTTGGGCCGTTGCGCTCCTTGCCATCGTACTGGCCGCGCACATCACCCTCTCGGTCCGCCAGTTCCCCAGCATCCGCTCGATCGTCGATCCCAAGACCCCTGTGCTGGTCGTCGACCACGCGATCCACGAGTACCACGGCGCACTCGGCGCGCGATTCCTACACGAGCACGGCACGACCTGGGGCTACGACCCCTTCTTCATGGCGGGTTATCCCGAGACCCCCGTGTGGGACTCGAGCAGCAATCTCTCCATCCTCTTTCAGACGCTCGCCGGCGGACGGTATAGCCCGGCCGCGTACAAGGTCGGGCTGCTGGTTTGCCTGATACTCACGGTCGCGATGGTCCCCGCGGGCGCGTGGGGGGCGGGGCTTGGTGAGACGGAGGTGGCGGTCGCAGCGCTCCTGGCGTGGTTCGTGTTCTGGACCGGCTTCGCAGCCGACCTCTGGCGCACGGGGCTCTTTGCGTTTGAGGTGGCCTCGGGCGGGCTGCCGCTCTTGATCGGCCTGGCGCTGCGGGTCGACACCCGGCCGACCGTCGGGCGCTGGGCGGCGTTGACCGTGACGGGGGCGCTGCTCGTGTTCGCGCACGTCACGACGCCGATCCTTGCCCTCGGCGCGGTGGTCGGCTTCGCCGCCGCCGCGGCCCGGCGCCACGACCAGCGCTGGGCGGCGGCGATGGTCGCGGCCCCCGTGCTGGCGCTGCTCGCGAACGCGTTCTGGCTCGTCCCCCTCTGGCGGTTCCGGGGTATCCGGACGCCTTCGTTTATCTTCATGAGCACGGACACCGCCTGGTACCTCTGGTACTTCCTCCGCGGGCCAGGCCCCGACTCGCGCAACACGCTCGCCCTGTTGATCCTGGGCGGGGCAGGTCTGGCGCTCTGGTGGGCCGAGGGCGCTCGGGTGCGCGCGGCGGCCTTCGGCGGGGGGGCGCTGGCGCTGCTCGCCCTGTTCGGCTTCGGCAGCCTCTGGGGGGTCACGCTTGTGCTGGAGCCGCTCCGCTTCCGGGTGCCGCTCGTGCTGCTGCTCGCCGTGCCGGCCGCCTCGGCGCTATGCCGCACAGCGGGCTGGGCGACGCGCGCGTTTGGGGGCGGACGCCGGGGCGGTGCGCTCACCGCGCTCGGCGGGGCCGCGCTGGTGGCCGGGCTAGCGTTCGCCACGCCGTTCACGTTCCGCTTCGCCGGCGCGCGCTGCGCCATCGCCTGGAGCCGCCCGCTGGTCGTCGGGCTCCGGCCCGAGATGCACGCGCTCGTCCGGGCGCTCCGGATGAAGACCGACCCCTCCGCCCGCGTCCTGTTCGAGGACCAGCTCCGGCTCCTCGAGGCAACGGACCCCGAGAGCGTCCACTGGACGCCGCTCCTCCCTTTCCTGCTCCAGCCCGACGCGCGGCAGCTGATCGGCGGGCTCTACCACACCGCCTTCATCGCCCACAACCGCGCAGCGTCGTTCGGCGACTTCCAGCTCGGCGGCCGCTACATCGAACAGTGGAGCCCCGGCGAGCTAACGGCGTATTTCGATCGGTACAACATCGGGTGGGTCGTCTGCTGGTCGCCGCTGTCGCGGTTTACCTTCGACCACCTGCCCGCAGCCCGCCGCATCGCGGTCGTGCCCCGCTACGGCACGCCCTACCGCCGCTTCGCGCCCGAGCCGCACACCTTGCAGGTGTTCCAGCAACGCACCGACCCCGCCACGGCGATGAAGTACCTGTCCGAAGCCGAGAGCCTCTACGCCATCTACCGGATCGAGCGCCCGCACTCGTTCTTCCTGCGGGGGACGGGGCAGGTCTCAGCGGTCGACGCCAACCGGGTCGAGCTGTCCGGCGTCGTCCCCGACGGGGGCGAGGTCGTGCTCAGCCTGCACTGGCTCGAGACCTGGCGCACCGATCCGCCCCTGGCGGTCGGCCCCACTTCCGTACCGGGGGACCAAGTTCCGTTCATCCGGATCAAGCTCGACGGCCCGGCGGAACGCGTTGTCCTCTTCAACGGCTATGGCGACCGGCCATAGGAACAGCGACGCGCTGGCCGTCGCAAGGGGAGAAACAGAACACTTGTCTTCTAGCCGTCCGCCGGTTCGTTGATACGATTCCGTTCGGCCCGTGGCGCGCACCACGTACTTTTCGATGACTTCACTGGAGCAACTCACGCGATGGAATTCCGACAACTTGGCGGCTCGGGGTTCAAGGTGCCGGCCTTGAGCTTCGGCACCGGCACGTTCGGCGGCGGCAACGAGTTCTTCAAGGCCTGGGGCGAGAGCGACGTTGCCGAGGCGACGCGCCTCGTCGACGTCTGCCTCGAAGCCGGCCTGAACATGTTCGACTCGGCCGACATCTACTCGAACGGACTGGCCGAAGAGATCCTGGGCCAGGCGATCAAAGGCCGGCGCGACCGGGTCATCATCTCGACCAAGAGCACGTTCCGCTTCGGGGAGGGGCCCAATGACGTGGGCTCGTCGCGCTACCATTTGATCCGGTCCATCGAGGGGAGCCTGCGGCGGCTCGGCACCGATTACATCGACCTGTTCCAACTGCACGGGTTCGACGCGCTCACGCCGGCCGAGGAGGTGCTCGGCACCCTCGACGACCTCGTGCGCGCGGGTAAGATCCGCTACATCGGCTGCTCGAACTTCTCGGGCTGGCACCTGATGAAGGGGCTCGCGGTGTCGGACCGCTACGGCCTCTCCCGCTACGTGGCGCACCAGGCGTACTACTCGCTGGTCGGCCGCGACTATGAGTGGGAGCTCATGCCGCTGGGTCTCGACCAAAAGGTCAGCGCGGTCGTCTGGAGCCCCCTCGGCTGGGGCCGCCTCACCGGTAAGATCCGCCGCGGCCAACCACTCCCGGAGACGAGCCGCCTCCAGAACCAGCGCGTGACCGACATCGGACCGCCGGTCGCCGACGAGTACGTCTACGGTGTCGTTGATGCGATCGATGAGGTCGCCAAGGAGACCGGCAAGACCGTCCCCCAGATCGCCCTGAACTGGCTACTCCAGCGGCCAACCGTCGCGAGCGTCATCATCGGCGCCCGCAACGAGGAACAGTTGCGCCAGAACCTCGGCGCCGTCGGCTGGAACCTCACCCCGGCGCAGGTCGCCAAGCTCGACGCCGCCAGCGCCACGACGCTGCCGTACCCCTACTGGCACCAGCGCGGTTTCGCCGAGCGGAACCCCCCGCCGGTCGGTTGAGGTCGAGCGAGCGAGCCATCTCCCCGTATCACCGTAGGGTCGATCAGCCCGCAACGGCTCCAATTCACTGCCTTCGGCGCGCGGTGGATTGGTGCCCTGACGGGCTGATCCACCCTGCAAGGGCCTCACTTCCCGGCGATCGGCACCATCCCGCGCGTCAGGTAGTCGGCCAGGGTCAGTGAGATCAGGATGCCCAGCCAGAGAAACGACGCGCCGGCGAAGATCCACACGAGGGGCTCGCTGTAGCGCACGTGCATGAAGATGGCGATGATGAACAGCGCCTTCACCACGGCGATCCCCAGCGAGACCGTCAGGTTGAACCGCCCGAGGTCCATGAACGCCGCGGCGACGGTCAGCACGAGCAGTCCCATCAGCACCGCGTAGATGGTCACGTAGCTCTTTTTCGAGACGATGTGCTCGCTCATTTGTGGAGGTCGATCAAATAGAGCAGGGGATAGAGGAACACCCAGACGACGTCGACGAAGTGCCAGTAGAGCCCCGAAAGCTCCAGCGGCGTGTGGTACTCGGGCGTGAACCGGCCGCGTTCGGCCATGGCCGCGACCGCGATGAACACGCCGATCCCGATGATCATGTGGAAGGCGTGCAGGCCCGTCATGAAGAAGTAGAAGACGAAGAACATCTCCGCCTGCTTGAGCGTCCGCTCCGAGGCGTCCGCCGGCGCGTGGAGGGCCGTCACGCTGAAGTTCCAGAACGGCACCAGGTGGTCCTCGAACTCCGTCCAGTACTCGACGGCCTTGATGCCGAGGAACGCCAGGCCCAGCACGATCGTCAGCATCAGGTAGCGGACCTGTCCCTTGCGGTCGCCGGTCTGGCCGGCGTGGACCGCCAGGGCGACCGTCAGGCTGCTCGAGAGCAGGACGGCCGTGTTGAGGCTCCCCAGCTTCCAGCTCAGGTGCCGGCACGCCAGCGCGAACGCGTCCGGGTTGGTAAACCGATAGATGCAGTAGGCCGCGAACATACCGCCGAAGAACATGACCTCGGTGGCCAGGAAGGTCCACATGCCGAGGCTGGCCGTGGCGCGCTGCTGGCCCATGTCCTCGAACTGGTGCGCCAGGTGGGGCGAGTGAGGATGAGCGTGGGCTTCGGCGACGTCAGCCATGGGAGGCTCCTCCTTCGGGGGCATACGAGTACGGCTCCTCCGTCACGATGGGCGTCACGTCGAAGTTGTCCTTGGGCGGCGGCGAGGTCGTCTCCCACTCCAGGCCCTTCGCGGCCCACGGGTTGTTGCCCGACCGCGGGCCGATCCAGAGCGAGAGAATCAGGTAGACCAGGGGGAGCAGGTAGCCCACCGCGAGAATCGACGCACCGGCCGTGGACATCACGTTCAAGACCTGGAACTCCGACGAATACTCATAGTAGCGCCGGGGCATCCCGAGGTAGCCGAGCACGAACTGGGGGAAGAACGTCAGGTTGAAGCCGATGAAGACGGTCAGCGCCGACAGCTTGCCCCACAGCTCGGGATACATCCGGCCCGTCATCTTGGGCCACCAGTAGTGCAAGCCGCCCAGGTACGCCATGATGGTCCCGCCCACCATGATGTAGTGGAAATGCGCCACTACAAAGTAAGTGTCCGTGACATGAACGTCAAACCCCAGCGATGCGACGAACAGACCCGTCAGCCCCCCGATGGTGAACAGCCCGATAAAGCCGAACGCATACAGCATCGGAGTCGCGTATGAGATCGACCCTTTATACAGCGTGGCCGTCCAATTGAACACCTTGATCGCCGAGGGGATGGCTACAAAGTAACTGAGGAACGAAAACACCAGGCCGGCATACACGGACTGCGTGCTGACGAACAGATGATGTCCCCAAACCAGGAAGCCCAGGACGGCAATAGCCACGCTGGCGAAAGCTACAAGGCGGTAGCCGAACACCGGCTTTCTCGAGAACACCGATAC